>DATBMH010000077.1:0-76504 GCA_036554945.1 Gaiellaceae bacterium | reverse complement strand
GAAGCCCTCTGACGGACTCGAACCGTCGACCCCCTCCTTACCATGGAGGTGCTCTACCAACTGAGCTAAGAGGGCGCAGCGATCGATTCTAGCGGCGCTCTGATGCGGCTCCTGAGCCGCGGAAACTCGACCCGGAAGGTCGTCCCGGCGCCCTCTTCGCTCTCGACGGAGAGCGTCGCTTCGTGCGCCTCCGCGACCATCTTCACAATCGCCAGGCCGAGGCCGGCGCCCTGGATCGCGCGCTCGGCCGTGACCTCCGAGCGGAAGAAGGGCTCAAGATCTGCTCGCGGTCGGACGGGCTGATCCCGATGCCGGTGTCGGCGACCTCGAGGATCGCCTTGTCGTCCTGCACCAGCGCCCGGACCTCGAGCCGGCCGCCGGGCGGCGTGAACTTGACCGCGTTGGACACGAGGTTGTCCACGAGCTGCGAGAGCCGGCCGCGGTCGACGCAGATCGGGAGCCAGTCCTGCAGCTTGCTGGCCAGCTCGACGCTCGCCCGGTCCGCCTGGAGCGCCGCTGCCTCGACGGACTCTCTGGCGACCTCGGAAAGATCGACGTCCTCGAGGGCGAGGTTGGAGACGCCGTCCTCCAGGCTGGCGACGAACAGCAGGTCGCCGACGAGCCTGGTCAGGCGACGGCCGGCCGACGACCTCCAGCATCTGCTGCTGGGACTTCGAGAGCGCGCCGGAGCCGTCGAGCCTCAGGAGCTCGAGATACCCGGTGATCGACGTGAGCGGCGTCCGGAGCTCGTGCGAGACGGTCGCGAGCAGCGCGTCCTTCAGCTTGTCCAGCTCCCGCAGCTCCTCGACGTATTCGCGCTCACGGAGAACGGCGCGGCGGTTGAGCAGGAACAGCCAGGCGAGGATCAGGATGACGAGGCCGCCGCCGCCGAGCGCAACGAGATTCGCGCGGTCGGCCTTGGCGAGCTCGTGGAGCGCGATCGGTGTCGGCGAGCTCGGCGACCAGGCCCGCGACCTGCTCGCCGGTGCGCTCCACCTCGCGCGTGAGCGCCGGGCTGAGCCGCTGCTCGGCCACGGCCTCTTGGCCGAACGAGCCGAGACGGCTCGTTCCGACCGTGATCTTCTGGACCAGCTCGTTCGCTGGATGGCTCGATCGGCCTCGCGCTGCTGTTGCGTGCTCGGGCGAGCTGCTTGAGCCGCTCCGGCTACATCGGCGTGCCCCCCGGGTGCATGAAGGCGACCACGTCGGCCTTCCGGCGCTTCCGGATCATCACCGCGCCGCCGTTGCTGTCGTTGCCCACGCCGGTGTTGCCCTCGACCGACCAGAACTCCTGGTTTCCGAGCCGCCCGAAGCGGGCGATCGCCGCGTTCAGCGCGGCCGGCGCGAGGCGCCGGAGGTCGTCTTCGACGGCGAAGATCCCGACGTGCTGCGCCGTGCCGTTCCTCGGCGGGAAGTCGAACGCCACGTCGTCGCCGGTCACAGGGCTGTTCGTCACCGTGTAGTGATTCCGGCCCGCCCGTGCGTCCGCGACCATGAACGGGACGAACGCCCAACGGCCGGGTGGGCGCTTGGAGTACGACGGCAGACCGGCCTTCGCGCCGCAGAAGGTCACGAACATCGCGCACCAGGGCCCGGCGACGTCGTACCAGGTCGCGAACTCGACCTTGTTGCTCCCGGCAGGGCTTTCGGTGACGCCCAGGTGCCGCACCGCCTCCTTGAGCTTCTTCACGCCCGGCGGCTGCAGCTGGAGCGCGCGCACGCGCTTCCGGCGGAGCTCCTTCATCCGAGCGGTCGGCGGCTTCACGCCGTTGAGGAAGTCGACGAGCTTGTCGCTCGCCCGGTGGTCCGGGGCCGCGTACCCGAGCCAGTACTTCGCGCGGTAGACGCCGCGGTGGGTGTCCTCGCCGAACTCGCCGTCGGCCCCCGCTGCGGACTGCAGGAAGTCCTCGTCCCGCAGGTCGGGGCGCGCCGGGTTCTGCAGCGCCTTCTGGAGCCGGCGCACGTCCTCGCCCTTCATGATCGGCGTCGTCAGGAACAACGTCCGAGCCATCTCTCTGCCTCCTCGAGACCAAGTCCGTTTCGGCGGACGCGGTGCCCTGGGCGGTTCAGATCGGTGGTCTTCGACCCGAAGAACGGCTCGCCTCGCCCGTCGTTCGTGGAACGAGACGCAGTACCGCAGCATGACTGCGCGGTTCGTTCGGAAAGCCACGTTACGACGATCGGCGCGGAAGGTCAATCGGCCGCGGCCGTCGGAGGCCGGGGCGCCGGTGCGATCATCACCGCATGACAGTCAGCGCCGCCGAGCTGCCGATCCGCCGCAACACGATCCTCCTCGCGGCGATCCTGGCGGTGAACTCGGCGGTGCTCCAGCTCGTCGCCGCGGTCTCGTCTCTCACCTTCGTGCTCGTGACGGGCTTCGAGTCCCTGCTCGGCCTCGGGCCGGCGATCTTCCTCACCGCCTCCGCCCTGACCGCCTTCCCGGCCGGCTGGGCGATGGACCGGTTCGGCCGCGTCCCGATCATCGCGATCGGGTTCCTCGGAGGCGCCGCGGGCTGCGCGCTCACGGCGCTGGGGACCGCGACCGAGCAGGCGGTGCCCGTGATCCTCGGCTTCGCCCTGATCGGCTCGTCGGGCGGCGTCGCGCTGCTGATCCGGGCCGCCGCCGGCGACATGTACCCGCCGGACCGCCGCGCGCGCGGCATCGCCTACGTGCTGAGCGGCGCGGTCGTCGGGGCGATCCTCGGCCCGGCGGTCTTCAGCCCGATCTTCTCCGGGAAGGACGAGCTCGAGGCGAGCGTGCTCACCGTTCCGTGGCTCGGCGCAGGGGTGCTCTCCCTCGTCGCGCTCGTCCTGGCGCTCAACGTCCGGCCCGATCCGAAGC
Organism: Gaiellaceae bacterium; assembly: GCA_036554945.1. Taxonomy (GTDB): domain Bacteria; phylum Actinomycetota; class Thermoleophilia; order Gaiellales; family Gaiellaceae; genus JACDAN01. The sequence continues at coordinate 73,662 of DATBMH010000077.1, read as the reverse complement.
GCATCGGCGAGCTGATCGCGCCCGCCGAGGACGGGCCCCCGCAGCCGGCCGCGCCGCTCTCCGAGATCGTCCGTCGCCCGGGCGTGATCCCGGCGATGCTCGCCGGGTTCGCCTCGATGGCCGTGATGGTGTCCGTGATGAACCTGACGGGGTATGTGGTCGTCGACCACCGCGAGCACGCGCAGCACCTGGTCTTCCCGATCATCGGTGCTCACGTGCTCGGGATGTACGCGCTGGTGCTCGTGATCGGGCCCGTCATCGATCAGATCGGGCGCACACGGGCGCTCGCGACCGGGCTGATCGTCATGGCGGTGTCCTGCGCCGGGATCCAGGTCTTCGAGGGCGTGCTCATGACTGCGGTCCTGCTCTTCGGGCTCGGGCTCGGCTGGAACGTGTCGTTCGTCGCCGCGACCGCGCAGCTCGCGGACCGGACGGCCCCGGCCGAGCGCGGGAAGCTCCTCGGCGCGAACGACCTGGTCGCCGCGCTGCTCGGCGCCGCGCTCGCGCTCCTCGGCGGCTTCGTCCTCGAGTTCCTGGGCGTCACGGCGCTGGCCTTCGGCGCCGCCGCGATCGTGCTGCTGCCCGTGTTCTGGATCTACAGGCTCAGGGACGTAGGCCTGAGGGAGCGCCTTTCAAGCCCACCAGACGGCCTCCGGGAGGTGCTCGACGAGTGAAGCGGCCCCGAACGGCATGGGCTACGCCGCAGTAGGCGGTCCGAACCAGGTGGTCAGCGCGTCGGCGAGATCCGGCTGGGTCAGGTCTCCCACCCAGGCCACATATCCGTCGGGCCGGATCACCACGGCGGCAGGAGCAGTGACCGTCCCGAGCGCCGGAAGCTCCCAGGCACCGTCGCCCTTGGCGTCGACCAGCTCGACCCGATCTGCCCAGGGAGCGATGTCGAAGCCGCCGGGCTCGCCGAGGTTGAGGAGCACCGGCCGGGCGTCGTGCAGCAAGGTGAAGACCCGTAGCGGGCGCCCGGCGGCGACGAGGTCGAGGTCGGGCATGCGGCGTCCGAGCAGCGGGTGTCCGTCGCCCAGGTCGTAGTGGATGTCCAGACCGGACATCATCGCGGCGAGTCGTCTACGAGGCTCGTCCAGGGCGAGGAGCTCGGCCAGGATGTCGCGCAGGGCGTTCGTTCGCTCGTCCGGGCGGCGAAGCGCAACCTGCGCCATCGTGGTGCGCAGCACGCGGGCACCGACCGGATGGCGCTCGGCGTGGTAGGTGTCGAGCAGGCTTTCCGGGGACGTCCGCTTGACCACCTGGGCCAGCTTCCAGCCCAGATTCACGGCATCCTGCACGCCGGTGTTGAGGCCCTGTCCACCGTCCGGGGCGTGCACGTGTGCGGCGTCGCCGGCCAGGAGGACCCGTCCGGCTCGGTAGTCCGCCGCCTGGCGGCTCATGTCGGTGAACCTGGAGATGAAGGTGGGGCTGTGGATCCCGTAGTCGGATCCGTAGACGGCGACGAGCGCCTCGCTGAGATCGCGCAGGGTCGGGGCGTCGGTGGCGCCGACGTGCGGCTCGGTCACCATGACCCCGACCGGGCCCCGGTCCGCGAACACCACCTCGCCGTCGCGGATCTCGTACTCCCTCCGACCCAGGGCGTGCATGCCGAGCTCGTCGCGGCGGATCCCCAGTTCCGGCTCCTCGGCCATCTCGACCTCGGCGATCAGGCTGCTCGTCGTCGGATCCCACCCCGGAAACTCGATGCCGGCCGCCTTCCGGACGAGGCTGCGTCCTCCGTCGCAGCCGACGAGGTACTGCGCCCGCAGCGACCCGCCGTCGGACAGCTCGACGTCGACGCCGGCGTCGTCCTGCGCGAGGCCCGTCACTTCGCGTCCGCGGGAGATCTGCACCCCCAGCTCGCCGACCCAGCCGGCCAGGATGCGCTCGATGTGGTTCTGCCACAGCCCGAGCCCGTAGTTGTGCCGGGTGGGAAAGTCGCTGATGTCCAACTGGGTCCCGCCGAATGCCGCGACCTGCGCCACCTGGCCCTCCGACAGGAACCGCTCGGCGATGCCGCGCTGGTCGAGGACCTCGATGGTTCGTGAGTGCAGACCGCCTGCGCGCAGGCCGGGAAGGTCCTGCGTGGCGCGCCGCTCGACGACGGCGACGTCGACGCCCGCCAGTGCCAACTCGCCCGCCAGCATCAGGCCGGTCGGACCTCCGCCGGCGATCACCACCGCGTGCTCGGTCATCGCCACACTTCACATCCCTCCGCGCCGAGTGCCCGCAACCTCGCCGGACCGACAAGAAGTGGGGGCGGGAGGATTCGAACCTCCGAAGGCAGAGCCAACGGGTTTACAGCCCGTCCCCTTTGGCCACTCGGGAACACCCCCAGGGGAAGGGAGATAGTAGCGATGCGCTTCGACGCGCTCGTCGTCGGGGCCGGGCCGGCCGGGTCGCTGGCCGCGTTCCACCTCGCCCGCGGCGGCGCGCAGGTGCTGCTGGTCGACAAGGCGCGGTTCCCGCGTGACAAGCCGTGCGGCGGCGGCGTCACCGTGCGCGCGGAGCGGCTGCTGCCGTTCTCGATCGAGCCGGTGGTCGAGGAGCGGGTGGACGTCTTCGACCTCGGGCTCGGGTACCGGCGGCGGTTCACGCGGACGACGAGGGAGACGCTGATCAAGCTCACCCAGCGGAGGCGGCTCGACGCCTTCCTCGTCGAGCGGGCGCAGGAGGCGGGCGCCGTGTTCCGCGACGGAGAGACCCCGGACGACGTGCAGGCGCGCGTGGTGATCGGCGCCGACGGCGCGAACGGGACGGTCGGCCGCGCCGAGGGCCTGCGCGGCCACCTCCGGACCGTGGCGCTCGAGGGAAACGCGAGGATCGACCCTGCGCCCTTCTCCGGCCGGGCGTGCATCGAGTTCGGCGTCGTCCCGGGTGGGTACGGCTGGGTGTTCCCGAAGGGGGACCACGTCAACGTCGGGGTCGGCGGGTGGCTGGCGGAGGGCCCGCGGCTCCGCGCGCACTTGGCGCGGCTGTGCCGGGAGCACGGGATCCCGGACGACGCGCTGACGGATGTGCGAGGCCACCACCTTCCGCTTCGCCGTCCGGACGCGGCAGCCGGCGCAGGCCGGACGGCCGTCGTCGGCGATGCGGCCGGGCTCGTCGACCCGGTCTCCGGCGACGGGATCTACGAGGCGGCGCTCAGCGCGGGCCTGGCGGCCCAGAACGCGCTCGACATCCTGGCGGGCCGAGCGGCGGATTTCCGCCCATATGCAGGGGAATTGCGACGAAGGCTTGCCGTTCAGACCGCGGCGTCGTGGCGCGCGAAGGCCGCGCTCGACCGCTTCCCGCGCCTGACGTTCGCCCTGCTCCGTGCGCCGCTCGCCCTTCGGGGCATCGAGTCGATCCTGCGCGCGGACGCGGACGGGCCGTCCGAGGTCGGCGGTGCCTCCGGCATCGCGCTGCGGATCATCGAGCGGCTCGCGCGGAGGTCAGCTGCGGACGGCCGCCCAGTCGGCGGGCACGTCCGAACCGCCCTCGACTGACCAGCGCGGGCCGAAGCGAGCGAGCGTGGGGCTCGGCACGAGCTTGCCCGCGACGACCGCCTCGCCCTGCCGGAACTCGGTCGCGAGCCCGAGCACCGGGGAGGGGACGAACGAGAAGGTCTCTTCGAGCTGCGCGAGGTCGGAGCGCGAGTTCATGCGCATGAGGATCAGGTTGTCGCACTGCGAGACGACGTTCTCGTTCACCTTCTGCGGGCGCTGCGTGGCGACCAGCAGCACGAGGCCGAACTTGCGGCCCTCGCCGGCGATGCGCACCGCGTGCTCGGTCGCCAGCGCGGTGAGCGGGTCCTCCGGCCGAGCGGGGCAGACGTTGTGCGCCTCGTCGATGACGATCAGCATCGGCTCGCGGATCGCGCGGCGACGCCAGAGCGCAGCGAGGAGCGCCTCGGCCGCAACGGCCTGCTCCTCCCGCGTGGCCAGCGACCCCAGGTCGGCGACGAGACACCGGGAGCCTCCGGGCTGGACGAGCTCCTCGAGGGAGCCGCCGTCGGCTCCGGACCAGATCTGCCACCGGTCCACCCCCAGGTTGCGGGCACGGACGCCGAGCGAGTGCCACGGCTCCGGCCGTTCGGCCAGCTGGTCGACGGTCTCCCGCACCGTCGCGATCTCGTTCCCGTCGGCCTGCTCGACGGCCTCCACGAGCGCCGCGTACTCCTCACGATCGTCGATCGGGTCGAGGCGGAGGACTGCGGCCTGCTCCGTCCCGTCGAACGTGCGGAAGCGGACGTGGAGCCGGTCCGGCCCGTCGCCTGCGCGGCGGACGTCGACGCCGGCGGCTGCCGGCTCGTACCGGCTCCGTGCCTCGCCGTCGACGTCGTCCCTCAGCTCCCCGAGGCGCACGAAGTCCGAGTTGGGGTCGAGGACGACGATTCGCAACGACGTCTCGGCCAGGAGGCGCTCGAGGATCGTCCCGAGGGCGTACGTCTTGCCGGAGCCCGACTGACCGCACAGGAACGTGTGGCGGTCGAAGGCGCCGGCGTCGAGCACGAGCGGCACGCCGTCGGCGTACGTGAGCGAGCCGACCTCGAGCGCGGCACGATCCGGCCGGGCGCCCTCCAGCCAGCGCGCGACCTCGCCGGCCGCCGCGGAGCGGGTGGGGGTCTCGCCGAACGGATCGGCTCCCTCGAGCAGCCGGCCCTCGACGCGGGCGATCCGCCGATCGTCGGCCGGACGGACGCTCGTCACGTAGCCGAGTCGGCCGTCCACGTCGACGTAGCTTCCGACGCGCAGCTCGAGCTCGTCCACGGGCACGAGACACTCGAAGTGCCGGCCGTCCAGCGAGACGGACGAGTGCATGCGCGGAGGTTAAAGCGCCGCCTCGCAGCTGCCGATGTGCAACGGGTCGCGGCATGGACCTGGACCTCCTCCTTACGCGCGCCGTTCAGACCGGCGCCACCGACGTCCACCTGAAGTTCGGACGCCCGCCGGCGATCCGCAAGGACGGCCAGGTCGTCGCCCTCGAGGGGATCAACGCGCTGACCGCGCAGGACCTCGAGACCGTGCTCGCCGCCGTGACCGCGGTGAACCGCCAGAAGGAGGCGGACTTCCGCACGACCGGCGAGCTGGACATCTCCTACACGTCGAACGACCTCACGCGCTTCCGCGTCAACGGCTTCATGCAGCGCGGGGCGATCTCGTTTGCCTTCCGCGTCATCCCGCGCGAGGTGCCGAGCTTCGAGACGCTGAAGCTTCCGGCGGGCGTCAAGCGCCTCGCCGAGGAGCACCGCGGCCTCGTGCTCGTCACGGGCGCGACGGGGTCGGGCAAGACGACGACCCTCGCCTCGATGCTCAACCACATCAACCGGACGCGCCGCCAGCACATCGTCACCATCGAGGACCCGATCGAGATCCTCCACGAGGACATCGCCTGCATCGTCAACCAGCGCGAGGTCGGGCTCGACACGCAGTCCTTCGGCCAGGCGCTCCGCCGCGCGCTCCGCCAGGACCCCGACGTGATCCTGATCGGCGAGCTCCGCGATGCGGAGACGGCCGAGACGGCCATGCAGGCCGCCGAGTCCGGCCACCTCGTCTTCTCGACGATGCACACGATCGACGCCGCCGAGACGCTCGGCCGGCTGACCGAGTTCTTCCCCGCCGTCAAGCAGCAGATGATCCGCTCGATCCTCGCCGGCGTCCTCCGCGGCGTGATCAGCCAGCGGCTGATCCCGAAGATCGGGGGTGGTCGCTCCGCAGCCGTCGAGGTCATGGTCAACAACGCGCGCGTCGCCGACCTGATCCGCGAGGCGCGGCCCGACGAGATCCACGACGCGATCGCGGAGGGCGAGTTCTTCGACATGCAGACCTTCAGCAAGGCGCTGATCGACCTCGTGATCGCCGGCCAGGTCGATCAGGAGATCGCGGCGAACGCGTCGACGAACCGGCACGACTTCCTCGTGGCGCTCGAGCGGGCGCTCAAGCAGCAGGCGCACGACCAGCGCGTGGCCGAAGAGCCGCCGCCCGACCCGGTCCCGGGGCTCCGGCCGGCCGCCGCCCAGGTGCCGGTCGGGGACACGCTCCCGGGGATCCGCGTCGCCCATCCCGAGCCGACCTAGACCCATGAAGCGCGCGGCGGCGATCCTCACTCTCGCGCTCGCACTCACCGGTGCGGCGAGCGCCTCCGGGGCCTCGGGCCCCGTCTTCACGATCGTGGGCGAGACACCGGCGCAGCCGGTGCTCCCCGTGCTTCCGGCGCTGCCGAGCGCCGAGGTCCCGAACGCCGAGGGATCGCTGCTGCTCCCGCCCGGCTGGACCGTCTCGACGCTGGCGCCGCGGCGGCTTTCGTTCGCCGAGCTCAGCGCGCTCTGGCATCGGGCAGGCAGCACCTACGGGATCCCCTGGCAGGTGCTCGCGTCCATCAACAAGATCGAGTCGAACTTCGGCCGGAACATGGGCCCGAGCTCCGCCGGCGCCGTCGGCTGGATGCAGTTCATGCCGTCCACGTGGCTGCGGTGGGGGACGGACGCGAACGGTGACGGCGTCGCCGACCCGTGGGCGCCCGAGGACGCGATCTTCTCCGCCGCGCGCTACCTCGCAGCGGCGGGCGGGCGCACCGACATCGAGCGCGGCGTGTTCGCCTACAACCACGCCGACTGGTACGTCCGCGACGTCCTCGAGCTCGCGGCGCTCTACGGCAACGGCGGCGGAGTGCTCACGTTCACGCTCGACCGCCTGCAGGTGAAGCTCGACGGCGCCAGGAAGAGCGTCTCGCGGGCGAACCGCAGGCTCGTCCGCGCCGTGGCGATCGAGCGGGCGACTCGTCGTCAGGAGCGGACGCTCCTCGCGCGCGCCTCGCGGGCGGGACTGCTCTCGACGCGGCTCGTGCTCGAGCGGCGCGCGGTGCAGGCCGGGATCCGGGCTCATGCCGCCGGTGAGGCGGTTGCCGAGCGGCGCGCGCTCCTGCAGGACGCGAAGACCGCGCTCGACGCAGCTCGCGCCGGAGCCGCCCCCGCATCCTTCTCGTCGCAGACCTCGTCGCTCTTCGCCGCTGCGTCGTACTCGGGCGGCTACGTGTTCCCGGTCGGCGGCGGCCCCAGCGTCATCTCCGTCGGCGAGTTCCACCACGACTACCCGGCCGCGGACATCGCTGCGCCGATGGGCGCTCCGCTCTACGCGCTCGCGGACGGGATCGTCGAGGATGCCTGGCCGCTCGGCTCCGGCAACTGCGGCATCGGCTTCGTGCTCGCCACCGCGGACGGCCGTACCTGGACGTACTGCCACATGTCGTTCCTCGAGCCCACCGTCCAGCCGGGCGTCGCGCTCTCCGCGGGCGCCGCGGTCGGCCTCGTCGGCTCGACCGGCCACTCGACCGGCCCGCACCTCCACCTCCAGACCGGGCCGAACCTGACCTATCCACAGCAGGAGGAGTGGTTCCGCTCCTTCGCCGGCACCGCGTTCACCTGGCAGGGAACGGTCGAGACGCAGCCTCGCCCGGTGGCGCCGCTCGTCGCCGCTCCGGTCTTCAGGGTCGTCGCCGAGCCTGTCTTCGAGGTCGTGGAAGCTGCCGAGCCGGACGATGTCGTCGAGTTCTCGCTCAGCTCTTAACTCCAACGAGGGTTCTGCCGACAAGGGAGTAGTCGTGGCGGCCCGGCTCACATCCGTCTTCCCGCGCATCGTTGCCCTGACGGCGATTCTCGTCCTGGGCACTGCGACGATCTCGTTTGCCGCCGAAAGCCAGTTCGGCGCGACGTCGACGCCCGACGAGGTCAAGGTCGCGGGCCCCGAGCTCGTGACGGTTCCCGACGTCGGCGGTCAGGCCTACGTGTTCGCGAAGGGCACCCTCGAGGAGGCCGGCTTCGCGTGGCGCGTGGTCGGCGGCGTGCAGGGCTATCCCGCGAACACCGTCTCCTCGCAGAGCCCGAAGGCCGGCACCCGGATCGTCGACACGGGCATGCCGACGATCCAGCTCACGCTTTCCCGCAACGGCGGCTACGCGCAGGAAGGCGCACCCGAGAACGCGGCGCCCTACACCGGCACGGCCGTCAAGCTGCCTGCCCGCCCGAAGCCCGCCGCGAAGCCGAAGGCGAAGCCCTCCCCGAAGCCGAAGCCGGCCGCGAAGCCCAAGCCGCAGCCGGCCGCCAAGCCCAAGCCGAAGCCCGCCGCCAAGCCCAAGCCCAAGCCGAAGAAGCAGACCGCGCGCCCGGCCGCGTTCACCGCCGCCGGCGCCCCCGCAGAGCCGCTTGACGAACTGCCCCTGACCGTCCGCGCGTCGCGCCTGGAGAGCTGGGTGCGCGCCCACCCGAAGGTGTCGAGCGCGAACGTCCGGCACTGGCTCTACCAGCACGAGTGGATCGTCACCGGCGCCCGCTTCGGCTGGTGGCGCGGTGCGGCGGCGCTCGAGACGCTGATCCGGGTCGACGAGCGCGTGCAGCGCCAGTGGGGCATCGGAGCAAAGAGCGAGGCCGCAGCGAGGCGTGCGCTCGCCGCAGTGCGCGCGAAGTCGCGATGAGCACGCTCCGCCGCCTGCTCGCCTGCGAGCGCGGCTACACGCTCGTCGAGCTCCTCCAGGTGACCGTGATCCTCGGCGTGGTCCTCGCCGGGCTGACGACGCTCTTCATCCAGGCCTCGAACGCCGAGTTCCAGATGAACGAGCGCTTCCAGGCGCAGCAGAACGCCCGGCTCGCGGTCGACAAGATGCGCCGGGAGATCCACTGCGCCAGCGCGATCACGCCGGCCGGCGCCGCGACCTCGATCACCGTGACCCTGCCCTCGACCTGCCCGACCGCGGGCGGCTCGCAGGTGAACATCGTCTACGACACGCAGCTCGTCTCGACGAACCGCTACCGGCTGCGCCGCGCCGGCGTCGCGGTCGCCGACTGGATCACCAGCGCAAGCGTCTTCAACTACACCGCCCCGGCGACGGGGAAGCTCGGGACGCTTCGCGTGACGCTGCCGGTCGATCCGAGTGCCGGGAAGAAGCGCACCTGGCGGCTCGAGGCCGACATCGTCCTCCGGAACACGACGCGCCTGTGAGCTCGCGCACACCCGGTTGGGGGATGCGGCGCCCCCGCTTTCTCCGGAAGCTGCGATCGGGTCAACAGGCCTTCAACGTCATGCGGCTTCTCCACACTCTCCGACGCGAGGACGGCATCGCCCTGATCATGGCGCTGGGCATCCTGTTCACGCTCACGGTCGCCGGAACGGCGGCCTTCACGTACACGACCTCGAACTCGCGGTCGGCGCAGACCTCGAAGAGCTCCGAGGTCGCGTACTCGCTCGCAGAGGCCGGCATCAACCACGCGCTCTCGGTCCTGAACGCCGCGCTCGACCCGCGCACGGGCAACCTGCTCCCGTCGACGACGGTGAACCTGAGCAGCGGCTCGGTCACGTACTCGGGCTCGCTCGACGCGAACTACGTGTGGACGATCACGTCGACCGGGAAGGTTACGAACCCGAACGGCGGCAACCAGCTCCAGCGCACCCTGACCCGGAAGGCCGAGGTCCGCGGGCTCATGACCGGCGCGACCGTCGGCGCCTGGAGCCGGATCTACCACAACAACACGACCTACTGCCTCGAGATCGACACGGTCACGATCCCCGAGTCGGTGTCCTCGGCGGGCGACATCTGCCTCAGCAACGGCGGCAAGATCACCGGCACGGACAGCAAGGTCTCCGTCGGCGACGACGTGACGCTGACCGGCTCGGCCAACTACACGCCCGCGAACCTTCCGGACAACGGCACCGGGTGGACCGACTCCGACGAGATCCGCTCGAACGACGGCGACTTCGCCTACACCTCCGTTTCGGGCGGCGGCTCGAGTGCGAACCTCGACGCGAGCGACTTCGACTTCGACATCCCGAGCAATGCGACGATCACGGGGATCAGGGTTCGCGTCGAGCGCCAGGCGAGCGCGACGAGCTCGATCAACGATCGCGACGTCATGCTCCTGAAGAACGGCACCGCGGTCGGGACCGACAAGGCCGCGGCGGGCAACTGGGGCACCTCCCAGACGATCGTCACGTACGGCGGCACCGGTGACCTCTGGGGCACGACCTGGACGCCGGCCGACTTCAACGACTCCGACTTCGGGCTCCGCTTCAGGGTCAACAACGCGAGCGGCTCGAGCCGCACGGCCTACGTCGACTGGGTCGAGGTCCTGGCGTACTACACGGTTCCCGCGTCGAGCATCGGCGTGTCCGGCACCCCTGTCTCGACGGCCGACGTCGCCGGCACCTGCACGTACGGCGGCAACCCGGCGCACAGCCCGTGCAGCTCCGCGGACAACGTCTTCGGGACGACGATCACGACGCTTCCGACCGACCTGCAGAAGCCCACGATCGACATGGCGTACTGGTACCAGAACGCCAAGCCGGGCCCCAAGCACTACTGCAACAACTCGGGCGGCAGCTACCCGAACGGCTTCGACGACGACAGCTGGTACAACAACAGCCGCCAGGGCTCGGACGCCTACGAGGAAGTCACGCCGTCCGGCTCGAGCTACACCTGCAAGGTGATCGAGAACGGCAACACGGTCGGCGAGATCTCGTGGAACCACGTCACGCACGTCCTGAAGATCCAGGGCACGATCTTCCTCGACGGCGACTTCCGCTTCGACGACGACGGCTCGCTCGTCAACTACCAGGGCCGCGGGATCATCTACGCGGCCGGCGACATCGAGTTCGACGAGCTGGTCTGCGCGGGCGGCAACGGGAGCGCGAACTGCATCACGAACGGCATGGCCAACTGGGACCCGACCCAGAACATGATGATCGTGCTCTCCGGCGACGACTCCGAGTACGACCAGGGCGGCACGCAGAGCCAGAGCGAGCCCTCGGGCCTCCAGGGGATCGTGTACGCGAAGGACGACTGCACGATCCACGAGAACTTCCACTCGAGCGGCCCGCTGATCTGCGACCGGATCATGCTTCCCTCGGCGTCGAACGGCTGGCCGACGTACTACACGTGGCCGGACCTCGGCTCGCTGATCGACGGGCAGATGTACGGGTCGACGGCGACCTCGCCTGACTTCCAGCTGATCGTCGGCGCGCAGTCGGGCTAGCGGCCCGTCCCCCAACGGGGGATCGATTCATACCGTGTTCATGCCGAAACCCTTCCTGGGGTCATGCGGCGCTTGCTTCGACACCTGTGGAGGGAGGACGGGATCTCGCTGATCGTGTCGCTCGGCGTGCTGAGCGTCTTCACGGTCGCGGGCACCGGCGCCTACGTCTACACGTCCGAGAACGCCCGCAGCTCCGAGTACTCCAAGGACGCGGAGATCGCGTACTCGCTGGCCGAGGCCGGCGTCGCCGAGGCGTTGTCCGTCCTCAACAACACGCTCGACCCCATGCAGGCGAACGCGCTCACGCCGGAGCGCGAGGTCGTCGTCGAGGGCGGGAAGGTGCGCTACAAGGGCGTCCTCTCGGGCTCCGTCTGGACGATCACGGCGACCGGGATCATGGACAACCCCACCGGCGCGGGGCAGATCACTCGGAGGCTCACACGGACGGCCCAGGTGTTCGGTGTGAACGAGGGCGCGAGCGTCTCCGCCTGGAGCCGCTTCTACCACGACAACGAAGACGTCTGTCTCGAGATCCGCGACGTCACGATCCCGACCTCGATCTCGGCCCGCGGCGACATCTGCATGCAGGGCACCGCCAAGATCATCGGGGCCGACTCGCGCGTCGAGGCGGGCGGCAACGTGATCATGTCGGGCGGCACCGCGACGAGCTCGACGCGCTCGGCCGGCGCGGGCACCGGCTGGACGAGCTCCGGGAACATCGGCGCGAGCGACAACGCACGCGCGACGACCAGCGTGTCGGGCAACGGGCTGAGCGCCAACCTCGACGCGTCCGGTTTCGGCTTCTCGGTCCCGACCGACGCGATCGTGACGGGCATCCGCGTGTCGGTGGAACGCGGCGCCTCGACGTCCGGAGCGATCGGCGACCGCGACGTCTACCTCATGAAGAACGGGACGGCCCTCGGGTCGGACCACGCCTCCAGCGGCGACTGGAACGCGTCCGACTCGATCCGCACGTACGGCGGCTCGTTCGACCTCTGGGGAACGACGTGGACACCGGCAGAGGTGAACGCCGGGAACTTCGGGCTGCGCTTCCGGGTCGACAACGACGCAGGGAGCTCGGTGACGGCCTCCGTCGACCACATCCAGATCACCGTCTACTACGAGCTCGCCCCGTCGACGAGCATCGGCCTGCTCGGCGCACCGGTGCTCGGCGCCTACGTCGCCGGGACCTGCACGTACGGCGGCCAGTCCTCCCACGCGCCGTGCAGCACCGTCGACAAGGTCTACGCCGGCACGGTCACGCAGACGCCCGAGACGCTCGCCAAGCCGCAGATCGACCTCGATTACTGGTACGACAACGCGATGCCGGGGCCGATGCACTACTGCACGACCGGCAGCTTCCCCGGTGGGTTCGACAACGACACGACGTACAACGCAAGCCGGCCGGGCTCACCCGAGATCACGCCTGAAGGCTCGAGCTACACCTGCCAGGTACACGATGCGGAGGGGACGCTGCTCGGCGAGGTCTCGTGGAACCACCTGACGCGGGTGCTCAAGGTCGACGGGACGATCTTCATCGACGGCGACATGCGCTTCGACGACGATGGGACGATCGTCCACTACCAGGGGCGCGGGATCATCTACGCGGCCGACGACATCGAGTACGACGAGATCGTCTGCGCGGGCGGGTCCGGCAACACGAACTGCATCACCGAGGGCATGCAGAACTGGGATCCCACCCAGAACATGCTGATCGTGCTCTCCGGCGGCGACGCCGAGTACGACCAGGGCGCCACGCAGGAGGCGGACGAGCCCTCTGGCCTCCAGGGGATCATCTACGCGAAGGGCGAGTGCGCGATCCACCAGAACTTCCACGTCAGCGGCCCGGTGATCTGCGACACGATCTCCCTGCCCGCCGACGGCTTCGGCTGGCCGACGTACTACACGTGGCCGCCTCTCGGCTCGCTCGTCGACGGACAGGTCTACGCCGACCCCGAGACGGCCGGCGACTTCCTCGTCGCGCCGCTCGTGCAGAGCGGCTAGCGCCGCTCCGCTCGTCGTGGCGGGCAAAGCCCGCTCGTCGGCGATCTCAACTCGGCGGCTGTTCTGCCGATAGAGGGCAGGGGATGGAGCTCGCTCTCGTGTCACTCGCGCCGGGCCTCGCGCTCGGCAGCTTCCTGAACGTCGTCGCAGCGCGCGTGCCGCGCAGGACGTCGATCGTGAAGCCCGCCTCCGCGTGCATGTCCTGCGGGACGCCGATCGCGCGGCGGGACAACGTGCCGGTCCTCTCCTGGCTCCTCCTGCGCGGCCGCTGCCGCTCGTGCGGCGTGCGGATCAGCGCGCTCTACCCGGCCGTGGAGCTGGCGACCGCGGTCCTTGTCGCCGGCTGCGTTTTCGCCTTCGGCCTGACCCTGCAGACCGCGGTCTACGCGTTCTTCTGCGCGGTGCTGGTGGCGGTCTCGGCGATCGACCTGACGCACCGAATCATCCCGAACCGGATCGTCCTGCCGTCCTTCGCCATCGTGCTCGCGGCGCAGACGCTGCTCGAGCCGAGCCCGGAGTGGGCGCTGGCCGCGCTCGGCGCGTCCGGCTTCCTGTTCCTCGCCGTGCTGGCCTATCCGGCCGGGATGGGGATGGGCGACGTGAAGCTGGCGCTCCTGATGGGCGCCGCGCTCGGCAAGGCCGTCACGGTCGCGCTGATGCTCGGGATGATCTTCGCGCTCGTCCCCGCCGTCGTCCTGCTCGCCCGCCATGGCTCGAAAGCGCGGAAGATGGGCATCCCCTTCGGCCCGTTCCTCGCGCTCGGCTCGGTCGTCGCGCTCTTCTGGGGCGACGCCCTCCTCGACGCGTACCTCACGCTGCTGACCTAGCGCCGCGAAACCCTAGTAACACAGTGTTACTAGGCAGGAAACGGCCCTGGTACCAGCGCGACCAGAGCTAGTAACACAGTGTTACTTGCCCCGCCGAGGAACGGGCTCGGCCCGTTCCTCCGCCGCGGTCACCTCGAGAAGGAACCCCGGGCAAGATCCGCCGCCGCGCGAGCGCGAAGCGCTCTGCCCGGCTCCAGACGGTGGCCGGAAGTCGTGAGACTTCCGGCCAATGGAGCGGCCCGCAGGGCCGCGTGAGACCTACGAGATGTCGTTGTCGATCAGGGCCGAGGTGCCCTTGGCGATGTCCGCTGCGATGTCCGTGAAGATCGTGCGGAGCTGGCCGGGCGACGGCTTGTCGTAGAACGTCCCCGGCGCGGACGCGATCTGCTGCAGCGCCGAGTACGCCGTGATCGCGGGGGACTCGTCGGCGCCGGTGTACGACTGGCACTCGTTGGCGCCGCCGTTCAGAGCGTCGAGGTCGTAGCCGATCGAGTAGATGATCGTCCCGCGGTTCTTGATCACCGCCGCCGAGGCGACGCCCTGCGCGCACGGTCGCCGGCGGTACGGCGACGTCGTCGGGTAGTACGTCGGCCCGACGTTCGCGGCGCCGTCGGAGAGGAAGATGATGATGTCCTTCACGTCCGGCCGACCGTGCAGGTCGAGCTCGGCCTGGGCCGCCTCGAGCGCGTTCGCGTAGGCGGTCCGGCCGCCGCCCTTCTGGCAGTCGATCGTCTTCACGAGGTCGGAGTTCTGGTTCAGGTTGCCGTCGGCACGCGTGTAGTCCTGCGACAGGGGAACGAGCACGTAGGGCGAGGACTTGCTGTCGTACGCGGGCGTGTCCGGCGTGTTGCAGCGCCTGCTACGCGAGGTCGCGGGCGGGAGGGCTGCGAGGCCGACCCACTGCAGGTTCGAGGAGAACATGGTCAGGAACGTCCGCATGCCCTCCTGGGCGTTCTTGAGGTCCGTGCAGTTGGGATCGTTGTTGCCCCAGTGGTCCTGGCACATCGACCCCGTCCGGTCGAGGACGAGCATCAGGTCGAGCGGCTTCGTTCCGCACGGTGAGCAGGCGGTCGACTTGACGCTGATGTTGAACTTGTCGATCCCGAGGACGCCCGCGAAGAGCGTGTTCACCTCCGCGCGCTCGGTCACGGTCACGGCGTTCACCGGATCGCAGCCGGGGATCTTCGTGAGGCACTTCGTGCGCACCTCGACCGTCACGTCGCGGACGTTCTCACGCGCGTTCTTCGCGCCGGGCTCGCCGCTGTACTCGTAGGCGACGGCCTGCGCGCGGGTCGGGTCGGGGAGCTCCTGGGCGCCGGCCAGCGCGGCGGCGTCGGCCTGGGCCTGGAGGGAGCGATGGGCGTAGTAGGCGTAGCCGACGTCGATGACCATCGCCGCCATCCCGAGCAGCACGAACAGGAACAGGACGACCATGACGAGCGCCTGGCCGCGCTCACCCTCGCGGGGCGCGGCGGAAACCGTTTTCGGGGCGATGTGCGGCGTCGAGCTCTTCGGGGTCACGCGAACCTCCCTGACATCGGCGTGACCGCTCCGCCGTTCTCTCTCTCCGGTGCTTGCACGAGCGATATCGGCGCGACGGCGTTTCCGCGTATTCCCCGCGCGAGTGATCGGTTCAAGGGATTCGAGTCACCTGCCGATTACCTCGTTTGGGTTATGGCGCTGGATCGACCAGCTCAACTGCGGACTCCTGCGGCTGAGGAGACCGAGGGCTCCGCTGCGGGCGCGCTTCGGCCTGCCTTCCCGGTCAACGCGGTCGCCGAGCTGGTCGCGGACGTGATCGAGCAGACCGGACTGCTCTCGCCCGCGGACGTCACGCTCGCCCGTTCCTCCGGCAAGACGACCTCGTTCGCGCAGGCGCTCGTGGACGAGGGCCTCGCCGCGCCGGAGCGCGTCGCGAGCGCGCTGTCCGCGCGCTTCGGGATGCCCGTCGTCGACCTGCTCGAGACCGGCGTCTCGGCCGACGCGGCCAAGGAGCTCCCCCTGCACGTGCTGGAGCGGATCGTGGCCATCCCGTACGCGATCGAGGGCGGGATCCTGCGCATCGCGATCGCCGACCCGCAGAACGTCAACGCCATCGACGAGCTGAAGCTCGCGACCCGCCTGCAGATCGAGATCGCCGTCGCCTCGAAGGAGGACATCCTCCAGGAGGTCAAGCGCCTCGCGCGCGCCGCGGAGGCCTTCGGCGCCCGCGCGATGCTCGAGGTCGAGGAGGAGGAGCTCGTCCCCGAGGAGGAGGAAGAGGGCGACGACCTCGAGGCCGAGGACGGCGTCTCCGACGCGCCGCTCGTGCGGCTCGTCAACTCGATCATCTTCCAGGCGGCCGAGGAGGGCGCCTCGGACGTCCACTTCGAGCCCCAGGTCGACGCGCTCGTCGTCCGGTTCCGTACCGACGGCGTCATGCACGAGGTGCAGCGCGTGCCCAAGCGGATGACGGCCGGCGTCATCACGCGCCTCAAGGTGCTCGCGAAGCTCGACATCGCCGAGCGGCGGAAGCCGCAGGACGGCCGCATCTCGCTGAGCGCAGCCGCCGCGGGCCGCCTGCTCGACATCCGCGTCGCGACCCTGCCGACCGTCGACGGCGAGAAGATCGCCATGCGGCTCCTGGACAAGTCGAAGACGGCGCCCACTCTCGAGGAGCTCGGCCTCGAGGAGAGCATGCGGAACACGCTCCAGGACATCATCAACAAGCCGGGCGGCGCGCTGCTCGTGACCGGCCCGACCGGCTCCGGTAAGTCGACGACGCTCTACTCGGCGCTGACCGAGATCCACCGGCCCGAGATCAACATCGTGACCGTCGAGGACCCGGTCGAGTATCGGCTCCCCGGCGTCAGCCAGATCCAGATCAACGTCAAGGCGGGCCTGACCTTCGCCGCCGCGCTCCGGTCGATCCTGCGTGCCGACCCCGACGTCGTGATGGTCGGCGAGATCCGCGACGCCGAGACCGCGAAGATCTCGATCGAGGCCGCCCTCACCGGCCACTTCGTCCTCTCCTCGCTCCACACCAACGACGCGCCGGGTGCGATCACGCGCCTGAACGAGATGGGCGTCGAGCCGTTCCTGACCGGCTCCGCCGTCTCGGCAGTGCTCGCCCAGCGCCTCGCGCGGAAGCTCTGCCCGCACTGCTGCGAGATGTACAGCCCGTCGATCGACGAGCTGCTGCGCAACCGGGTCTCGCCCGAGGTTGCCGCGGCCTCCGACGGCGCGGCGTTCTACCGGAAGCGGGGGTGCCCGCGGTGCGGCCACACCGGCTACCGTGGCCGGATCGGCGTGTACCAGCTGCTCGTGATGACCGAGGAGCTCGAGTCGCTCGCCGTCGCCCGCGCCAGCCGCGAGGACATCGAGCGCGCAGCCATGGAGGGCGGCATGCGCACGCTCTGGGACGACGGCCTCGCGAAGGTCGCCGCGGGCATCACGTCACTCGAGGAACTGAGCCGCGTCCTTGTCTGATTCCGTCCCTCATTCGAGTGACGGCGTGCCCAACTGGGCCGCCGATACCGATCCGGTCGGCCCACACCAGTTTCAGAGAGAGGAAGGCATGTCCACTGCGGAGTTCGGAGATCCCAATCTCGGCCAGGCGCCTGCGCCTGCGCCGGAAGTCCCCCTCGCACCACTGACGCTCTCACCGCCCGCTCCGGCGCCGGTGGAGCCGCTCGCCCAGCCGCCGGTGGCGGCGCCGGTCGAGACGCCGCCGGCCCAGGTGCCGGTGTCGGACATGCGCGACGTGCCGCTCGGCACGCTGATCTTCCGCGAGGGCCTGCTGACCGAGGAGCAGCTCGAGGAGGCGCTCCAGGACGGCATGCAGCGCGGCAAGCGCCTCGGCGAGGTGCTGCTCGAGCGCGGCCTCGTCTCCGAGAACGACCTCGGCCGGCTGCTCGCCGGCCAGCAGGGCCTGCAGTTCGTCCAGCTCGACTCGGCCGCGGTCGATCCCGCCGCCGTCCAGCTGGTGCCCGCCGAGAAGGCGCGGCTGCACAGCATCCTCCCGATCGGCTTCCAGGACGGCCTGCCGGTCGTCGCCGTCGCCGATCCGACGAACGACCTCGTCCTCGAGAACGTCCGCCGCGCGCTCAACTGCGACCCGCACCTCGTGGTCGCCGGCCGCGAGGCGCTCCACCGCCAGATCGACCACGCGTACGGCATGGGAGGCAGCGTTGCCGCCGAGCCCGCGCCGGTCGCGGCGCCCGAGCCCATGCCCGTCGCGTCGATGGCGGCGCCCGAGCCCGTCGTGCAGGCGGAGCCGGTCGTCGCCCCTGCGCCTGCGCCGGTCGCGGTCGAGCCCGCCGTCCCCGTCGCGCCGCTCCAGCCCGAGGTCCCCGCGGTCGTCGAGCCGCAGCCGGCCCAGGACGCGGGCCTCTGGCTCGGGACCCCCGAGCCGGTCGCGCAGCCCGAGCCGGTCGCGCAGCCAGAGCCCGTGCCTCAGGTGGAGCCGGTCGTGCACGTCGAGCCGGTCGTGCATTCCGAGCCCGTCGCCGCCGAGCCCGTGCTCGAGACGCCGGTGCCTCAGCCGCCCGCGCCCGAGCCCGTGGCGATCTCGTTCACGCCGGTCGAGCAGGCGGTCGAGCAGCCCGTCGCCGCCGAGCCCGCGCTCGCGCCGGAGCCGGTCCTCGCGCCTGAGCCGGTCCTGACGCCCGAGCCGGTCCTCACCCCCGAGCCCGTGCCCGTCGTGGCACCCGAGCCCGTGGTGGCCGAGACGCCGGCGCCGCAGGCCGTCGAGCCGACCGCGGACGACGCGGACGAGGTCGTGACGTGGTTCGTCGTCCTGCGGCTCGCCGACGGCGACCGCGTCGACATCGGGTCGTTCCACTCCAGCGCCGAGGCGAAGGACCACGCGAAGAACGTCGTGGAGCAGCTCGCGAGCGACGGCGGCTGGCCGTTCTTCGACGGCCGGTTCATCAGGCCGGAGGCGATCGTCTCCGTCGACCTGGTCGAGCCCGAGGGCCGCTGGCTCGGCTCGGCAGCCCGCCGGGCCGCCTGGGACCGGAAGAACGAGTCCTAGGAGGGCGCCGGCACCGCGCGGTGCACGCCGGACAGCGCGGGAGCCCACGAGCAGAGCGGCGAGACGTCCCCCTCGCGGCCGTTGAGCTGCCGGAAGCCGAGCGCGTGCTCGGCCTGCATCATCTTGTGGATCTGGGTGGTGCCCTCGTAGATGATCGGCGCCCGCGCGTTCCGGAAGTACCGCTCGATCCCGTACTCGGCCGAGTAGCCGTAGGCGCCGTGCACCTGGATCGCCAGGTGCGCCGCCTTGAAGGCCGACTCGGTCGCGTGCCACTTCGCGAGTGACGTCTCGCGGGTGTTGCGGCGGCCCTCGTTCTTCATCCACGCCGCCTGCATGACGAGGAGCTTCGACGTCTCGTAGCCGAGCACCATCTCGGCGATCATGTCCTGGACGAACTGGTACTTGCCGATCGGCTGACCGAACGTCGCCCGCTCGCGCGCGTACTCCACCGAGCGCTCGAGGCACGCACGGACGACGCCGCACGCGCCGGCGGCGACCGTGAAGCGGCCCTGGTCGAGGCCGTACATCGCGATCTCGAACCCCCGGCCCTCCTCGCCGATCAGGTTCTCGGCCGGGACCTCGACGTTCTCGAAGAAGAGCTCGCCGGTCGAGCCGGCCCAGACGCCGAGCTTGTGCTCCGTGTCCGCCGCCGTGAAGCCCGGCATGCCCTTCTCGAGCACGAACGCCGAGATGCCCTTGTGCTTCGCGGCAGGGTCGGTCTTCGCGAAGACGAGCGCGTGGTCGGCGACCGTCGCGTACGAGATCCAGTTCTTCGACCCGTTGAGGACGTAGACGTCGCCCTCGCGCCGCGCGGTCGTCTTCATCGACGCGACGTCGGAGCCGGCGGCCGGCTCCGTGAGCCCGAAGCACGCGAGCTTCTCACCGCGCGCCTGCGGCGCCAGCCACCGCTGTTTCTGCTCCTCGCTCGCGTACCGGAGGAGCGAGAGCGAGTTCAGCCCGACGTGGACCGAGATCAACGTCCGGAAGGCGGCCTCGCCGCGCTCGATCTCCTCGCAGGAGAGCGCCTCGGCGACGAAGTCGAGGCCGGCGCCGCCGTACTCCTCCGGGATCACGATTCCAAGCAGCCCGAGCTCCGCCATGCCCTCGATGACCGACATCTCGAGGTGATGGTTGATGTCGTTCTCGACGGCGTTCGGCAGGACTTTGCGGTCTACGAAGTCGCGGACGGTGTCCTGGATCAGCCGTTGCTCGTCGGTGAGCTCGAAGTCCATGCCGGCGGCAGTGTACGGGTCGCGGGCGGAGTACAATCAGACTTGACTGACAAGTCAATCAACCGCGAGGACGGCACCATGACTGCGATCGAGGAAGCGATGGCCACCGCGACCGGCGTCTCGTTCGGGCTGAGCGACGAGCAGCGGGAGCTGCGGCGGCTCGCGCGGGAGTTCGCCGAGAAGGAGATCCGGCCGAAGGCTGCCGAGTACGACGAGCACCAGACGCACCCGGCGGACGTCGTGGCCAAGGCGCACGAGGTCGGTCTGATGAACCCGCACCTCCCGGAGGCGTACGGCGGGCTCGGCCTGCCCGGCTTCGACGGGATGCTGATCGGCGAGGAGCTTTCGTGGGGCTGCTCGGGGATCGCGGTCTCGATCGTCGCAAACACCCTCGGCGCCGCGCCGGTCATCCTCGCCGGCAGCGACGAGCAGAAGGCCCGGTGGCTGCCGCCGCTCGTCGAGACGCCCATCCTCTGCTCGTTCGGCCTCACGGAGCCGAACGCGGGGTCCGACGTCTCCGGCATCCAGACAACCGCCGTCCGCCACGGCGACGAGTACGTCATCAACGGCTCGAAGATGTTCATCACGAACGCCGGCCACGCCGAGTGGCTGGTCGTTTTCGCCTCCACGGACAAGAGCAAGGCCCATCGCGGCCTGTCCGCGTTCGTGGTCCCGACCGACCTCGACGGCGTCGTCGTCGAGAAGCACCTGGACAAGATGGGTCAGCGCGCGACCGACACGTCCGCGATCGCGTTCAGCGACGTGAAGGTGCCCGCCGGGAACCGGCTCGGCGAGGAGGGCGAGGGGTTCAAGATCGCGATGCGGACGCTCGACTTCACCCGCCCGGGAACCGCCGCCGGCGCCGTCGGGGTCGCACAGGCCGCGTTCGACTACTCGGTCGAGTACTCGAAGACGCGGGTGCAGTTCGGCCAGCCGATCGCGATGAACCAGGGCGTCAACTTCCTGGTCGCCGACATGGCGACCGAGATCGAGGCTGCCCGGCTGCTCGTCTGGCAGGCGGCCTGGCTGCTCGACCAGGGCAAGCGGGCGACGCTCCAGTCGTCCTTCGCCAAGCGGTTCGCGGCCGACACGGCCATGAAGGTCACGACCGACGCGGTCCAGATCTTCGGCGGCTACGGGTACATCAAGGAGTACCCGGTCGAGAAGCTCATGCGCGACGCAAAGCTGTTCCAGATCTACGAGGGCACCTCGCAGATCCAGCGGCTCGTGATCGCCCGCGAGATCTTCCTGCCGCGCGAATAGCCAAGTAACACTGTGTTACAAGCGCGGTGACCGTGCTCGGCAAGCGGCGTTCCAGGGCTAGTAACACTGTGTTACATGGCGCTTGAGATCGATCTCGGAGGGCGAGTCGCCCTCGTCACCGGCGGATCGCGCGGGCTCGGCCGGGCCGATGCCCTGACGCTGGCGCGGGCCGGCGCCGACGTCGTCATCGCCGACATCCTGGTCGAGTCGGACGACTCGGCCGCCGCCGAGTACGGGCCGCTCGCCCAGGCCGCCGCGTCGGGCGGGCTGATCCAGACCGAGGCCACGGCCGCGGAGATCGAGGAGCTCGGGCGTCGCGCGCTCGCGGTCAAGTGCGACGTCACGGACCCGGCGCAGGTCGAACGGGCCGTGTCGCGGGCGGTCGACGAGCTCGGCTCGGTCGACATCCTCGTGAACAACGCCGGCACGCTCGACCACCTCGGCCAGCTCGTGAACCAGTCGCCGGAGCTCTGGGAGCGCGACCTGCGGGTCAACCTGACCGGCGCCTTCAACTGCTCGCGTGCGGTCTGGCCGCACATGCAGGACCGCGGCTGGGGGCGGATCGTGAACATGGCCTCGGTGGCAGGGACGCTCGGCGGGTTCGGCCAGGCGAGCTACTCGACCACGAAGGCCGGCCTGATCGGGCTCACGAAGACGCTGGCGCTCGAGGGCGCCCGCCACGGGATCACCGCCAACGCGATCGTGCCGGGCATCATCGGGACGGAGGCGTTCCACTTCGGCAACCCGGAGATGAACGAGCGGATGGTCAAGAGGACGGCGCTTCGGCGGACCGGCGAGCCGCAGGACATCGCCAACGCGATCGCCTTCCTCTGCTCCGACCTCGCCGGCTACATCACCGGCGTGGAGCTGAACGTGTCCGGCGGGATCGAGCTCTTCACGTTCTGAGCGGCGTGATCGGGTTCCAGCCGACCGACGAGCAGCGCGCGCTCCAGCAGCTGGCGCACGAGTTCGCGGAGCGCGAGCTGCGTCCGATCTCGCGTGAGTGGGACGAGCGCGAGGACTTCCCGCCGGAGCTGCTCGCGAAGGCCGCCCGCGCCGGGCTGACCTCCTACGCGATCCCGGCCGAGTACGGAGGCGGGGGAGTCGACGCCGTGACCGCGGCGCTCGTCGCGGAGGAGCTCTCCTGGGGCTGCGCCGGGCTCGCCGCGACGCTGCAGGCGACGATGTTCCCCGTCCGCCCGCTGCTCGCCGCCGGGACGGACGAGCAGCGGAAGCGCTACCTGCGCCGGCTGGCGTCCGAGGACGGCGCGCTGGCCTGCATCGCGTTCACCGAGCCCCACGCGGGCACCGACCTCGCCGCGATGAGCGCCACGGCCCGGAGGGACGGCGACGCGTACGTCCTCGACGGCGAGAAGTGCTACCTGACGAACGGCGGGATCGCCGAGGTCACGGTCGTCTTCGCCAAGGTGGACGGCGGCATCACGGCGTTCGTCGTGGAGCAGAACGACGACGGTGTCGCCGCAGGCCGCAAGGAGGCGAAGCTCGGGCTGCGCGCCTCGTATACCGGGTCGCTCGTCCTCGACGGGGCCCGCATCCCCGCGGACCGGCGGCTGGGGGAGGAAGGACAGGGTTGGGAGCTCGCACTGGACTTCTTCCAGGCGTCGCGGCCGCAGGTCGCCGCGGCCGCCGTGGGCCTCGCCCGGGCGGCGTTCGAGCAGGCGGTCTCGTACGCCGGCGAGCGCGAGGCGTTCGGCCGCCCGCTGACGGCGCGCCAGGGCGTCTCGTTCAAGCTCGCGGACATGGGGATCGCGATCGAAGCGGCCCGGCTGCTGGTCTGGAGAGCCTGCGAAGCGGTCGATCGAGGCGAGGACGCGGGCCTCCTCGGCTCCTACGCGAAGGCCTACGCGGCGGACATCGCGATGCGGGTGACGACCGACGCGGTGCAGGTTCTCGGAGGCGCCGGCGTGATGCGCGACCACCTCGTCGAGAAGTGGTTCCGGGACGCGAAGGTCTTCCAGATCGTGGAGGGGACCTCGGAGATCCAGAGGGAGATCGCGGCCCGCCAAATCGCAACTTCCGTCGGCCATCGCCGCGGGTAGACTGGCTCACTTGTACGCGGAGGCCGGGACGAGGGCGGTGTATCTCCGCCGAAAGAAGGCTGCCCGGAGGCGGCTCGCACTCCAGTGGACCGTGGTCGTTGCGACGCTGCTCGTGATCGCGGCGCTGGCGCTCGGATTCGCGTTCGCGGGCTCCGCGCAGAAACTGCCGGAGGGCGCCACCGTCGCAGGGCTGCCGGTCGGCGGGCTGACCACGGCCGAGGCGATCCGGGAGCTCGAGCAGCGTTATGAGGAGATGCGGAGCGTGCCCGTCGAGTTCACCGCGGGTCCGCGGAGCTACGAGGTCCAGCCGCGTGAGGTCGTCCTCGAGGTCGATTGGCGCACGGCAGTCGAGACGGCTCGCCGTCAGGGCGAAGGGATCGCGCCGCTGCGCGGTCTGCGCAGGCTCGGCCACCGGTTCTTCGGCGGCGACGTCACGCCGCCCGCGCGCGCGTACGACGCGCTGCTGACCCACAAGATCGCCGAGCTGTCCCGGCAGATCGACCGCCCGGAGCGCCAGGCGGCCGTCCGGCTCCGCGGCCTTCGCCCGGAGCTCGTGCGCGGCGCCACCGGCCGCACGCTGGACCGCGAGGCGGCCTCGCGCGTGCTCATGAGCTCGCTCGTAGCCTTCGACCGGACGCCCGTCGAGCTGCCGGTCAGCATCATCCAGCCGGACGTCACCGCCGAGGAGCTGACACCGGTCCTCGCGCAGGTTCGGACCGCCGTCTCCGGCCCGGTCCGCCTCGTGCGCGGCCAGACCCGCTGGCGGATGCCCCGCTGGCGCGTCGCACAGCTGCTCGACCTGCCGAACGGCGGCGCCACCACGCTGGCGATCGGCGGCCCCAGGGCCGACGCGTACTTCGAGCGCTTCCGCGACCAGGTCGGGAGGCCGCCGCGCGACGCCGAGTTCGTTGTCGCCGGCACCGACGTCATGATCAAGCCGTCGCTCCCCGGTCTCAAGCTCGACATCGTGGCCGCGAGGAAGGCGATCCTCGCCGCCGCGCTGTCGCCGACCGACCGGATCGCGCGCCTGCAGGTCGCGCAGGCCGCGCCGGAGCGAACGACGCGCGAGGCGCGCGCGATGGGCATCACCGGCCTCGTCGCCGGCTACACGACGACGTACGGCGGCGATCCGAACCGCCTTCACAACGTCCGGCTGGTCGCCCGCCTCGTCGACGGCGCGCTGATCGCGCCCGGCGCCGAGTTCTCTTTCAACGAGACGACCGGCGAGCGCTCGGCCGAGCGCGGGTTCCTCGAGGCGCCGGTGATCATCAACGGCGAGCTGCAGAACGGGATCGGCGGCGGCGTCTGCCAGGTCTCGACGACCGTCTTCAATGCGGCGTTCGAGGCCGGGATCTCGATCACCTCGCGGACGAACCACGCGCTCTACATCTCCCACTACCCACAGGGCCGCGACGCCACGGTCAACTACCCCGACACCGACCTCCGGTTCCAGAACGACACCGGCAAGTGGCTCCTGCTCCGGACCTTCGTCGGCACGTCGGAGCTGACCGTGAACCTCTACGGCACGCCGATGGACCGGCGCGTCGAGGTCGACACGGCGCCGCTCGAGGTCACCGGGCCGCCGACCGTCAAGCGCATCCCCGATCCGAGCATCTGGGTGGGCGAGAAGGTGACCGAGGAGGTCGGGCAGCCCTCGCGCAAGACTGCCGTCACGCGCCGCGTCTTCACCGCAGACGGCAAGAAGCTCTACGACACGACGTGGGCGTCGTACTACCGCGCGGAGCCGACCACGGTCCGGTACGGGACGAAGAAGCGGCCGGTCGCGCCGCCTCCGAAGCCGAAGAAGAAGAACCCGCCGCCTCCGCCGCCGCCGGCCGAGACGGAGCCTACGGAGCTCCCGCCTCCGCTGCAGTAATCGCTTCGACAAGCCATTCCGGCACCCGCGTCGGCCGCAGCGTCGTCCCGTCCACGCACGCGTGGCCCGTCCACGCCTCGGCGACGGTCTCGCCCTCGCGCGTGACCGCGTACTCGAACCGGAAGCGGGCGCCTCGCAGCTCCGCGCACCGCGTGTGCACCTGGATGCGGGCGTCGAACGCCACCGGGCGGACGTAGCGCACGTAGACCTCGGACGTCGTCGCCTCGACGCCTTGCTCGCGCAGTCCCTGGTACCCGCCGTCGAAGCGGCGCAGGTACTCGATCCGCGCCGTCTCGAACCAGACGAGGTACGCGGCGTGGTGGGCGATGCCCTGCGCGTCTGTCTCTGCGAAGCGGACGGTGAGGTCGAGTTGGAACCCGTAGCCGTCGATGGCGACACTTTACGGATGAGTGTCGAGCGCCTCGCAGGGCTCGTCCGCGAGCTCGGGCCCGCCGTCGTCCTCACGGGGGCGGGGATCTCGACGGAGAGCGGCATCCCGGACTTCCGGTCGCCGACCGGGATCTGGGCGCAGTTCGATCCCGCCGAGTACGCGACCATCGACGCCTTCCGCGCGGACCCGTACAAGGTCTGGAGCTTCTACTCGCTCCGGCTCCGCGTGCTCGTCGAGGCGGAGCCGAACGCCGGCCACCTGGCGCTGGCGGAGCTCGAGCGTGCCGGCCACGTGTCCGCCGTCGTGACCCAGAACATCGACGGGCTCCACCAGCGGGCCGGCAGCCGCGACGTCACCGAGGTCCACGGGTCGATCCGCAGCTCGACATGCCTCGGCTGCAGCGCCTCCTACGGGCTCGACGAGCTGCTCGCACTGCTGGAGGGTGCACCGGCGCCGCTCTGCACCCGGTGCGGCGGGGTCGTCAAGCCGGACGTCGTGATGTTCGGCGAGGTGCTGCCCGAGGCCGCCATCGACCGCGCCTACGAGCTCGCCCGCTCGACCCGCCTGCTGCTCGTCGTCGGCTCCGCGCTCGAGGTCTGGCCGGTCTCGCAGCTGCCGGACGAGACGCGCGCCGCGGGCGGTGCGGTCGCGATCGTGAACCGAGGCCCGACGTCCTTCGACGATCGTGCCGCCGTCAAGTGGGATGGCGCTGCCGGCGAGTCGCTGGCGGCGCTCGTTCGGGCAGTGAGCTAAGCCGCTGCGCGGCGGAGCGAGCGCTCCGAGATCACCGTGCGGCAATCCCGGCAGACACGCTGCTCGACCTCGTACGGCACGCCCGCCCGCTGCCGGATCACGTGGGTGGTGACCTCGTGATGCCGGTGCGTTCGTGTTCTGCGGAGCATGTTCACTGGTGCTTTCATTCGGCGAAACCGCCTAGATGCTTTAAGTGGGGATCCTCGAAATGACGATACGAATTTCGGTGCTGAAACTCCTACTTCCTTCGACGGTAGCTATACCGACTTGTTTGGCGGCTGCACTCCTCTTCACAGCATCCATACAAGCTTCCGATACCGGCCGGACGGCACCGCAGTGCACGCCGGGCACGAGCAGGAGCCTCGTCACCTCGACCCGCAGCTACGCGGTCGACGTCCCGCGTCTCGTCCGTGTGTATTCGCAGCCCGGCACCGGCCGGTTCATCCGCTTCGGCCCGCTCAACGTGAACAACGTCCCCACCGTGTTCGCGGCCCTCGAGTCCGTCGTCGGCGCGCGCTGCCGGGCGGCCTGGTACCGGGTCATGCTCCCGCTGAAGCCGAACGGCCAGACGGGCTACGTCCGGGCGGGGGAGGTCCGGCTCCGCCCGCTGCGGGCCAAGGTCGTCGTCGACCTCTCCACGCGGAGGCTGACGGTCTTCGACCGCGGGCGGCGCGTCCTGTCCGCGAAGGTAGCGGTCGGCGCACGGGCCACCCCGACGCCCGTCGGGCGCTTCTACGTCAACCAGCGGTTCCGGGATAACCCGTCCGGCCCGTACGGCTGGGCCGCGATCGGCATCTCCGCGTTCTCCGAGGTCCTCCACGGCTGGCCGCAGGGCGGCCCGGTCGCGATCCACGGCACGAACCGTCCGTCGCTCCTCGGCCTCGCCGTCTCGAACGGCTGCATCCGCGTGAGCAACGGAACGGTGAAGCGGCTCTGGCAGCTTGCTCCGACCGGGACGCCGGTCCTGGTACAGGTGTAGCCACCGGAGACCGGGGTAAGGTTCACCACATGGCGAAGGGCCAGAAGGACATCCTCAACCGTCTCGCCGACGCCGGCGAGGAGGCGTTCGCGCGCGTGGCGGGGTCGCAGACGACCACACGGGTGGTCGAGAGCGTCACCGGGCTCCGCGAGCGGATGGACGATCTCCAGCGCAAGGTCCGGGGCATCGACGAGCTCGAGAAGCGGGTTGCCAAGCTCGAGAAGCAGCTCGCGGATCTACAGAAGCCGAAGACGACACGGTCGCGCTCGACCTCGGGGACCGCGAAGAAGGCCTCGTCCTCGAGCCGGTCGACCACCCGCAAGAAGACCTCTTCCTAGGCAGGAACCCGGAGCCGGATCGCGCCCGGCGCGATCTCGAAGCGGACCGGCGAGGTTCCGGGCTGCTCGCCGTCGAGCTGCACCGGCAACGGATCCGGCGCCTGCACCTCGACGACCCGTCCGCGGAGCAGCTCGGCCTTGGGGTGGGGGAGGAAGGTGCCCTTGTAGATCCGCGGCAGCTCCCGCACGACCTCGAGCCTCGTCGCGTCCTTGACGAGCAGCACGTCGAAGAGCCCGTCGTCCGGCTCGGCGTCCGGGGTCGTCATCATCCCGCCGGCCTGGTACCGCCCGATCGCGACGATCACGTCCTCCATCAGGCCGCTGCGCGTCTCGCCGTCCACGTCCACCTCGAGCTCGACGTTCTTCCACCGGGAGAAGACGGCGCCGAGGGCGATCAGGTATGAGGCCTTCCCGCCGAGCGCCTTCGTCGTCCCGTTCGCCTTCGCCGCGACGAAACCGCTCATGCCGACGCTGCCCGCGTTCGCGAACCAGGCCGAGCCGTCGTGCTCCTCCTCCCGGTAGGTCGCCCTGCCGAGGTCGAAGGGCTTCGCCGTGCCCTCCACGGCGATCCGGAGCGCGTCGCGGAGCCGCTTCGGGATCCCGTGCGTGCGCGCGAAGTCCCAGCCCGTGCCGCGCGGGATGACGGCGATCTCGACGCCGTCGCGCTCGGCGATCCCGTTCGCCACCTCGTGGACGGTCCCGTCGCCGCCGAACACGACGAGCAGCTCGGCGCCCTCGTCGGCGGCCTCGCGCGCCAGGTCGCCGAGCTGTCCCGGGCGCTCCGAGAAGATCGCCTCGCCGCGGAGCCCGGCCGCGTGGGCGGCACGGGCGAGGTCGGGCCAGCGCTTCCCTGTCTTCCCGTTCGCAGACGCCGGATTGACGAGGAGCGCGGTCTTGACTCTCAGTGCTTCTCTGCGGTGATCGTGCGCAGCGCCAGCTCGGTCATGGAGTCGACCGCCTGGCGCATCTCCTCGTCGGAGATGCGCACGAACTCGCCCTCCACGACGACGTCGCTCACGGTCAGCAGGCAGCCGGCGGCGACCTTGCGCAGGGCGCCGATCGTGAACAGCACCGCAGCCTCCATCTCGACGGCGAGGACGCCGCGCTCCGACCAGCGCGCGTACTGGCCGTCGTCGGGGTTGTAGAAGAGGTCGCTCGAGACGATCGGCCCGATCCTGACGTTCTTCCCGCCTTCCTTCGCGGCGTGGACAGCGGCGTGGACGAGGCCGAAGTCCGCGGTGGGCGTGTGCGGCTCGAAGTTGACGAGCTTCTCGACCGTCCGGTCGGACGCGACGGCCGTGAGCGCGATGATCAGGTCGCCGAGGGCCAGGTCCGACTGCAGGCCGCCGCAGGTCCCGACGCGGAGGAAGCGCTTCACGCCGAGCTGGACGAGCTCCTCCATGACGATCGCGGCCGACGGGCAGCCCATCCCGGTCGCCTGGACGGAGACCGGCTTGCCCTCGAAGGTGCCGGTGTAGCCAAGCATCCCGCGCTCCTGGTTCCGCTGGACGGGGTCGTCGAAGAACGTCTCTGCGATGTACTTCGCGCGGAGCGGATCCCCCGGCAGGAGGCACGCGTCGGCGTAGTCGCCGGGCTCGGCGCGAACGTGGATCGGCACGGGTGCGGAGCCTAGTGACTCTGAGCGGAACGCTGCGCGAGGTAGCGGCGCTGCGCCCGCTTGTCCCGCACGGCGCGCGTGAGGAAGAAGCCGACGATGACCGCGATCCCGCCGCCGATGATCACGGCCGGGAGCGCGAAGTACGCATAGCTCAGCCGGCTGCGCGCCCCCGTCGGCGCGGCCCCCGCGGCGGCCGGGACGAGGTCGTACGTGGAGATCACCGGGCCGCGGTTGCCCTGCGGCGGGAGCGGCGCGAAGGTCGCGACGGGGAAGAGCCCGTCGACGCGCCACTGTCCCTTGATCTTCCGGAGGTCGAGGGTCAGCGCGACCGGCCCCAGGGTGCCGCGGTTTCGCGACGGCATGATCAGCAGGTCCACGTTCAGGTGGTTCTGCTGCGAGTAGTTGATCGTCCAGCCGTGGAACTTCTTCCCGAGCGCCGGGTAGGGATAGACCGGGATGTCGCCCGAGCGCCACTGCTCGCGGGTCGCCTGCCTGCGGAGGTTGGGCGTCGCGATGTCGTAGACGGCCTCCGGGTTCCGGCGCTTGACGCCGTCGTTGATGAGCACGTCGATCGCCCGGTTCACTCGCGTGCGGTCGGTGCGCGTCAGCCGGACTGCCTTCTCGTGCGCGGCGATGTCGTACGCCCGCTCGTTGCTGAAGACCTCGGGCGGGTTCTCCTCCGCCTCCGGCAGGAGGGCGATCCCCGCGAGGACCACCCCGGCCAGCGCGAGCGGGACGCCGATCGCGTACGCGAGCCGCTTCCGCTTGCGCGGCGAGCGGAGGATCCCGCTCATCGCGCCACCGCCTGGGCGCGGAAGCGCTTCGTCTTCGTCCGGTTGCCGCAGACGGACATGGCGCACCAGCGGGAGGACGAGTTGCGCGACCGGTCGTAGAAGACCCAGCCGCAGACGTCGCGCGGGCAGGCCTTCAGGCGTGGCCAGGTGCCGGCGACCATGGACGAGTAGACGATCGCGAGGATCCGGCCGAGCGCGCCCGTCAGCGTCGAGCCGTCGGACGCCAGCGACGCCCCGCCGTCCCCCCCGAAGCGGACGGCCAGTGCGCCCGCGGCGCCGGTCTCGTCGAGCAGCTCGAGCGCCTTCGGGTCCGGCGCCAGTCCGACGTTCGCATGCAGAAGACTGCGGAGCGCCTCGCGGACGGCCAGCGCGCGGCGGACGTCGGCGCGGGTCAGCGCGGGCGCACCCTCGTCGAGCGCGCCGATCCGGGTGAGGATCTCGCGGAGGCTCTCCGGATCGGTGAGCTCCTCGATTCCGTTCTCGACGTCGACGGTGTTCACAAAGGCCTGGACCATCCTCAGCGGCTCTGGAGCCGGCTCCCTGTCCCCAGGATCGGGCAGCATGCACGCAGAGTAGCGGAGTTAGAAACCACCGTAAAGGGTTTGATGGTTTCGGAGGCGACACGGCTGATCGAGCCCCGACTCGACCGGGTCCTCGAGTTCTGCGCGGAGGATCCGGTGGAGCGCGTCTACCTCGAGGAGGCGGCGCGGCGGGGGCCGGGACGGCTGGTTGCGGCGGTGACGGGCGAGCGGGTCACGGCGCTCTGCCACATCGGCGCCAACCTCGTCCCGTCGGGCGTCGGGTGCGGCGTCTTCGCCGACGTCGCGGCCACCGCGAGGCCGAAGATGATCATCGGGAGCGAGGCCGCGGTTTCCGACCTGTGGGCCGCTGCGCGGGACCGCATGCCGACGCCGCGGGAGGACCGGCCGGGCCAGCCGGTGTTCGCGATCGCGGAGGCGCCGGAGCCGGGCGAGACCGAGCTCCGCGCGGCGAAGAAGAAGGACTTCGAGCTCCTGCTGCCGGCCTGTGCCGCGACGCACGAAGGGGAGCTCGGCCTCGACCCGATGGCGGCGGACGCCGACGGGTTCCGGCGTCGGACGCTCCAGCAGATCGAGGAGGGCCGGTCCTGGATCTGGTCGGAGGGCGACACGATCCTCTTCAAGGCCGAGGCGTCCGCCTGGACGCCGCACGCCGTCCAGCTCCAGCAGGTCTGGGTCGATCCCGTGGCGCGCGGGCAGGGCTACGCTCAACGCGGTCTGCGCGACCTCGTGCGGCTGCTGCTGAGGCGCGTGCCGCGCGTCTGCCTCTTCGTGCGAGCCGACAACCCGGCGGCGATCCACCTGTACGAGGCCGTCGGCATGTCCCGGGTCGGCAGCTATCGCTCCGTCCTGTTTTAGTGCCCTGGTGGAGCGCGCGATCTTCGTGCGGCACGGCGAGAGCGAGTACTCCGCCCGTGCCCTGGTGAACGGTGACCCCTCCGTCGTCGTCGGCCTGACGGAGGAGGGAAAGCAGCAGGCCCGGTGGCTCTACGACCGCCTCGCGGGCGAGCCGATCGACCTCTGCACGGTGACCGAGTTCGGGCGAACACGCGACACCGCCGATCTCATCCTGGGCGACCGCCGGGTCCCGCGGATCGTGCTGCGCGACCTCAACGACCCGTTCTACGGCTCGTTCGAGGGGAAGCCGCTCGCCGAGTACCGTAAGTGGGCGGGGACGCACGGGCCGCTCGACGCGCCTCCGGGCGACGGCGAGGCCCGGGTTGCGATCGCGAAGCGCTACGCGCGCGGGTTCCGCTTCCTGCTCGACCGCCCCGAGGAGACGATCCTCATCGTGTGCCATTCGCTCCCGATCGCCTTCGCGCTGGCGGCCGCCGACGGCCGGGCACCCTCCGCGAAGATGCCGCTGATCACCCCGGCCGAGCCACACATCCTCTACGAGGAGAGCCTGCGCGCGGCCGTCGAGCGAATCGAGGCCTGGGTCCAGGACCCGGTGTACACGTGAGGCGCCTCCTCCTGCTCCTCGTCGGGCTGTGGGTCGCGCGCTGGGCGGTGCTGATGCTCGCGTCCTACCTCGAGAACCGGCGGCCACAATAGGCCCATGGGCCCTGACGCCTTCCGCAGACGCGTCGAAGAGCAGATCCGCCGCCACGAGCTGATCCCGCCGGGCGGCGAGATCACCTGCCTCGTCTCCGGCGGCGCCGATTCCTCCGCGCTGTGGCATGCGCTCCGCGAGCTCGGGTACGCGGTCTCGGCGCTGCACGTGAACCACCATCTCCGCGGTGAGGAGTCCGACGCGGATGCGCGCTTCTGCTCGGAGGCGCTCGGTGCGGAGGTGGTCGACGCCCCGGGCACGACGGAGGCCGAGCTCCGCGAGCTGCGCTACTCGTTCGCGAGCGACCGGTTGCGCGCGACCGGCCATACGGCCACGGACCAGGTCGAGACGGTCGTCTACCGGCTCGTCTCGAGCGGGAAGCCGGGCGGGATCAAGCCGAGGCGCGAGGACGGGGTCGTCCGGCCGCTGCTCACCGTGCGACGCGAGGACACGGAGGCGTACTGCGCAGCCGTAGGGCTGCCGTACCGCACCGACTCGTCCAACGCGGACACGAAGCGCGGCCTGATCCGCAACGAGATCCTCCCGCTTCTCCGCCGGCTCGACGAACGGGCGGAGCAGAACCTGCTCGCGCTCGCCGAGGGCCGGCCGAGCCCGCTCGACGCGCTGCTCGAGAGCGCCGCCGGCTCGGCGCGGGCCGACCTCGGCGGCGGCGTGCACGCGGTTCGCGAGTACGACCGTGTCTGGCTCGAGCGGAGCCCGGTCGCACTCGACCACGAGGTGCGCTGGGGCCCCTGGCGGATCCGGACCGAGCTGCCCGGGCTGCGGGTCCGGGGATGGCGTGCGGGAGATCGGCTCGCAGGCCGGCGCAAGAAGCTTCAGGATGTGTTCGTGGACGCCAAAGTGCCGCGCTCGGAACGAGAGGCCTGGCCGCTCGTGGTGCGCGGCGACGAGGTCGTCGCAGTCCCCGGTATCGTCGAGGCGGAGGGGGTCGTGGTTGAGCGCGTTTCAGACTGAGGTCGAGCAGGGCGTGTCGGAGATCCTGATCGAGGAGGACGCACTCCGCGAACGCATCGCCGAGCTCGGCGGGGAGATCTCCGCCGACTACGCCGGCAAGGACCTGCTGCTGGTCGGCGTCCTCAAGGGGGCCGTCTTCTTCATGGCCGACCTGATGCGGCACATCACGGTGCCGTGCGAGGTCGACTTCATGGCCATCTCGAGCTACGGCGCGTCGACGGACTCGTCGGGCGTGGTGCGGATCCTCAAGGACCTGGACGAGACGATCGAGGGCCGCAACGTCCTCGTCGTCGAGGACATCATCGACTCGGGCCTCACGCTCTCGTATCTCAAGAGGACGCTCGGCGCTCGCAATCCGGCGTCGCTCGAGATCTGCGCGCTGCTGACGAAGCCCGAGCGCCGGGAGGTCGACGTCCCGGTCCGGTACACCGGCTTCGAGATCCCGAACCGCTTCGTCGTCGGCTACGGGCTCGACTTCGCGGAGCGGTACAGGAACCTCCGCTACGTCGGCGTACTGGACGACGATGCAGCCGCCGGTTGATCACCCCTTTTGGGGCAGGTTTGAAACGTAAGCACGCTGCTACCCTGGCCGTATACCGCCCATGAATCGGTTCTTTCGCTCTGCACTCTTCCCGCTGATCGTCATCGTCCTGCTCGTCTACCTGGCGAGTCAGACGCTGATGAACGACAAGCCGAAGGAGAAGGTCACCTACTCCGAGCTCCAGCAGCAGGTCGACCGCGGGGAGCCGGCGATCAACGAGATCGTCGCGAACCCGAACAAGCAGCAGCTCACGGTCGAGTACGCCGCGGCCAACGGCGAGGAGGGCAAGAAGATCAAGGTCGCCTACCCGAGCCCGGAGTCGCTGCGCGACTTCGAGCGGGTGCTCCGACAGAAGAACGTCACCTTCGACTCGAAGGCCGTCGGCGGGTCGCCGTGGTGGTCGCTCCTGACCTCGCTGTTGCCGTTCGTGATCCTGATCGCCTTCTGGATCTTCCTGATGAACCAGGTGCAGGGCGGCGGCTCGAAGGTGATGAGCTTCGGCAAGAGCCGAGCCAAGCGGATGACGCCGGACTCGCCGAAGATCGGGTTCAAGGACGTCGCCGGCGTCGACGAGGCCGTCGAGGAGCTGCACGAGATCAAGGAGTTCCTCGAGAACCCCAAGAAGTTCCAGGCGCTCGGCGCGCGGATCCCGAAGGGCGTGCTGCTCTACGGGCCGCCCGGCACCGGCAAGACGCTCCTCGCACGCGCGGTCGCCGGTGAGGCAGGCGTCCCGTTCTTCTCGATCTCGGGCTCCGACTTCGTCGAGATGTTCGTCGGCGTCGGCGCCTCGCGCGTCCGCGACCTGTTCGAGCAGGCCAAGCAGGCTTCGCCGTGCATCGTCTTCATGGACGAGATCGACGCGGTCGGCCGCCATCGCGGCGCCGGCCTCGGCGGCGGGCACGACGAGCGCGAGCAGACGCTCAACCAGCTGCTCGTCGAGATGGACGGCTTCGAGATGAAGGACAACATCATCCTGATCGCCGCGACGAACCGGCCCGACATCCTCGACCCGGCGCTGCTGCGCCCCGGCCGCTTCGACCGCCAGATCGTCGTCGACCGGCCCGACCGCACCGGCCGCAAGAAGATCCTCGAGGTGCACGCGAAGGGCAAGCCGATCGACGGCGAGGT
This sequence comes from Gaiellaceae bacterium, assembly GCA_036554945.1. Lineage (GTDB taxonomy): Bacteria > Actinomycetota > Thermoleophilia > Gaiellales > Gaiellaceae > JACDAN01. The sequence goes on along the minus strand of DATBMH010000077.1, from coordinate 38,776 downwards.
CGACCTCGACACGCTCGCCGCCGGTACCCCGGGCTTCACCGGCGCCGACCTCGCGAACCTCGTCAACGAGGCTGCGCTGCTCGCGGCGCGCCGCGGCAGGAAGACGATCGGCCAGGAGGAGCTCGAGGAAGGCGTCATGCGGGTCATCGCCGGCCCCGAGAAGAAGACGCGCCTGCTCTCCGAGGAGGAGCGCAAGGTCACGGCCTACCACGAGATGGGCCACGCCCTCGTCGGCCACTACCTCGACCAGGACACGGACGTCCACAAGATCTCGGTCATCTCCCGCGGCCAGGCGCTGGGCTACACGATCTCGTTGCCGCGCGAGGACCGTTACCTGACGCGGAAGTCGACGCTCATGGACCAGCTCGCTGCGACCCTCGGCGGCCGCGCGGCGGAGGAGCTCGTCTTCAACGAGGTCACCACCGGCGCCGCGAACGACCTCGAGAAGGTCACCCACACCGCGAAGCAGATGATCATGCGCTTCGGGATGAGCGAGAAGCTCGGCCCGCGTGTCCTCGGCCGGAACCACGACATGCCGTTCCTGGGCCGCGAGATGTCCGCCGAGCCCGACTACTCCGAGGAGGTCGCGCGCGAGATCGACGAGGAGATCCGCCGCGTGATCGAGGAGGCGCATCAGCGGGCGCACAAGGTGCTCCAGGAGCACATGGACGAGCTGCACCGCCTCTCGGCGATCCTGATCGAGCGCGAGACGATCGACAAGGACCAGTTCCTGCGGCTGCTCGAGGGCGCGCCCGAGGAAGAGGTCTTCCCGGAGGAGGCTCCGGCCCCCGCCGCCGAGGAGCCGTCCCGCGAGCGGAAGCCGGCGCCGAAGCCGAAGCCGTTCCCGGTGCCCGGCGCGATGATGCAGCCGCCGCCGCCCGATCCGGCGAAGGGCTAGCGCCCTCCGGATGAAGCCGGGCGGCGCTCCGCGCCGCGCGGCCCAGACGCGTCGCTCGCTTCACCTTGCCGCGTCAATGGAGGAACGGGCGAAGCCCGTTCCTCGGCATAGGGTTTTCGGATGCGCGAACGGACGGCGTACCTCGCCTTGCTCGGGATGGCCGTCTGCTTCGGCGGCACGTGGCCTGCCGGCAAGCTCGCCGTGGAGGAGGCCGGGCCGTTCACGGTCGCCGCGGTGCGGTTCAGCATCGCGACTGTCCTTCTGGCGATCTGGGTCGCGTGGCGGCACGGGCCGATCCGTGCGCCCGGCTGGTCGAACCTCCCGCTCGTCCTCGCGCTGGGCGCGACGGCGGTCGCGGGCTACAACGTCTTCTTCCTCTACGGGCTCGAGCTGGCGCCCGCGACGGACGGTGCGGTGATCGTCCCCGGGTTCGCGCCGGTGTTCACCGTGCTGCTCGGCTGGGCGGTGCTGCGCGAGCGCGTGTCGCGGCCCGGGGTCGTGGGGCTCGTGCTCGCGTTCGTCGGGCTCGTGGCCGTGGTGAAGCCGGGAGGCGACCTCGACGCCGACCGGGTCGCGGGCGCCGCGCTCTTCGTCGCCGGTGCGTTCTGCTGGGCGATCTACCTGCTGATCGGCAGGCCGGCGATCGCGCGCTTCGGCGCGGTCACCTCCACGCTGTACGCCACGGCGACCGGGACCGCGATGCTGATCCCGTTCAGCCTGGCCGAACGGGGCTGGCGCGAACTCGAGGACGCCGGGGCCGACGCCTGGGTGCCGATGCTCTACCTCGCCGTGTTCGGGACGGTGCTCGCATTCGTCCTCTTCTACGAAGGCGTGGGCAGGATCGGCCCGGCACGCGCCGCCGCGTTCGCGATGCTCGTCCCGATCTTCGGCGTGCTCGCGTCGGTGACGCTGCTCGGCGAGGCGCTGGGCCTCAACCTCGTCCTCGGCGGTGCGGCGATCGTCGCGGGGCTCTGGCTGATTCAGCGCCCGGCGTGATGGGAAAGGATGCGCCATGCGCTTCCGCCGCGGCGCACGCCTCGATCCCGGCCAGGTCACGGACGTCCGTGGCCGCCGCATGGGCCCAGGAGGGCTGGCGGTCGGCGGCGGAGGCATCGGGCTCGCCGCAGTCGTCATCTACCTCCTCCTCGCCGTGCTGTCGGGCGGCGAGGGCCTCGGCCAGCTGGGGCCGCTCGACCAGCAACAGGTCGGCCAGGGGCCCAGCGAGGTCCAGCAGGAATGCCGTGACGCCGACGACGCGAACGAGCGGCAGGACTGCCGGATCGTCGGCGTCGTGAACTCCGTGCAGGCGTTCTGGAACGGCGTCTTCCAGCGCAGCAACCGGGAGTACCAGTACGCGAACACGGTCTTCTTCACCGACCAGGTGCAGACGGGCTGCGGGTTCGCGAGCTCGCAGGTCGGGCCCTTCTACTGCCCGCGCGACCAGCGCGTCTACATCGACCTCGGCTTCTTCGACGAGCTCCAGTCCCGCTTCGGCGCCGGGGGAGGCCCGTTCGCGCAGGCATACGTGATCGCGCACGAGTACGGCCACCACGTCCAGAACCTCACCGGTGTGCTCGACCGGATCGGGAACGACCGGCAGGGACCGGAGAGCCGCGCCGTCCGCTCGGAGCTGCAGGCCGACTGCTACGGAGGCGTCTGGGCCGCCAACGCCGTCGAGACGGGGCTGCTCGACCCGCTGACCCAAGCCGACATCAACGAGGCGCTGGACGCAGCCGCAGCGATCGGTGACGACCGGATCCAGGAGCAGACCCAGGGGCAGGTCTCGCCCGAGAGCTGGACGCACGGCTCGTCCGAGCAGCGCCGCCGCTGGTTCTCGCGCGGCTACGAGCAGGGCCGGCCCGCCGCCTGCGACACCTTCAGCGGCTCGATCTAAGCCGCCCCGCTGCCGCCAGGTCCGGAGCGGCCGGTTGAGTCCCGGCGTGTCAAGGGGTCTGACCCCAAGGCGGCTCGCGACGGCGCTCGGTCACCCTCGCCGTGCGGCGGGGCGTTCAGGGTCTGACCCCAGGGAAACGCCGCGCCCCTAGGCTTGCGCCGTGCTGAGTGGACGTCTGCCGATCACGGAGCGGTTTCCGCGCCCCTCGGTGATGGGGATCGTCAACGTCACGCCCGACTCGTTCTCCGACGGCGGCGTCAACTTCCGCACGGAGGACGCCGTCGCCTCGGCCCGTCGCATGGTCGACGAGGGCGCGGCGATCGTGGACGTCGGCGGCGAGTCGACCCGCCCCGGGTCGGAGGGCGTCCCGCTGGACGAGGAGCTGCGGCGCGTCGTCCCGGTGCTGGAGCAGCTCGACGGGCTGCCGGTCTCGATCGACACCACGAAGGCCGAGGTCGCCCGCCGCGCGCTCGACCTCGGCGCGGAGCTCGTCAACGACGTGACGGCCCTGCGCGGCGACCCGGAGCTCGCGGGGGTCGTCGCCGAGGCCGAGGCCTACGTCTGCCTGATGCACATGCAGGGCGAGCCTCGGACGATGCAGGCGAGCCCGACCTACGACGACGTCGTCTCCGACGTGAAGGCATTCCTCGAGGAGCGGCTCCGCTTCGCCGTCGACGCCGGCATCCGCGAGGAGCTGGTCTGCCTCGACCCGGGCATCGGGTTTGGGAAGGCCGTCGAGCACAACTTCGAGCTCGTCCGGCGCCTCGACGAGCTGACGGCCCTCGGCCGCCCGGTCGTCGTCGGCTTCTCGCGGAAGCGCTCGCTCGGAAGGCTCCTGGGCGACCCCGACGCGACCACCGGGCCGCTGTCCGCCAGCATCGCCGCCGCCGTCACCGCCTACGAGCGGGGTGCGACGATCCTGCGCGTGCACGACGTGAAGGAGCACGTGGAGGGGCTCACGACGGCGCGGGCGGTCGTCGGGTGATCGTCGAGCTCGTCGGCCTCGAGGTCTTCGGGCGCCACGGCGTCGACGACGAGGAGCGGGAGTCGGGGCGGACGTATTTCTACGACGTGGCGCTCACGCTCGAGGAGCCGGCCGACGACCGCCTCGAGGCGACCGTGGACTACCGCGCGGTCGCCGCGTGCGTCCGCGAGTTCTCGGACGGACGCCAGTACCGGTTGATCGAGGCGCTGGCTGCGGCGGTCGCCGACGAGCTGGCCATCCGCTTCCCGGCTAGCCGCGTGTCGGTGCGCGTGCGCAAGCCCGGCATCGCGCCGGCCGGTCTCAGCGTCGAGTACTCGGCCGCGACGGCAGTGCGCGAGAGGTGATCTCGAGCGCGTAGCGCGCGCTGCGCACGCCCTTCGCGGGGAAGACGTCGAGGTACGCCCAGAAGCCGCGCTTGCGCTCGTTGTCGACCTTGATCGTCTCGGTCCGGCCGCCGCGCCGCGCGCTGGCCGCGATCAGGTCCCGCCGTCTCGCCTGCCCGCGCTCGTAGACGCTCCGCGTCCCGAACGCCCAGGCCGCGACGGAGACGTCGGCGGTCGGCCGCACGCGCGCGGTCACCTGCTTCCGCGCGGGGACCCAGAACCGGTACACGTCGTCCGGGTCCTCGGTCGCATGCACCCGCGCGTTCAGCACGGCGCGGCGGCGACCCGGAGCGGTCAGCGCTCGGGCGGCCGCGCGGAAGATCCCGTGGGCCTTCACGTGGTCGACGTCGTCGTTCGGCTCCATCGGGTCGATCGGGGGCAGCGCGCGGGTCAGTGCGCTGGGGATGTCCAGCATCCCCTGGCCGGTGCGGCGGTCGAAGCCGGCGGGCGGGAGGTCGCGCGCCGAGTTCCGCATCAGGTCGAAGAGCTGCGTCTTCTCGATCCCCGGCCGGGCCGTCCAGACCCAGGCCGTCGCCGCCGCAACCTGCGGCGAGGAGAAGCTCGTCCCGTTCGCGAGGGTGTGGATCGCCGGGTCGGTCGGGTGCTGCCACGGGATCGCCTCGCCCGGCGCCGCGAGGTCGACCGCCGGGCTCGTGCTGGAGAACTCCGAGGGCAGGTCGTTCACGTTCGTGGCGCCGACCGTGAGCACGTGGGGGAAGCCCGCCGGGTAGATCGGCGGGTCCTCCCGCAGCCGCTCGTTGCCGGCGGCGGCCACGACGATCGAGCCGCGGCCGAAGGCGTTCACGATCGCCTCGTACATGGCCCGAGAGGGCTCGTCCCCGCCGAGGCTGAGGTTGATGACGCCGGCGCCGGACGCGACCGCGCGGCTGATGCCCTGGACGATGAGCGACTCTGAGAGGAACCAGAGGTCGAACGCGCGCAGGACGGCCGTCGGGTAGACGCCGATCGCGCCCTGGCCGTCGATCGGCGCGGCCGCCGTCGAGGCGACGATCGTGCCGTGGTACTCGTCGCTCGTGAGCTCGACCTGCTGCTCGTTCAGCACGGTCGTGTTCGGACGGGCCTTGAACTCCATGTGGTTCACGTCGAGCCCCGAGTCGATGATCGTGATCGGGACGCCCGGCCCGGGCGGCTCCACCTTGTCCGCGCCGATCCGGTACAGGTGCCAGCCGACCGCCGGGTTGGCGAGCGGGTCGGTGCCCGGGAGGTGCGACTGGCGGGAGACGGGCCGGTCCGGCTCGGCGAAGCGCAGCGCGCCAGATGCGCGCAGCCTGGGGATCAGCCGCTGCGCCGAGGCGCTCGGGAGGCGCCAGATGTGGAGGTCCGGCGCGACGATCGTGCCGCCGTTCGCGGCGACCAGGCGCTCCGCCCGCGCGTCGGCGCGAAGGCCGAGCATCGTGCTGCCGTAGCGGCCGAGCTCGGCGACGTCGCGGTCGTTCGGCACCCGTGCAGCGGGAGCCGCCTGCGCCGGACTCGGCGCAGCCACGAGGAGCAACGCCAAGACGACCCCGAACCGGCGCATACACGCAACCATAGCGGGGTCATGCCGCTTGTCTACATCGGAATCGGCGCGAACCTCGGCGACCGCGAGGCGACGATTCGACTCGCCCTCGAACGGCTCGAAAGGCACGCTCGGATCGAGGTCCGGCGCGTCTCGTCCCTGCGTGAGACCGACCCCGTCGGATACGAGGACCAGCCCAAGTTCATGAACGGGGTCGCCCTGCTCCAAACGGATCTGGAGCCCCGGGAGCTGCTCACGGTGCTGCTCGATCTGGAGCGGGACCTCGGCCGGACGAGGCACGGCCCGCGGTTCGGGCCGCGGACGATCGACCTCGACATCCTGCTCTACGACGACCGGATCGTGGACGAGGAAGGCCTCCGGATCCCGCATCCCCGCATGACCGAGCGCATGTTCGTGCTCGAGCCGCTCGACGAGCTCGATTCGGCCCTCGAGATCCCGGGCAAGGGCCGAGTCCGGGAATTCCTGACGCATCTACAATGATCCGCATGTCGCATCTCGACGAGCTCGACGAGTTCGAGGCGGAGCTCGAGCTACAGCTGAAGAAGGAGTACACCGCCGTCTTCGGCCTCTTCCGGTACTGCGTCCTCACCCAGGACGCGACGTACCTGTGCAACACGCTCGACCTCCGCTACGTGCCGCAGCCGAGCTACCCGTTCTTCCACCTGCGGATGGAGGACGTCTGGGTCTGGGACAAGAACCGGCCGACCCGGATGATCCCGCGCGCCGAGGTCTACACCTCGAGCGACGTGACGGTGGAGGAGCTGCGCGGCGAGGGCGAGGAGCCGAAGCTGACCGCCGAGGCGCTGGCGGAGAAGCTCGGCGAGCCGCTCCGCGACGACGAGTAGCCGCAGCGCTTGCTGCTGGCGGTCGACGCGGGCAACACCCAGACCGTTCTCGGCCTGTTCGACGACGGCGAGCTCGGCGAGCATTGGCGCGTCGCGACCGAGCGCGAGCGGACCGGTGACGAGCTCGGCGTCCTGCTGACCGGCCTGCTCGACCTCGACCGGGTCGACGGGATCTGTCTCAGCTCGACGGTGCCGCCGCTCGTCCGCTCGTACCAGGACTTCGCCGCGGAGTGGGCCAAGGCGCCGATCCTCGTGGTCGGCCCGGGAGCGAAGACGGGCATCCCGATCCGGTACGACGACCCTCGCGAGGTGGGACCGGACCGGATCGCCAACTCCGTGGCGGCGCTGGAGCGGTACGGCGCGCCGGCGATCGTCGTGGACTTCGGCACGTCCACCAACTTCGACGTCGTCTCGCCGGAGGGGGAGTACGTCGGCGGCGTCCTGGCGCCGGGGATCGAGGTCTCGATGGACGCGCTGTTCGCGCGGGCCGCCCGCCTCTTCCGCGTCGATTTCTCGGCGCCCGAGACCGTGATCGGCAAGACGACCGGCTCGGCGCTCCAGTCCGGCCTGGTCTACGGCTTCGCGGGCCAGGTGGACGAGATCGTCACCCGGATCCGCGCCGAGCTCGGCGCCGACGCGCCAGCGATCGCGACCGGCGGCCTCGCCGACCTGATCGTGCCCCACGCGAGGACGATCGAGAAGATCGACCCCTTCCTGACTCTCGAGGGTCTGCGGATCCTCTGGGAGCGGAACTCCTAACTCTCCGAGCGGAAGCGCAGGTCGGCGATCGTCCGGTCGGCGCGCCGGTGGTAGCGCTCGCCCCAGAACCCTCCGACCATGCCGCCGACGAACATCGCCGCGACCGCGGCGACGCCGCTGATGATCGCCGTCGCGTTCAACGCGTCCTCGTCGAACCACTGCGGCAGGTCGACGTTCTCGAACACGTCGTACTCCGCGCCGGCCCAGGCGCCGAGCCCGGCGAGGATCGCCGCGAAGATCAGCGTCCAGATGCCGGCGGCGAAGCCGTTGCGGGCGCCGTCGTAGCGCGCCATCCGGCCCGCGGCCCAGCCGCCGATGACGTAGGCGGCGAAGAGGATCGCGATGCCGCCGATCAGGCTGCCGAGGGAGAGATCCTCGGCGTCCGCCTCGAGCCCGGTCTGGTAGCCGACCACCCCGAAGGCGGCGCCTGCGAGCCCTGCCAGGATGATCACCGTCGAGAGCGCGGTGAGCATCCCGACCAGGCTGGCCGGGACGTCGACGCCGCCGAAGCGCTCGTGGGCCGCCTCGATCCCTGCGTGCGGGTCCGTCCGCTTCTCGACCGGTCTGGCGCCGTCGACCTTCTCCTCGACGCGCGTGTCCCTCGTCTCTGTCGTAGCCATCTCGTGCACCCCTTTCTCGTGCGACGACACGGCTCTTTCCCCGCGCGGCCTCTCTCGAATCCCGCCGGATCTCAGTCCCGACGACTCAAGGGCTCTGACCCCGAGCGGCGCGCCGTACCCGCTGGTTCTGCGCTCGGACCCTCGGGGTCTGACCCCAGAGTGCTAGCCGCCGCCGTAAATCGAGATGGGCAGGTCGAGCTCGACCTCGTCCAGCCGCGGGTGCTCCTGCTCGAGGCGCGCGAGCACGAACTGGGCGCCGGGGGCGGCGGCGAAGAGCCGTTCCTCCACCTGCTCGAGCGTCTCCAGCTCGACGAGCTCCTGCTTGAAGGGCCGAGGGAAGCGCCCGCGGCCGAGGTACCAGCCGTAGAACTTCTTCAGGAAGCCCGTTGCCTTGCGCTCGCCCAGCTCCCGGACCGTCTCGCGCATGAAGAGGACGAGCTCGGCGACGACCTCCTCGCGGGCCGGCTCGTCGTCCGAGTCGCCGACGATCTCGCGGATCGCCCACGGGTTCCCCTGCGCGGCGCGCCCGACCATCACCGCCGCCACGCCGGTCGTGGCCAGGACAGCCTGCGCCCGGGCTCTGGAGGTCACGTCGCCGGACGCGATCACGGGAACGTCGACCAGCTCGACGAGCTCGGCCGTCAGCGAGTGGTCGGCCTGGCCCGTGTACATCTGCTTCGCCGATCTCGGATGGAGCGTGAGCGTCGCGGCGCCGGCGTCAACGAGCCGCGGCCCGAGGTCGAGGCACGCGCGGGAGCCGTTCTCGAGCCCGCGGCGCATCTTCACCGACACCGGGACGGAGACGGCGTCCGCGACCGCTCGCACGATCGCCGCAGCGCGCTCCGGCTCCGCAAGGCATGTGGCGCCGGCGCCCGTCTTCGTGACCTTCTTCACCGGGCAGCCGAAGTTGATGTCGACGATGTCCGCGCCGGCGGCCTCCACCATCCGCGCGGCCTCGGCCATCGTCGCCGGATCGCCGCCGAAGATCTGGATCGCGAGCGGATGCTCGTCGGAGGCGATCCGCAGGTAGCCGAGGGTGCGCTCGTTGCGGTGCTCGAGCCCGGCGCAGCTGACCATCTCGGAGCAGACGAGCCCGGCGCCGTAGCGGCGTCCCTGGCGGCGAAATGCCTGCACGCTCACGCCCGCCATCGGCGCGAGCACGACCCGTGTCGGGATCTCCACGGGGCCGATCCGCCAGGGTGTCCGAAGATTCACCTGCATAGAGCGGGAAAAGGGTAGCTCGGAAGTGTTGACGCCGTCCTTCGCCGTCGCTACCATGCGCCGCTTCGCGACGGCCCGCTCGGCCGGCGCTTTTTTTGGGTCAAGGAGGCCATTGACGTGAAAGAAGTGATCCTCACTCCCGAGGGTTACAAAAAGCTGAAGGACGAGATCCAGTACCTCTCGACCGAGAAGCGCAGGGAGGTAGCCGACCGCATCCGCATCGCGCGCGAGTTCGGCGACATCAGTGAGAACGCGGAGTACGACCACGCCAAGAACGAGCAGGCGATGCTCGAGCACAAGATCGCCCAGCTCGAGGAGCGCCTGCTGGCCGCCCGCGTGATCGACAAGAAGGAGATCTCCAAGGACGTCGTCAGCGTCGGCTCCAAGGTGCGCCTGCGCGACGTCGCGGCCAAGGAGACGGTCGAGTACCACATCGTCGGCTCCGCCGAGGCGAACCCGCTCGAGCAGAAGCTCTCGAACGAGTCGCCCGTCGGCCGGGCGATCCTGGGGAAGAAGAAGGGCGAGACCGTCGAGGTCGCAACGCCTCGCGGCAAGCCGCTGAAGTACAAGATCCTGGAGATCAAAGCGGCCTAAGCTCCTCCGTCGCCCCGCCCCGGCAGGATTACGGCGTGGCGTTCCTCTACCTCGGCGGTCTCGCGTTCCTCGTGGGCGCTGCCGTCGCCTTGCTCGTCGCGTCCAGCTGGCGCCGCGGCTGGCTGCTCGTCTGGTTGGGCGCGTCGCTCGCGGCGGCGTTCTTCGCGTACGAATGGTCGCAGGCGTCGAACGGACGAGACGGACGGGGCTGCCACGACTGCCAGATGTTCCTCGGCCGCTACTGGCAGTGGTACCTCGTCGCGTTCTTCGCGGTCGTGAACTGGTTCTGGTGGTCGATCGGCGTCGCGCTTGGCGGCGGCGCGCGGGCGATGCTGACCGCCCGTCGCCAGCTGCGCGAGCAGCGGGGAGCGGCCTAGGTGTTCGAGCGGTTCACCGAGAGCTCGCGGCAGGTGGTCGTCCTCGCGCAGGAGGAGGCCCGCATGCTCTGGCATGGCTACATCGGCACCGAGCACCTGCTGCTCGGTCTCCTCAGGGAAGACGGCCGCGCGGCGCGGACCCTCCACTCGCACGGCGTCACGCTCGAGCCGACGAGGGAGTGGGTCGCGGACCGCATCGGACGAGGCCAGGAGGAGCCGCCGGCGGAACAGCTGCCGCTGACGCCGCGTCTGAAGAAGATCTTCCTGATGGCCGAGGAGGACGCGGAACGGCTCGGTCATCGCGCCATCGGGACGCAGCATCTGCTCATCGCCCTGCTCCACGAAGGCCAGGGCGCCGCGCTGCACGCGATGGAGGCTCTGGGCGCGCCGGCCGACGAGGTGTGGGTCTCCGCGTTCCGCCAGCTCGGCGTCGACGCACCGCCGTACGTCCCGTCCGGGCTGCCGCACCCGGAGCCCGCCGCCAGCCCGATCGAGCGGGTTCCGACGACGGCAGTCGCGATCGGCGCCGGCTCGTTCGTCGTCGGGCTGTTCCTCGGCTGGCTGATCTGGGGCACTTAGACTCGCGCGCCATGAGCACGCTGCCCAAGCGGTTCCCGAACCGCGTCGAGATCGCGTCCGTGCGCGCCGAGGCGGAGCCGTTGGAGGCGGGGCAGGAGGCGGACGAGACGAGGCGCATCGCCGGCCGGGTCATGGCCAGGCGGGACATGGGGAAGCTCGTCTTCCTCGATCTCGTCGACCGGTCAGGGCGGATCCAGCTGCTGTGCCCGCAGGAGCGGACGGGCGAAATCGACCTCGACCTCGGCGACATCGTCGGCGCCGAAGGGCGCCCTGCAAAGACCCGCCGGGGCGAGCCGTCGCTGGCGGTCGACGAGCTGACCTTGCTCGCGAAGATCAAGCGCCCGCTGCCCGACACCTTCCACGGCGTCCAGGACACGGAGACGCGCTACCGGCAGCGCTACCTCGACCTGCTCGTAAACGAGGAGTCGCGGCGCTTCACGGAGATCCGCTCGCGCATGGTCGCCTCGATCCGCCGCCGCCTGGACGAGGCCGGCTTCATCGAGGTCGAGACACCTGTCCTGCAGCCGCGCTACGGCGGCGGCTTTGCCGAGCCCTTCGTCACCCACTACAACCACCTCGACCAGGACTACTTCCTCCGGATCGCCGACGAGCTCTACCTCAAGCGCCTGATCGTCGGCGGCCTCGACAGGGTCTACGAGATCTCGAAGGACTTCCGGAACGAGAGCGTCTCGTACAAGCACAACCCCGAGTTCACGATGCTCGAGTGGTACGAGGCGTACGCCGACTACCGCGACACGATGGAGCGGATCGAGCAGCTCGTCCCGGCCGTCGCGCAGGACGTGCTCGGCACGACGACGATGACCTTTCGCGGCCACGAGGTCGACCTCGCCGCGCCGTGGAAGCGCGTCAAGCTCGTCGACGCCCTCGAGGCGGAGGGGCTCTGGACACGGGACGCCGGCGAGCTCCGCTCCAGGCTCGAGGAGCGGGACGTCGACACCAAGGCGGACAAGAGCTGGGCGCAGCTCGCCGACCATGCCCTGAGCTCGTTCGTGGAGCCGTCGCTGATCGAGCCGACGATCCTCTACGACTACCCGGTCGAGCTGTCGCCGTTCGCGCGGGCGACCGATGACGACCCGACGATCGTCGAGCGCTTCGAGTACTTCGTCGGCGGGATGGAGCTCGGGAACGCCTTCAGCGAGATCAACGACTCCGACGACCAGGCTGAGCGGTTTGCGCAGCAGGCGCAGGAAGCCGGCGGCGAGCAGGGGGATCCCGACTACGTGGAGGCGCTCGCCTACGGGATGCCGCCCACGGGCGGGCTCGGGCTCGGGATCGACCGGCTCGCCATGGTCCTGACGGGCCAGGACACGATCCGCGACGTGATCCTCTTCCCTGCGCTGCGGGAGCGCTCCTAGTTGGGGCTGCCTGGACTCGTCGACCGGGTGATCACGGTCGGCATCGCACTCGCCGTCGCCGCCGCCGCCTGGATCTTCGTCAGCCAGTTCGCCTACGTGTTCGTCTTCGACGGGGACGCCGGGCCGCTGAACGCGGACGCCGAGAACAACGCCTTCTCCTGGGCCGGTTCCGTCGTCACGTTCACCGGCGCGTTCGTCGCGTTCCTGCTCGCGAACGTGCTCCAGGAGCAGCGCGGCCGGTTCCTCGTCCTCGCCGGGACGCTGGCGCTCTTCTCGCTCGACGACACGCTGCAGCTCCACGAGGACGGCGGCACACGCGTCGCGAACGAACTCGGGCTCGGCGACTCGTGGGTGCACGGCCTGTGGCCCGCGCTCTTCTTCCCGCTCCTCGTCTTCGCGTTTCTGCTGCTGTGGCGCGTGGCCGAAGGGCTCTCGGAGCGCGCCGGCCTCGTTCTTCGCGTCGGGCTCGGCCTGCTCGTCCTCGGCGTCGCCGCGGAAGCGCTGGCGTCGCTGTGGTACTCCGCGGGCGAGACCGCCGAGACGTTCGTCGGCGCGCTGCAGATCGCGATCGAGGAGGGCGCCGAGCTCGCGGGCTGGGTGCTGATCGTCGCGGGCCTGACCGCGGCCGCCTGCCGCGCCATCGGCGACCTCGCGGCTACGAGAGCTTGAAGCGGGCCGCCTGCTCGGCGCGCAGGCGGTCGATCAGGCGCCCCTCGGGGAGCTCCACGTCGTCGTACGTGAGCACCGCGTCCTTGGCGACGTCACGCACCATGCGGCAGCCCTCCGCGATCCCGAGCGGCAGGAGTCCTTCGCGGGCAGCGACGTCGACGTTCTCGGCGAGCCCGTAGGTGAGGTAGCCGCCGAGGGAGTCGAGCTCTTGGCCCGCCTCGAGGTCGACCTTCGCGGCGGCGACGACCTCCACGGAAGGCGCGCCCTGCGGCGCGATCGCCGCATCGTCGAAGAGCACGGCCCGTGCGACCGTGATCGGCACCTCGAAATGGCAGAGGTGCCACGGCGTGTAGAAGCAGTAGAGCGGCCCCTCGCCCATCTTGTAGAGGTTCAGGTAGTGCTGCTGGGTCGGGTCGTCGTGGGTCCCGAGGACGAAGACGCCCGGGCTCGGGACCGCGCCGACGACGTAGTCGACGATCCCGGAGCCGGCCGTGAGCTCGTCGAGGTCGAAGAGCTCGCGCGAGTGGTCGATGTGCGTCCCGGTCTCCACCGTCGGGCCGTGCATCCCGCGCTTCGCGACCCGCATGCCGGTGGCGTTCGCGACGATCGCCTGCTCGAACGAGATCTTCGTCCCGTCCGCGAAGGACGTGACCATGCGCGGGTTCTGGCCCCACTGCTTCGCGAAGCCCTCCTGCGTGGTCGGGTTCCGGTACGGGTCGTGGAGGCCCTTGATGTTCCCGCACAGGACCGGCCGGACGCCGATCGTCTTCACGAACCGGAAGAGGTTGAGCTGGACGCCGGGCTGGTCGCCGTCGGCGTTCGTGTACACGACGCCCTGCTCGCGCGCGAGCCGGTTGAGCAGGGGCCCGGCGGTGCCGTCGAGCTCGGCGTTCATCAGGATGGCGTGCTTGCCGTGCTCGATCGCGGTCGTGACCGTGCGCGCCCCGTTCTCGACGGCGCCGGTGACCTCGATCACGGCCTCGACCTGCGGGCTGCGGGCGAGCAGCAGCGGATCCTGGGTGACGGCGTAGCGGCCGGCGGAGATCGCAGCCTCGAGCTCGTCGTCGGACGAGGCCTCGACCACGTCGTCCGCTCCCGCCTCCGCGTACGCGCGCTGCGCCTTCTCGAGGTTCCGGTTGGCGATGCCGACGAGCCGCATCCCCGGGACCGAGCTGAGGATCTGGAGCGCGATCCCGCGGCCCATGAAACCGGCGCCGACCATCGCGACCCTGATCGGGTTGCCGTCCCGGCGGCGCTGCTCGAGTGCGGTGTCGACGATCTGCATCAGCCGTCGAAGTCCGGCCAGGCTGCGTCCTTCGGGGACAGGAACGCGTTCGCGGGATCGGGCCATTCGATCCCGAAGGCGGGGTCGTCCCAGCGCACGCCGCCCTCGGCCTCGGGCGTGTAGAACTCGGTCACGAGGTAGTGCACCTCGCAGTCTGGGACGAGCGTCTGGAAGCCGTGCGCGAAACCCTCGGGGACGTAGAGCGCGCGGCGGTTCTCCGCGGTCAGGTCGACCCCGATCCACTGCGTGTAGGTCGGCGAGTCCGGCCGCAGGTCGATGATCACGTCGTGGACCGCGCCGCGGGTGGCGCGCACGATCTTCACCTCGGCGTGCGGCGCACGCTGGAAGTGCATCCCGCGGAGCGTCCCCTGCCGCGGGTTCCAGGAGACGTTCGCCTGCACGAGCCCGGTCTTCAGGCCGTGCTGGGAGAACTCGTCGACGCAGAACGTCCGCCCGAAGAACCCGCGCTCGTCCTCGCGCCGCTCGACGTCGATGACGAAGGCGCCCGGGAGCTTGGTCGCCTCGAAGATCACGCCGCCTCCCGCCGGCGGAGCGTCGAGTCGAGCTCGCCGCTCTCCAGCAGCCGCCGCAGCCGCTTCAGCCGCGTGAACCGGTCGCTCTCGAACTCCTCGAGCGTGAGACCGGCGGCGCGGTAGGCGTCCGCGAGCTCCTGCGCGCCGGCCCTCGCCGTCCAGGTGAGCCGCAGGTCGGGGAAGGTGCGCTCGAGCTTCTCGAAGCTGACGCGGTAGCTCCGCGGGTCCGGATCCCCCGAGCCCGCGTACTCGACCTCCGACCCCGGGACCTTCGCCTCGACGATGTCGCCGAGGTCGCGCACCTGGTAGTTCTCGTCCTCGCGGCCGACGTTGAACGCCTCGCCGCGGATCGCGTCCTCGGGCGCCTCGAGCGCCGCCAGCGTCGCCCGCGAGATGTCCTCCACGTGGATCAGGGGCCGCCAGGGCGTGCCGTCGCTGAGGATCTTGACCTTGCCGGTCGTGAACGCCCACCCCACGAGGTTGTTGAGGACGATGTCGACGCGCAGGCGCGGCGAGACGCCGTAGGCGGTCGCGTTGCGCATCGAGACCGGGGCGAAGTCGGGGCCGGCGAGGTCGGCGAGCGCCTCCTCGGAGCGCACCTTCGACTCGGCGTACGCGGTCAGCGGCTTCAGCGGCGCGGACTCGTCGACGGCCTCGTCCGACGAGGTCCCGTACATGCTGCAGGACGAGGCGAAGACGAAGCGGCGCACGCCTGCCTCCTGCGCGGCCTTCGCCAACGACACCGTCGCTTCGTAGTTGATGGCGCGGGTCAGCTCGGGGCTGAAGTCGCCGATCGGGTCGTTCGACAGCGCTGCGAGGTGGACGACCGCGTCGAAGCCGTGGAGCTGCTCGGGGCCGACGTCGCGGACGTCGCGTGCCACGCTCTCGACCGGGCGGTCCCTCGCGGACGTGAGGTCGCAGTCGCGGTAGAGCAGGCTGTCGAGCCCGACGACCTCGTGGCCGGCGTCGGCGAGCAGCGGTGCGCAGACCGAGCCGATGTACCCGTGGTGGCCGGTGACGAGGACCTTCACGGGCGAAGCGTACGGAGGTAGACGACGGCGGCGCCGCCGAAGGGCGGGGTGAGGGTGCGGACCGCTCCGCCGTCCACGGTCCCGCCCGGAGTCGTCCGGCCGCTCACCGGGTTCAGCCACTCGACGGCCAGGTCGCCGCGCGCCGCGCGGAGGTCGACGCTGAACGCGCCGGAGCCGGGCTGGTAGGCGAGGTACGCGCGGCCCGGCGTGGCGAGGCAGTACCTCGTCGAGCAGAGCGAGGGCAGCGGGCGCGCCGTCCGGAGGTCCATGCGGCGGGCGTACCGCCTGGTCTGGCCGAGGGCGGTGCGGACGCCGCGGTGCTCGGGCGCGCTCAGGAACTCGTCCATGAAGAGGACGTTGTCCCCGCGCAGGAACGCCTTCCACGGGAACGCCGGATCCGCGCACAGGCCGCAGATGTGGTCGCTGTCGGCGATCACGACCTTCCGTCCCGTGGCGACCGGCGGGTCGGTGAGGTACGTGTCGCTCTCGGGCGAGACCCAGTCGGCCGGGCTGCGGAAGAGGTTCGCGTTGCTCCCGCCGGCGTGCTGGAAGGTCATCCCGACCGGGTGGCGTTTCCGCCCGGCCTCGTAGCGCTTGACCAGCCGGATCACGCGGTACTGCCACGCCGTCGAGTAGACGCCGCTCTCGTTCGCGACCTCGTAGAGGACGTTGTCGAAGCGGTTGACGGTGTCGACCACCTTGCGGACGTAGGCGTCCTGGATCCGCAGCACCGCGGGGGAGGCGAGCGTCTGCAGCTCGGTGCCGGTGCCGTCTCCGTCGAGATCGCCGTCGATCCCGTTGACGTTGTTCCGCGGGTTGAAGGGGTCGCCACGCCAGCGCCAGGCGCCGGCGTTCTGCAGGCCCCAGCCCTCGAAGAGCATCACCGAGACATAGATCCCGCGGCGCTGGGCGGCCGCGACCCGGGCGCGTAGGCGGCGGAAGTAGGCGGGGTCTAAACGACGGAGGTCGAACTTCGGTCTCCTGTCGGCTGCTCGGCCAGGCCCGCTCCGGAGCCAGGGCAGCGGCCCGACTCGGACGAGCCGGCCGCACTCCACGAACGCCGGCTGCTGCGAGGTCCAGAGACGGAAGAAGTTGTGGTTCAGGGCCCGGAGGCGGCGGAGGTAGGCGTCGTACGAGAACCGTCGCACGGCGCCGCGCCGGCAGTCCACCTTCCACGTCTTCGCGCCGACGAGGTTCCACCAGACGTGCGAGCCGGTCAGGTAGACGGGCCGTCCGGCCGCGTCGGCGAAGTAGCGCGGGTTCGAGGCGAGAACCCGGAGGGGGCCGGACGCGGGCGCCGCCGCAGTGCCGGGGGAGGCGCCGGCCGCGCCCACGAGCAGCGCCACGAGGAGCGTGCGGAGCGCCACCCGGTTAGGCCGCTGCGTCCCGCAGCTCGTCGAGCGACAGCGTCTGGGTGCCGACCTTGCCGACCGACACTCCCGCGGCGGCGTTCGCCAGCCGGGACGCATCCTCGAGCGAGGCGCCGCAGCCGAGCGCGAGGGCGAGGGTGCTGACCACCGCGTCGCCCGCGCCGGTCACGTCGAAGACGCTCTGGGCGCGCGAGGGGATGTCGACCGCCGCGCCGCCGTCGAAGAGCGACATGCCCTGCGCGCCGCGCGTGATCAGCAGGGCGCTCCCGCCGAGGATCCCGGCAAGCCGGCCCTGAACCTCGTCCAGGTCGTGGTGGGTCTCGCCGTCGAGCCCCGCCGCCCGTTTCGCCTCGTGGACGTTCGGCGTGATCACGGTCGCGCCGCCGTACTTCGCGTACTCGGACCCCTTCGGGTCGGCCACGACGGGCTTCTCGGCCTCGCGCGCGAGCTGGATGACGCGAGCCGCCAGCTCCTGGGAGACGACGCCCTTCGCGTAGTCGGACAGCACCACCGCGTCCACCTCGCCAAGCCGGCCCGCGATCGAGTCGACGATCCGGTCGGCGATGTCGCCGGCGACGGGGGAGCGGTCCTCGGAGTCCGTGCGGACGACCTGCTGGCTCTGCGCCACGATCCGCGTCTTCGTCGTCGTCGGACGGCTCGGATCGACGGTCAGCCCGGCCTCGACGCCGGTCTCGGCGAGCGCCTCGCCGAGCAGGCGCGCGGCGTCGTCGTCGCCGACGACGCCTGCGAGCCACGCCTTCCCGCCGAGCGCGACGACACCTGCGGCGACGTTGGCCGCTCCGCCCGGCACGTACGTCCGGGTCCTGACGTCGACGACCGGGACGGGCGCCTCGGGCGAGACGCGGCGCACCTCGCCCCAGACGTATTCGTCGAGCATGACGTCCCCCACGACGAGCACGGACGTCCCGGGGAAGCGCTCGAGGATCTCGATCACGCCGCGCCGGCCTCCCGTCCGACGATCCCGGTGACCACCTCGGCCCAGTCGCCCCGGAAGCGGACGGCCGAGCAGCCCGCCCGGCGACCCGCTTCGAGGTCGGAGTCCTTGTCGCCGACCATGATCGAGCTCGCGAGGTCGATGTGGAGCTCCTCGGCCGCCCGGAGCAGGAGCCCCGGCGCCGGCTTGCGGCAGTCGCAGCCGTCGTCGGGCGAGTGGGGGCAGTAGTACGCGCCGTCGATCCGGACGCCCGCCTCCTGGAGCACGGCCGCGAACCGGTCGTGGACGGCGTCCGCCTCCTCCGGCGAGACGAGGCCGCGGCCGATGCCCGACTGGTTGCTGACGACGACGATCCTGAAGCCGCTCGCGGCGATCGTGGAGAGCGCCTCGACCGCGCCCGGAAGGAGGCTCACCTCGCCGGGGTCGCGCGGGTAGCTCGCGTCGCGGATCACGGTCCCGTCGCGGTCGAGGAAGACCGCGGGTGTCCTAGCTGCCATCGCGGATCCGGGAGACGATCTCGGTGGTCGAGCTGCCGGGGACGAGCGGGATGAACCGGACCTCGCCGCCGTAGGAGCGGACGAGGTCGAGCTCCGGGATCGGCTTGCCGTTCGGCGGCGCGTAGTCCGCGCCCTTCGCGTGGACGTCCGGCCGGAGCCGTTCGAGCGCGGCCTCCGGCGTGAGCTCGTCGAAGACGACGACGTGGTCGACGGCCGCGAGACCGGCGAGGATCTCGGCGCGCTCGGCCGCCGGGAGCACCGGGCGGCCCGGGCCCTTCAGCGCGCCGACCGCGTCGTCGCCGTTGAGGCCGACGACCAGCACGTCGCCAAACGCGCGCGCCTCCTCGAGGCTGCGGACGTGGCCGGCGTGGAGGAGGTCGAAGCAGCCGTTCGTCCAGACGACCGTCCGCCCGTCTCGGCGCCACTGCTCGCGCAAGTCGAGGAGCGTGTCCCAGTCGACCACCTTCGGCGAGGACGAGACCTCCTCCGATCCGCCGAAGAGCAGCTGCTCGACCGTCTCGCAGATCGCGTGCTCCAGCGCGAGGTGGGCCTCCTGGATGCGCGGCGTGCTCGTCGACGGGACGACGATCGCGATGTCCGCCGCCTCCGCGAGCCGCCCACCGTCCCCGCCGGTCAGGGCGACCACGCGAAGCCCGCGCTCGCGCGCCGTCTCCACCGCGGCCAGCACGTTCGGCGAGCCGCCGCTCGTCGAGATCGCGAAGGCGACGTCGCCGCGCCGGCCAAGCGCCTCGAGCTGGCGGGCGAAGACGCGCTCGAAGCCGAGGTCGTTTGAGACCGCGGTGAGCGTCGAGCTGTCCGTCGTCAGCGCGATCGCGGGCAGGGCTGCCCGCTCGGGAATCGCGAACCGGCCGACCAGCTCCGCGGCCATGTGCTGCGCGTCCGCGGCGCTGCCGCCGTTCCCGAACAGCAGCACCTTGCCGCCGCTCCGGACGCAGCTCGCGATCGCGCGCGCCGCGGCAGCGGCAGGCGCGGCGCAGGTCGCCGCCAGCTCGTCCCGCAGCTCAGCGCCTTCCCCGAGGGAACGGGAGATCGCGTCCCCGAGGTCGTCCATTCGACTCATGTTAGGCAGGCTCCCGCGCCGCGCCTACCAGGCCTCGCGTCGCCTCGAGCACGCGCTCGACCGAGATCCCGAGCATGCAGTCCTGCCGCCGCCCGTCGTACTCCGAGCCGAGGTTCAGGTAGCCGCAGCCGTCGAGCTCGGAGTTGACCGAGGCCGTCAGCTCGCCGAGCGGGCCCCAGCGCCGGTCGCTCGTGGGTCCGTTCAGCGCGACGGTCGGCGCCCCGACCGCGGCGGCGAGGTGCATCGTCCCGGTGTTCACGCTGACGACGCCGCGGCTCCGCGCCAGCACGTCCAGCACCTCGCGGATGGAGAACCGTCCGGCGGCGGAGGTCACCGGGCCCTGGCAGGTCTGCGCGAAGGCGGCCGTCCGCTCGGCGTCGTCCGGCCCTCCGGTGAGCACGACGGCGTAGCCCTGCCCGTTGAGCTGCTCGGCCAGCTCGCGCCACCGGTCGAGGGGCCACTCCTTCAGCTCGCTCCGGTAGCCGCCGGGCCAGAGGTGGAAGACGACGTAGTCGCCGTCGGGCAGCAGCTCGGGCGCCAGCTCGCCCGGCGCCTCGAGGCGGGGCAGCGCTCGGGCTTCGACGCCGAGCGGCTCGAGGAGCCGCCGGTAGTTCTCGAGCTCGTGGACGTCGGCCGAGTGCGGGACGGCGGCGTCGTAGGCGTAGTGGCGGTACTGGCCCTCCGTCCGGAACCCGACGGTGTACCGGGCACCGGAGAGCGCGGTCTCGAGCGCCTCGATCCGGGGCCAGGCCCCGAAGTCGAGCAGCACGTCGACCCGGTGGGCGCGCAGCGCCCGGACGGTGCGCCACGGACGCGAGATCGGGACCGAGACGACGGTGGAGACGCCGTCGAGCAGCTCCGCGGTCCGCGCGTTGTCGAGCCCCGAGAAGAACACGATCTCCGCGTCCGGCTGCGCGTCGACCAGGTCGCGGACGATCGCGGAGAGCAGCACCGTGTCGCCGATCGCGTACGCCTTGAGGACGCCGATCCGCCGGATCTCGGCCGGCTTGCTCCGCTTGCGGCGCACGAGGCCGGTCGCGGCAACCACCGGGATCCCCGCGTGGCGGTCGAGCATCCGGAGCGTGGGACTACCGCGCTCGCTCATCGCACCACGCTACTTCCGAGCTGCCAGTAGCACTCCTCCGCGGGCAGGACGGAGGGGTCGTCGAGGCGGCCCGCCGGAGGCGAGATGTGCCGGATCTGGCTCGCGTAGACGGCGATCCGCTCGGCCTTCGCCCTGCGGTCGACCTCGACGGCGTACGGCGTTGCGTCCAGGCCGCGCGCCCGGGCGACGCTGCGCGCCTCGCGGTCGCCGCGGCCGCCCCAGCGGTACGGCAGCTCCTCGTACGCGAGCAGCCGGGCCTGGCGCCCGGCGAGCGCGTCCAGCACGACGTCCCGGACGTAGAGGTGGGCGGGGCTCGGGCGGGCGCCGGGATTTCGCATCAGGCCGGCGCGCACGAGCTGCGCGCTCACGAAGCCGGGCTGCCAGCCGGCGCCGACCGGAACCGCGACAGTCGCGGCGGGGCCTTCGCGTTCGGCCCACTCGACGACGGCGTCGGCGAGTCGCCCGCGATCGCCCTCCGGCCGCTCGCCGTCAAGGTGCTGCGCCTCCAGGAGCCCGAGGAGCACGAGCCGTCGGACGACCGGCTCCAGCGCGCGGCGCTCCTCGTCGTTCCGCAGCGGGACGCTCTCGCCGGAGTCGGCGAAGCCGCACTCGACGTCCCACCAGCCTGTGCGCGGCGGGTCGGGGAGACCGGTGAACACGGTGAGGACGTCCACCGGGCCCGCTGACGCAAGGAGCGCCGCGCACGAGAGCGCGGCGTCGTCCTGGTGCGGGGCGACGACGAGGATCGGGCCGGGGGGCTGACTAGGATCGCCGCTCAATGGCCTCGCCCCGGGTCAGCGTGATCGTCCCCTGCCTGAACGCCGCCGACACGATCGGCGGCCAGCTCGACGCGCTCGCCCGGCAGGAGTGGGACGAGCCGTGGGAGGTGGTCGTCGCCGACAACGGCTCCACCGACGGGACGCGCGAGGTCGTCGCACGCTGGGCCGACCGGCTCCCCGGCCTGCGCGTGATCGACGCCTCGGCACGGCAGAGCGCCGGCCACGCGATGAACCGCGGGGTCGAGGAGGCTCGCGGCGAGTCTGTCACCTTCGCCGACGCCGACGACGAGGTCGGCGAGGGCTGGCTGGCCGCGCTCGGAACCGCCCTCCGCGAGCACGAGTTCGTCGCGTGCCGGCAGGACCACGCGAAGCTGAACGAGCCGTGGGTGCAAGCCTCCCGGGAGCAGCGGTTCGACACCGGCCTGCCGACGACGTACTTCCCGCCGTACCTCCCGTACACGGGCGCTGGGGCGCTCGGGATCCGCAAAGAGCTCCACGAGCGGGCCGGCGGCTTCGACGAGGGGCTCTACCTCGAGGACCTCGACTACTGCCTGCGCGTCCAGCTGCTGGGCCCGCGACTCCACTTCGTGCCCGACGCGGTGATCCACTACCGCTTCCGGGACTCCCTCGGCGGCATCTTCCGGCAGGCGTACAACTACGGGCGCGGGATGGCGGCGGTGCAGCGGAAGCACAAGCCGCGCGGGACGCGCTTCCCGGGCCAGCGGAAGTGGCTCGTGACCGGCTGGAAGCCCGTCCTGCTGGAGCTGCCGAACGCGCGCCGGAAGGGCGGGCGTGCGCGGCTCGCCTGGATCCTCGGCGGACAGCTGGGCCGGTATCGCGGGAGCTTCGAGCACCGGGTCCTCGCGGTCTAGGCCGAGTAGCCTCGGAGCGAGCCGCGCATCGCGGCCGCCGCCTCGCGGTTCCGGGTCGCCTTGTAGAACGCCAGCCGCCCGGCGACGCCGGCGCGGATCAGCCCGAGCGTCAGCCCGCCTCGCGCTCCCCGCAGATGACGGCGGATCATCGCCGCCTCGGCGCGCCCGATGCGCTCGGCGCGCTCGGGGGAGTCCCAGTGCTTGGCGGTCGCGCCGGCGCCGATGTGCACGAACTCGGAGTCGCCGACGAACCACACCTTCCAGCCGCGGTTCCGGGCGTGCCAGCAGAGGTCGAGGTCCTCCGCGTACATGAGATGTCCTTCCTCGAACCCGCCGACCTCGTCCCAGAGCTTGTCGCGGACGAGGAAGACGACGCCGCTCGCCGCCTGGATCTCCCGGGACTCGGAGTGGTCCCAGTGCGTGCTCCAGCGTGGCTGCCAGCGGTTCGGGACGAAGCGGCTGAGGCCCGAGGCCCGGACGAGGGCGACCGACGGCGAGGAGAGCGGGACGACCTTCGGCTGGAGCGTCAGGTCCTCGTTGAGGAACCGCGGCACCGCGATCCCGACAGCGGGGTCGCCGAGCGCGCGGCGAAGCGCGTCGATGCTCCCCGGCCGGTGGACGAAGGCGTCGCTGTTGACGAAGAGGTAGGCGTCGCCGGGGAGGTGCCGTGCCCCGAGGTTGCTGGCCCGGGCGAAGCCGACGTTCTCCTCGAGCGGCAGGAGGACGCTGTCCGGGATCGCCTCGCGCAAGCGGTCGAGGCTGTCGTCCTGCGAGCCGTTCTCCACGACGACGATGCGCTCCGGCGCCAGGCCGTCCCCGGTCAGCGCGCGGACGCTCCGGATCGTGTAGTCCGGTGTCCCGTAGTTCGCGATGACGGCCGTGATGTTCAGTGCGGCCTCCGGACCGAGGGGGCGAGCCCCTTCAGCGAGCCACGCATCTCCGCCTGGGCGGCGCGGCGGCCGATCGCCGCGTAGACGAGCCAGCGCGCGGCGATCCCTGCGCACATCAGCGCGACGGTCGCGGCGCCGGCGAGCCCGGGCAAGTGCCTGCGGATCATCCGCCCCTCCGACCGCCCGACGAGCTCGGCGCGGTCGGGCGACGACCACAGCCGCTTGCCCGAGCGGTTCCCGAGGTGGACGAACTCGGCCTCGTGCGCGAACCAGACCTTCCAGCCGGCCTCCCGCGCGCGCCAGCAGAGGTCGTGGTCCTCGGCGTACATCAGCGACCGCTCGTCCAGCCCGCCGAGCACGTCCCACGTCTTTCCGCGGACGAGGAGGACGGCTCCGACCACCGTCTCGATCTCGCGCGAGCTCGCGTGGTCCCAGTGCGTGCTCCAGCGCGGCTGCCAGCGGTTCGGGACCAGGCGGCTGAGCCCGGATGCCCGGACCAGCGCGACGGCCGGGGAGTGGGCCGGTGCGACCGTCGGCTGCAGCGAGAGATCCTCGTTCAGCACGCGGGGGACGACGATCCCGACGCGCTCGTCGTCGAGCGCCGCCAGGAGCGTCTGGATGCTCCCGTGCCGGTGGACGAACGCGTCGCTGTTGAGGAGGAGGTAGTGCTCGCCGGGCAGCCGTCGCGCGCCCTCGTTGGCTGCATGCGCGTAGCCCGCATGGCGGTCGAGCGGCACGAGGACCGCCTCGGGGAGCCGCTCGCGGATCCGCTCGAGGCTGTCGTCGGCGGACGAGTCGTCGACGATCACGATCCGGTCGGCCGGGACCCCCTCGGCGATCGCGGACTGCGCGCTCGCCACGGTCTCCTCCGGCGTCTCGCGGTTCGGGATGACGACGGTCAGGGACTCGATCACGCGCCCTCCAGGACGAGCGCCGGCCGCCGCTCCGTCAGCTCGGTCACGACCGATTGGCTCAGACGCTCGGCGACGAGCTGTGCCGCCTCGCGGAGGTGCGGCCGCCGCCGCCTGATCCCGTGCGCGTCGCTCGCCAGGAGGTCGGCGCGGCCCGTGTCGACCAGGCGCCAGGCGGCCGTCCGGGCGTCGTCGCCCCACCGGCCGAGGAGGCTCGGCGCGACGACCTGGACCAGCGCGCCGGCCTTCCGGGCCGCGTCGAGCGCGCCGATGTGGCGCTGGACCGTCCGGGACCGCTCTGGGTGTCCGAAGATCGGGACGAGCCCGGCGTCGGCCAGCCGGTCCATCGCCGACGCGAAGAACGGGCCGGGCGAGTCCGGCAGGACCTCGACGAGCAGGTAGCGGCCGCCGATGCTCCGCCGGCGCAGCTCCTCGAGCGGCTCGGAGACCGCGAGCGCCGGGTGCACCTCGGCTGCCAGCGTCGTCCGCAGCGGGATCCGCTCCGACTCGAGCGCAGCGACGAGCGACGCGTGGCCCTCGACCGCCCGCTCGTGGGGGTACGGGAAGAGGTGCGCGTAGTGGGGCGTGCAGAGCACGGAGTCGATCCCGTCTGCGACCAGCCGGCGCGCCAGCTCGACCGCCTCGGTCTCGTCGCGCGGGCCGTCGTCCACGCCCGGGATCAGGTGGCAGTGGGTGTCGATCACGCGCGCGCCTCCATCGCCTCTCGGTATGCCCGCTCGTGGACGTCGAACCAGCGATCCACGGCGCCGGGATCGGACAGCGGGCGCACGCCGGCGCGTGCCTCGGTCCATGCGTCCCCGTCCGTCAGCCGCGCGAGGGCGGACACGATCCCCTCCGTCGTCGGCTCCACCGGCAGGCTGCCGGGAAGCGTCTCGAGCGCCTCGGCGAGGCCGCCGCGCGGCGAGACGAGCACCGGCCGTCCCGCCCACAGCCACTCCAGCATCGCCCACGGCGGGCCGCCGGGCTCCGGCCAGACGGACGGGACGATGCCGACGTCGCAGGCCTCCAGGAACGCGTCCTTCGCCTCGCCGCCGACGAAGCCGTCGTACTGCAGCACCGGGCTCCGGGCCGCGGCGTCGGAGACCTCCGCCTGCAGCCGTCCCTCGCCCGCCATCCGGACCTCGAGGCCGAGCTCGCCGATCGCCGGCAGCGCTGCGAGCAGCCGGTCGGTGCCCTTCGTCTTCGCCAGGGCGCCGACGTAGCCGACCGTGCGGAGCCGGTCGCCCGGCGGCCTGAACGCTCTCTGCGGAGACGGGTCGAACGGGTGCCGCACGACGTCGAGCCGCGCGCGCCGGAAGAGCGCGGCGTGCCGGTCGATCACGTACTGCGAGACGCCCAGGACGTGGGAGACGCGGTCCGCCCAGCGGGCGAGGCTCCTCGTCCGCAGGCCGCAGAGGAGCGGGTGCGGCCGGCACGGCTCTCCGTCCGGCCGGAGCAGGGTGACGCGCGGGCAGAGCAGGTGGTAGTCGTGGATCGTGTGCACGACGGCGGCGCCCGCGCGTCGCGCGACCTCCCAGACGCCGGTCGTGATGCCCGGCAGGTTGTGCGTGTGGACGACGTCCGGCCCCGCCCACGCGATCGCGTCGGCCAGCTTGCGGCTCGGGCGCGAGACGACGTCGTCCAGGTGGTTGCGCCGCCGGCGGCGCCGGTCGTCGCGCCAGTCGGTGTCGTGCAGCGCCCGCGTCCGCTCGGCGGGCACGGTGCTCGCCCCGGGGAAGGCGCTGAGGACGCTTACCTCGGCGCCGCGGGCCGCGAAGCCCTCCGCGAGCTTCGCGACGTAGCCCTCCGTGCCCCCGACGGACACGTCCGTGCCGTGGCTGTTGACGAGGAGGAGCCGCACGCCGTTCATCGAGCCTCCGGGATCGACTGAAAGAGCCGGCAGAGGCGCCGCGCCGTCTCCGCCCACGAGTACGCCTCGACGGCGCGCGCCCCGCGCGCACGGAGGTCGGCGCGGAAGGACTCGTCGCCGGCCACGCGGGCCAGCGAGCCCGCCCACGCAGCCTCGTCGTCGAGCGGCAGCAGCTGGGCGCCGGCGCCGGAGACCTCCCGGATCGCCGGGACGTCGCTGGCGAGCACCGGGCACCCGCGCGACATCGCCTCGAGCGGCGTGAACCCGAACCCCTCGTACCGGGAGGGGTGGACGAGCGCGGTCGCCGACCGGTAGAGCCCGTCGAGCTCCTCGTCGCTCGGCGAGCCGACGAGCTCGATCCGCTCGCGCTTCGGCGACCGCTCGATCTCCGCCGTCAGCTGCTCCGCGTCGTCGAGCATCCGGCCCGCGAGCACGAGCCGGTTGGGCAGGTCGGCGCGCCCGAAGGCCCGCACGAGGAACCCGACGTTCTTCTTCGGCGTCAGGTCGCCGACGTAGAGGAAGTAGCCGCCGTCCCGGCCGCCGCCGTCGCCGCCGGACGGCGCGCCGGCGAGCCCGGGGCCGGAGTGGATGACCGAGATCGACTCCGCGCGCGCGCCGAAGCGCTGGACGGCCTCGTCCTTCGTGAACCCGGACACGGCCACGACCGCCGCGGCGCGACGCAGCGCCCACGGCTGGAGCCGCCGCTTGTACGCGTGCCGCACCTTGCGGAAGCCGTGGAGCACCCCGGCGTCATGGATCGTCGTGACGAACGGCCTGCGCGGGCGGAGCAGCGGGCCGGTCAGGTCGAAGAAGTGCAGCAGGTCGGCCCGGCGGGTGGCGGCCAGCACCTGCTCGAGCGGGACGCGGGCCGGCCCGGCGTCGGCGAGGCCGCGCAGCCCGAAGTCGTGCACGTCGATGTTCCGGGCCTGGACGGCCCCCGCGCCGGTGCGCGTGGTGAGGAGGCTCAGGCGCAGGCCCGGGAACTCCGGAGCGACCTCGTCGAGGGCGCGCGACAGCGCCGCGGCATAGCGCGAGACGCCCGAGCCCTTTCCGGCGACAAGCCCCACGAGACAGACCCGCTGCTCAGCCACGCTTCCGGAAGACGTAGTCAGCCGTGCACGGCGCGAACCGGGTCAGGAACGACAGCTTGCTCAGCACCAGGAAGTACAGGGTCTCGACCGGCTCGCGGTTCACCGGCGTCGCGTCGTACGAGACGCTCGCCGCGAACCCGACGCGCTCGCCCAGCGCGACGAGCTCCGAAGGCACGAGCACGTCCTCCGGCACGGCCGGCCGGAGCCGGTTCGCCCGCCACGTCGCCGCGCGGTACAGGTAGCGAGGGCACGACGGCTCGTGCAGGAAGAGGCAGGCGCCGCCCGGCGCGAGGATCCGGTGCGCCTCCCTCAGTGTCGCCTCGTGCTCGACGAAGTGGTGTGCGGCCTGGAAGCAGAAGACGAGGTCGACGCTGCCGTCCTCCAAGGGGATCTCGGAGCTCTTGCAGACGAGCGTCCGGTCGAGCGACACGTCGAAGAGCCGTTCCCAGGCAGGAGCGGACTCGACTGCCCACGGGCTGATGTCGGACGCGATCACCGTGCTCTCGGGGAAGCGATGCTTGACGATGCACGACGCCCACCCCTGCCCGCCGCCGAGCTCCAGGATCGTCCCGGCCCGCGCGAACTCTTCGTGGAACCGTTCGAGCTTCCGGACGAGCCACCGGGCCTCGCCGATCTTCAGCATCATCGTCCCAAGTGGGTCCGAGCCGGGGCCCTCGCTCGGCGAGTCGCGCCAGAAGTCGATCTCGACCGACTGTCGCCGCTGCAGCTCGTCGTCCACCGGGCTCGTCAGCGAGCCGGCGCCGCTCGCCGCGGGCCGGAGTCGGAGGTCTCCTCGGCGGCAGCGGCGAGCGCGATCCCGACGAGCAGCAACCCGAGGAACGCGGTCGGGAAGGCGCTGAAGGATTCGCGCGTGATGGAGTCGATCAGGAACACGGCCAGGAGGCTGAGGACCATCCAGCCCGCGGTCGAGCCGCGCACGGCGGCACGGCGGCCGAGGATCGCGAGCCGCGTGTTGAGGAGCAGGAGCGCGGCGAGGCCGACCAGGCCGACGTCGGCGATCGTGGCGAAGTAGCCGGAGTCGATGTCGACGTTGTCGTGCTCGCGCGCCTCGTCGGCCGAGCGGCTGATCGTGAACGTGGCGCGCTCGGCGGCGGTGCCGAACTCACCGACGCCCTTCCCGAGCGGCAGGTCCCAGGCGTCGTCGAAGACGATCTTCCACGCCTCCGTCCGGCCGTTGACCGTGACGTAGACCGAGTCGCCGCCGCGGACCGTTCGGGTCTGCAGCGCCTGCTCGGAGCCGACGAGGAGCATGCCGGACACGAGCACGAGCGCGGTCAGGAAGCCGGCGGTCACGAGCCGTCCGGTGCGGGCGAGCCAGAGCGCCGCCAGGGCGACGCCCATCAGCGCGGCGCTGCGCACGAACGAGAGCGTGACGCCGAGGGTGATGATCGTCCCGGCCACGCCGGCCCACAGGCCGCGGCGCATCCACATGACCACGGCCGCCAGGCCGAACATCAGGAACCCGGCGTAGCCGAAGGGGTTGTCCAGCGTCCCGAAGCTCCGCATCTCGCCGGCGAGGAAGCGGATCTGGATGTCGTACTCGAAGCCCCAGGCCGCGAGGCGGTCGTCGCCGATCCCCTGCTGCGCGATCCCGACTGCGGCGACGAAGGTCGCGGTCGCCACCAGCGACGTCATCGCCCACTCGAACGTCCGCCTCGGGCTCGGCAGGGTCATCCCGACGAGGAGCAGCAGCAGCGGCTCGGAGAAGAGCCGGACGCCGTGCACCCACGCGATGTCGTGCTCGAGCCCGCCGCCCATGTTCAGGACGTAGAGGGCCATCAGGAAGGCGACGAGGATCGTGATCCAGAGATCCACGGGCCGCCGCTGACCGGCCCCCGCACGCTGGACGACGATGGTCGCGCCCGCCGCGATCGCCGCCAGTCCGATCACGTCCTTGAGCGGCCCGATCCAGGGGACGAGCAGGATCTTGATCGCCGGGAGCAGGACGAACAGCGGGATCATCACGGCCACGCTGATGTGCGGCGCCGCGAGGAAGGCGACGACCACGAGCGCGAAGACGCCGAGCGCGACCAGCACGGCGAGGCTCAGCGGCTCGCCGACGCGCGTCGAGGCCGCGATCGCGAGCAGCGTCAGGAAGCTCCCGGCGGCGAGCGCCGGAATCTCGTCCCGCGTCAGTCCGAGCCGCGCCGCCCAGGCCACGCCGACCTACTGGTAGTAGTAGTAGTCGTCTTCCTCGGCGGGCGCGTCCGTGAGGACGGCGCCCACGATCTCCGCGCGCCACCCCTGCGACTGCCGGTTGAGCGCCACCAGGCTGCGCCGCGTGACCTTCCCGTGGCGGACGACGACGAGGACGTAGTCGATGATCGGCGAGAGCTCGGCCATCTCGACGGTGGCGAGCGCCGGCGGCGTGTCGAGGATGAGCACG
Source organism: Gaiellaceae bacterium (assembly GCA_036554945.1). Taxonomy (GTDB): domain Bacteria; phylum Actinomycetota; class Thermoleophilia; order Gaiellales; family Gaiellaceae; genus JACDAN01. The sequence goes on along the minus strand of DATBMH010000077.1, from coordinate 9,359 downwards.
TCCGTGTCGGCCAGCAGGTCGGAGAGCAGCTTCTGCGTCCCGGGCGCACGGGCGACGCGGGCGCCGCGCTCGGAGCCGCCGGACGGGATGATCCGCAGCTCGCCGCTCGTCGCGCCGCCGTCCTCGGCGGTCGCGCCGCCGCCGTTGCCGGAGTGGCCGCCGGCGAAGGGCGTCGCATGGCCGGGGCCGGCGCCGTTCAGGGAGATCGACCACATCGCACCGTCGGGCTGCACCTTCCCGTCGATCAGCTGGAGCACGCCGGGCGCGTCGACGGGGATCCGGAACATGCGCGCGACCGACGGCTTGCGGAGGTCGAAGTCGGCCAGGATCACGCGCCGGCCGCGCTGGGCCATCGCCATCGCGAGGTTGGAGGCCGTGGTCGTCTTGCCCTCGCTGGCGATCGCGCTGGTGACGGCGAGGATCATCGGGCCGCCGTCCTTGCGGATCTGCATGAGGTTCGCGGCGAGCAACGCGTAGGTGTCGCCGAACTTCGTCTCGTGGCGCCCGACCGTGACGAGCGTCGCGCGCTTCGGGAGCGTCTGGATCGACGCGAGGACGGGACGGTCGAGCGCCTCCTCGACGTCGGCCTCGGAGCGGATCCGCGTGTTGAAGGCCTCGCGCGCCCCGGCAATCATCAGCGCGATCACGAGGCCGATCGCTGCGCCGAAGAGGGCGTCGCGGACCGGCCGCGGGCTGACCTTCGTCGCCTCGGTGGCGCTCTCGATCTGCGTCGCGCCGCCGGAGTTGAGCGTCTCGAGCACGTTCAGCCGGTTCAGCTGCTCCTGGAGCGCCGTGCGCGGCGTGCCGCTCGTCGCCGGGAGCTGCTCCTCGATCTGGGTGATCGCCCGCCGGACCGCCTCGCCGGCGATCTCGGTGCGCCACTCGATGTACTCGGCGGCGACGGCGTTGACGGTGCGCACCGCCTCGTCGGGGTCGCTCATCGTGGTCGTGAAGACGATGACGTCGCTCTCGTCGCCGCCGGAGACGGCGGTCGCCGCCTGCAGGGTCTCGCTCTCCGACCTCGGCAGGCCGAGGCGCTCGGCCGTGCGGGCGTAGAGCTCGGGCGACCGGGCGAGCGCGAGCGCGGTGTCGATCACGCGCCGCGGGTCGACGAACGCCGGCTGCGTCCCGGTCAGGATCGCGCCGAGGTCGGTGGAGTTGTGGACGACCCGCGCGCTGGCCGAGTTCTGCGGCCCCTGGAGCTGCTTGAGCCCGAACACCGCGAGCGCGCCCAGCAGGACGAGCGCGATCGTGAGCGGCAGCGAGCGCCGAATCGCCGCCTTCAGAGCCTCCGCAGCGCTCGGTCTCATTCCGCTCTCGTTCTGGCCGCTTCGGCGGGACCGCTCATGCTCCGCACGTCACCTGACCAACAGTAGCGGGAGGCCGGGCTGGCGGACCCTCGCGTCCCTCGTTCGAGTTCCCTCGGCCGAGGGTAGTTCGGGCCTCCGGCCGCGCCGATGCAGATCCCGGAGATGCAGGGGTCAGGGAGGAGCGTGCGGTTCGCTGCAGCGACCATCGTCGCCTTGACCCTGTTCGGCTTCGCCCAGCTCGCCGCTGCCGCGCCGCACTCGGGCAGCTCGGCCCAGCGCGCGCAGCGCGGCTCGGCGATCGCCTCGCACAGCTCGTTCCAGAAGGTCCTTCGCCTGGCGAGGCGCTTCCAGTCGCGCAAGGGCCGCCGGCCGGCGCCGAAGCGTCCTCCGGCGGCCTCGACACCCGTCGTGCCCGCTCCGCCGTCGGCGCCCCCGACGCCGAACGACTACCGCGACCGCGTCGGCTTCTCGACGCACGTCGTCTGGATGGAGGACGACGAGCAGCTCGCATACCTCCGGAAGCTGCGCGAGGGCGGCGTGATCTGGATGCGCGAGGACTTCTCCTGGGGCGCGCTCGAGCGCTCGAAGGGCGTCTGGAACTGGACGATCGGCGACCGGCTGATGCGCAACGTCGCGAAGGTCGGGATGAACGTCGTCGGCGTCCTCGGGTACTCGGCCGGCTGGGCGAGCTCGGGCCCGACGATCAAGCATCCCCCGCGCGACAACGCCGAGTACGCGAACTACGCGCGCACCGTCGTCGAGCGCTACGGCGCCGGCGGGACGTTCTGGGCCCTCCATCCGGAGCTGACCCCGCGCCCGCTCCAGGCCGTCGAGCTCTGGAACGAGCCCTGGCACCACCACTTCTGGCGGCCGAACCCGGATCCAGCCGCGTACGCGCGCCTCGTGCGCGCCGCCGCGGCGGCGATCAAGTCGACGCACCCCGAGATGCGGGTGCTGGCGAACGCGGACATCTTCCAGATGCGCGAGGACACGCCCGCGTCGGTCGACTGGGCCCGCCTCCTGTTCGACGCCGACCCGGCGCTCTTCCGCGACCTGGTCGACGGCTACACGGTGCACCTGTACAGCGAGGAGCGCGGGCCGCATGACCGCTCGGTCGACGCGCGCTGGCGCTTCGACCGGCTGCTGATGACCCGCGCGATCGCCCGCTCGCACGGCGCGGACAAGCCCATCTGGGTCACCGAGTTCGGCTGGAACACGCACCCGTCGACGAAGGAGGTCGTGTCCGAGGCGACGCAGGCGCGGTTCATCCGCGAGGCGTTCGGACGGCTCGTCGGCGAGTGGGGGAGCTTCGTCCCCGCCTCGTTCCTCTACCACTGGGGCAAGCCGTCGGACGACTGGGACGGCGGCTTCACGATGATCCGGCCGGACGGCAGCATGAAGCCCGCCTGGCAGTCGATCACCGACCTCGTCCGCTAGCTGCGCCTGAGCGCGGGGAGCAGGTCCCCGAAGACGAACGAGCGCGCCGTGCCGGGCAGCGCGAGGAGCACGGCGAGGTACGCGGCCCCGGCGAGCACCCCGGCGATCAGCGCGGGCGCGCCGACGAACCAGCCGACCAGGCCCATCACCGCCGCGGCGGTCGCGACGACCGGGAGGTACCGGAGCCCCGGGAGCAGCCGCTCCCGCCGGACGGCGAACACCATCGGCACCGTGATCGCGGCCTCCGAGATCACCGACGTCGCCGCCGCGGCCTTGTAGCCGTACTCGGGGATCAGGGCGAGGTTCAGCGCGACGTTGAAGACGAGCACCGAGCTCGAGACCCCGAGGAGCTTCCGGTCCCGCTCCGACGCCATCAGCACGCGCCAGAAGATCCCGTTGGCGAAGCTGAACAGGACGTACGGCGCGAGAATCTGGAGCGCGACCGCGCTGTCGCGGAACTCCGGCCCGGCCGTGACCAGGATGATGTCCTCGGCGAAGACGAAGAGGGCGACCGCGATCGCGGCGGCGGTGGCGATCACGAGGTCGAACGCCTTCTGGACGAGCGCGGGCGCCCGCTCGTCCCGCGTCGCGACGAACCGCGTCAGCGGCGGGAACAGCGAGAGCCCGAACGCCGCGACGAAGAACTCCGCGAGCTCGAGGAACTTGAAGGCGGCGCCATAGAGGCCCACTTCGGTCGCGTCGCGCAGGACGGCGAGCAGCAGGGCGTCGATGCGGAAGTAGATCTGGCCCAGCGCGATCGCCAGGCCGAGGACGACCGACGTCGCCGCCAGCGAGCGCCAGTACGGGACGTCCATCAGCGGCCGCAGCGACACCAGCCGCGCCACGATCGCGAAGTGGACCAGGAAGGTGACCGCGATCCCGATCACCTGCGCCGTCACCGCGCCCTCGAGGCCGTAGTCCGCCGCGAGCACGGCGAGGGTGAGGACGAGGGCGACGACCCGGCCCGCGAGGTTCCCCGCGACCGCCCACTGCATCTTCAGCTGCGACTGGAGGACCGGGAGCAGCGAGAGCGAGAGCAGGGTCAGGAAGGCCCCGATCGAGCTGATCGCGATCGCGACCTTCGTCTCGTGGTCGAACGGGAGGAAGACCGCGAGCACCGTCGCGAGGGCGACGAACGCGAGCCCGACCGCGGTGCGGAGCGGGAGAGAGGCGCGCATCGCGGGCTCGGTGCGCTCGGGCCGTCCCGAGATCTCCCGGAGGATCGCCGCCGACAGCCCGGCCTCCGCGAGCACCGTCGGGATGAACAGGTACGCCGTCGCCGCGGTGAGGTGGCCGTAGGTCTCCGGGCCGAGCCCGCGCGTGACCGCGACGAACGTGAAGAACGCAATCAGCGAGCCGAGGAAGTTCCCCGCGGCGAGGACGAGGGTGTTGGCCGCGAGCCGGACCGCGAGGCCGCTGGAGTCGACCGCAGCCGGGTCGGTCACCTAGGTGGCTTCGACTGCCGTGGCGCCCGCGCGCTGCCGGTCCGCGATCACCTCGGCGAGGATCCCGTCCAGGTCGACGGTGGGCGACCAGCCGACGGCCTCGTTGATCTTGTCGATCGCGGGCATGCGCTGGAACATCTCTTCGACCCCGTGGCCGTAGACCTCCTCGTACGGCACGAAGACGATCTGCGACGAGCTGCCGGTCAGCGCGATGACGCGCTCGGCGAGCTCGAGGATGGTCACCGACTCGGTCGAGCCGACGTTGAAGATCTCGCCGTCGGTCGACTCCTCGGCCATGAGGTCGACGAGCCCGCGGACCGTGTCGGCGACATGGCAGAAGCAGCGCGTCTGGGAGCCGTCGCCGTGCACCTCGAGCGGCTCGCCCGCGAGCGCCGCCTGGACGAACCGCGGGATCACGTTCCCGTACTGGCCGCTCTGGCGCGGCCCGACGGTGTTGAAGAGCCGCGCGATCACGCAGCGCAGCCCGTCCTCCTCGTGGCGGGCGAGCGCGAGGAACTCGTCCATCGCCTTCGAGTCAGCGTAGGCCCACCGCTTCGCCGTCGTCGGCCCGTAGATCCGGCGGGCGTCCTCGCGCAGCGGCAGGTCCTCGCCGGGGTGGTCCCCGTACACCTCGGAGCTCGACGCGATCAGGACCGGCTTGCCGAACCGGACGGCGTACTCGAGCACGTTCTCGGTCCCGCGCACGTTCGTGAGGAGCGTGTGCCCCGGGCGCTCCACGATCAGCCGGACTCCGACAGCCGCCGCGAGGTGGAAGATGGCGTCTGCCTTGTGCACGAGCTCACTGACGACCGACGGCGAGAGGACCGATTCGACTGTGAGGTGGAAGTAAGAGTTTTCTCTCAGGTGGAAGACGTTGGCGTCCGATCCAGTCGAGAGGTCGTCCAACGCGTAGACCTCCCACCCGCCGTCGAGCAGCCGCTCGGCCAGATGCGAGCCGATGAACCCCGCCCCTCCCGTGACCAACGCCGTCCGAGACACCGCCCGCCAGCGTAATCGGTGCGGCCGCCGGCGCCCTCGTTCGAGGGATGCGCGAAAGTCATACTCGTATGCGTATCCGTTCGGGTTGCGCGACCGTTACATCGCAGACAAGATGAGACCAGGCGGCCTAGCGGTGGGTCGCACGGGGGAACTGGAGGTCCGAATGCCAGGTCAACGGCGACTGGCGGCAGTCGCCGCAGCAGCACTGCTCGCACTCGTATGCGCGGGCTCGGCGTTTGCGGCGACGCCACAGCAGATCTATCGCGACCTGACTGACAACGGCAAGCTCGACGGCGTCTACACCCGCGCGGAGCTCGAGCGCGCCTTCGACCTCGAGCCCGTCCTCGGGACCGACCGGCCCCCTGTCGCTCGGACCCCGATCCGCGTTCCCTCCGTGAGCGAGGCGGCGCCCGAGGCCCGCCCGCCCGAGCGCAGGAACGACCGCCGGGTTCCCTTCTCCGCCCTCGACGTCGCCCTGCTCGTGGCCGGCGGCGGACCGCTGCTCCTGATCGGCGCAGGCCTCCGGCGCCGCATCGCCTCCACGCCGACGCACGCCCGCGTGGTGAGTAGTTGATCGACCCACAGGTGACTGCGGCGCCCACCACTCGCGCGCTTCCGGGCGCGCAGCAGCTCGACGCGCCCACACGCCGTGAGCAGCTGGCGACCCGCTTCCGCCTGCAGCCGGAGACGAGCTGGTCGGTCGCGCGGTTCGCGCTCGACTCGACGATGCTCGTGGCCGCGGCGCTCGCCTCGTCCCTCGGCTCGCGGGCCGCGGGCGTCGAGGCGGCGCCCGCGGCGTGGCTCGCGCTCTTCTCCGTTCTCGTCCTCGCGGCCTTCACGGCGCGCGGGATGTACCGGCCGCGCCTCCGCGCCGACATCCTGGACGACCTCCGCGGTGTCGTCACGGCGACGTCCCTCGCGGCCATGGCCGTCCTCACGCTTCGCGAGCTGCTCGCCGGCCCGGCCGACCTCTCGGCGCAGAGCATCCGGCCCTGGGCGTTCGCCACCGTCTACCTCGCGGCGGGCCGCGTCGCCCTCCACTGGTCGCGCTCGCAGGCGCGGCGGCAGGGCGAGGCGCTGAGGCCGACGCTCATCGTCGGCGCCGGCCGCGTCGGCCACCTGATCGCCAAGCGCCTCCTCGAGCAGCCCGAGCTCGGGCTCAAGCCGATCGGCTTCCTCGACCGCGACCCGGTGACGGCGTCCAGCGACGAGGTCCGGCTGCCCGTGCTCGGCGCGAGCTGGGACCTCGAGCGCGTCATCGCCGAGCACGAGGTGCAGCAGGTGATCGTCACCTTCTCGACGGCGCCGCACGAGGTGCTGCTCCGTCTCGTCCAGCGGTGCGAGGACCTCGGCGTGCACGTCGCATTCGTCCCTCGGCTGTTCGAGCGGATGAGCCAGCGCCTGACCATCGACTACGTCGGCGGCGTCCCGCTGGTCGTCGCCCGCCGGCCGAACCCGAAGGGGATCCAGTTCGGGATCAAGTACGCGATCGACCGGCTGCTCGCAGCAGGCCTGCTCGTCCTCGTCTCGCCGCTCATGCTCGGCGCGGCCCTCGCAGTGTGGCTGTCGCTCGGTCGCCCGCTCTTCTTCCGCCAGCGGCGCGTGGGCCGCGACGGCCGAGAGTTCGACATGCTCAAGTTCCGGACGATGAGCGGCTCGCCCGAGGAGCGGGGCGAGGCCGACGCCGACTGGGCGCTCGAGCAGCTCGCCGGGAGCGACCCCAAGGCGCCTCCCGCGGACGAGGTCCCCGAGCAGGCCGCCGACGGCCGGACGCGCGTCGGCCGGATCCTCCGCGCCACCTCGATCGACGAGCTCCCGCAGCTCCTCAACGTGCTCGTCGGCCACATGTCGATCGTCGGGCCGAGGCCGGAGCGCACCCAGTACGTCCGGCTCTTCGAGCAGAGCGTCTACCGGTACGGCGACCGCCACCGCGTCAAGTCCGGGATCACGGGCTGGTCGCAGGTGAACGGCCTGCGCGGGAAGACGTCCCTCTCCGACCGCGTGGAGTGGGACAACTACTACATCGAGAACTGGTCGCTCTGGCTCGACTTCAAGATCCTGCTGCTGACGTTCGTCTCGGTCCTGCGCGCCTCGCGACAGGCCGAATAGTTCCTTCGCAGAGACTTTACGAGCGCCCCTCTAAACCGCTCTCGCCTTTCGGCCGAAAGGCTTTTCAGGAAGATGCGGTTACGCACTCGTAAAGACTTTTCGGATCCTCCCGCGCGGTCGACGTGGGCTCCGACCACTGAGCTACGATGGGCCGACCTTCGATCTGTGGCCGGCAGTCCCGGCTTCTCAGAGGCAACGTCGTGGAAGGGGGAGTCGAAGGTTGTTTGAGCGTTTCACCGAGCGGGCTCGCCAGGTTGTCGTCCTGGCCCAGGACGAAGCGCGGGCGCTGAAGCACAACTACATCGGCACCGAGCACATCCTGCTCGGCCTTCTCCGCGAGGAGGAAGGTCTCGCGGCCCGGGTCCTCGAGTCGCTCGACATCACGGTCGAGGAGGTCCGCGCGCAGGTCGCCCGGATCGTCGGCCAGGGCGACGAGGTGACGACCGGCCAGATCCCGTTCACCCCGCGCGCGAAGAAGGTCCTCGAGCTCGCGCTGCGCGAGGCGCTCTCGCTGGGCCACAACTACATCGGCACCGAGCACATCCTGCTCGGCCTCGTCCGTGAGAACGAGGGCGTCGCGGCGCGCATCCTGCTCGACTTCGACGCCGACGCCGAGAAGATCCGCAACGAGATCATCCGCATGCTCTCCGGCCCCGGCCGCCGCCAGCAGGGCGGGGGCTCCGCCGGCGAGAAGGCGAAGAGCTCCAAGCTGCTCGACCAGTTCGGCCGCAACCTGACCAAGCTGGCCGCCGAGGGCAAGCTCGACCCCGTCGTCGGGCGCCAGACCGAGATCGAGCGCGTGATGCAGATCCTGTCGCGCCGCACGAAGAACAACCCGGTCCTGATCGGCGAGCCGGGCGTCGGCAAGACGGCCGTGGTCGAGGGCCTGGCCGCCCGCATCTCCGGCAACCAGGTACCCGAGCTCCTGAAGGGCAAGCAGATCTACACGCTCGACCTCGCGGCGCTGGTCGCCGGGTCGAAGTACCGCGGTGAGTTCGAGGAGCGCCTGAAGAAGGTGATGAAGGAGATCACCCAGCGCGGCGACATCATCCTGTTCATCGACGAGCTCCACAATCTCGTCGGCGCGGGCGCAGCCGAGGGTGCGATCGACGCGGCCTCGATCCTGAAGCCGGCCCTGGCGCGCGGTGAGCTCCAGACGATCGGCGCGACGACGCTCGACGAGTACCGCAAGTACCTCGAGCGGGACGCAGCGCTCGAGCGCCGCTTCCAGCAGATCCGCGTGGACGAGCCCGCCGTCGACGACACCGTCGAGATCCTGCGGGGCCTCCGCGACCGGTACGAGGCGCACCACCGCTGCACGATCTCGGACGAGGCGCTCCGCGCGTCCGCCGTGCTCGCCGACCGCTACATCCAGGACCGCCACCTGCCGGACAAGGCGATCGACCTCATCGACGAGGCCGCCTCGCGCATGCGCATCAAGACGATGAGCGCGCCGCCGCGGCACCGCGAGCTCGAGGAGGAGATCGAGAAGGTTCGCGCAGAGAAGGAGTCCTCGATCGAGGCGCAGGAGTTCGAGAAGGCCGCGAGCCTCCGCGACAAGGAGCGCAAGCTCACGCAGAAGAAGCGCGACCTCGAGGAGGACTGGCGCAACGAGGAGACCGCCGAGAAGCCGCTGATCGGCGAGGACGAGATCGCCGACATCGTCTCGATGTGGACGGGCATCCCGGTCTTCAAGCTCACCGAGGCGGAGACGCAGAAGCTGATCCGCATGGAGGACGAGCTCCACAAGCGCGTCATCGGCCAGGAGGAGGCGATCGTCGCCGTCTCCAAGTCGATCCGCCGCGCCCGCGCCGGGATCAAGGACCCGAAGCGCCCGACCGGCTCGTTCATCTTCCTCGGCCCGTCAGGCGTCGGGAAGACCGAGCTGGCGCGCACGCTCGCCGAGTTCCTGTTCGGGGACGAGGACGCGATGATCCAGGTCGACATGTCGGAGTACATGGAGAAGCACTCCGTGTCCCGGCTCGTCGGCTCGCCCCCGGGTTACATCGGCTACGACGAGGGCGGCCAGCTCACGGAGGCCGTGCGCCGGAAGCCGTAC
>DATBMH010000092.1:0-35940 GCA_036554945.1 Gaiellaceae bacterium | reverse complement strand
GCCGCCGGGCCGCGCTGCTCGCCCCGAGGACTGCGTCCTCAGTCGCGCCCGTATCTCATCGATACGCGCGCTCCCTGCGTCCTTGCCTCGGAACGAGCATCGCACCCCGGCGACGAGCGCCGTTCCGCCAAGCCCTCCTAGGGCGCGGTGCGGTCGTTCGCGACGAACGCCGCGTAGGTCACCGGCATCTTGTCGGCGAGGAACTGCTCGCACGCCTCCGCGTAGCGCCGGATCTCCCGCTGGGCCGTCTCCGAGTTGCGGAGCGACAGGAAGTTCATGAGCGCCCGCGCGTTGATCGTCCAGTAGAACTCGGTGTAGGCGCCGACCGGGAGCACGGCGCGCGCGAGCTCGCGCGCGACGCCGAGCTCGACGAGCCGCTCGTACGTCGCGTAGGCGGCCTCGTAGACGGTCCGGAGCTCCTCGCGCGTCGTCTCCGCCACCTCCGGCTCGACGGGCTCGAAGGAGTACGCGCCGGGCTTCCCGACCTGGCTGCGAACGTCCTCCGCCTCGGGGAGGTAGAAGTCGTCGGTCGCCTTCGCATACCGCATCGAGAACTCGTTGAACGACCCGATCCTGTGCCGGAACCACTCGCGCGCGACGAAGATCGGCGCGCGGATGTGGAAGCGGAACGAGTTGTGCTCGAACGGTGTGTTGCCCGACCAGATCGGATAGCCGTTTCGACGCACGTACAGCGTGCGGTTCGGGACCTCGACGCAGTGAATGAGGCCGTCGTACTGCTCGACGCCCATCTGCGACGACGCAGCCTCTCGAGTACGGCACAACGCCGGCTGCGCGTTGCGGGGCGCGTAGATCGTCACGCGCCACCGAGGCTTGCGCCCGAAGTGGCCGTCGCCTGGCCGGAATCCGTGAGGGCGAACCGAGGCGCTCCGTCCCAGTTTCAGCGCCAGGACCTGAACGCCGTCCGCCAGCCCGGGGCTCGTGGTCGAGAAGACCTCCCGGTTCTCCCCCCGGCGCTCCTGGACGGTTCCGTCGGACTCGCGCAACCCCTCCCAGAGCGCCTGAAGCAGTGGCGGGCTCAGATCGAGCAGTCGGCGCGGGATCACCTTCTCCCTGTTCAGGTAGCACGCCTCGAAGAGGGCGCGCATTCGGTCGGTCAGCGGAACCGCGTATCGCGATCCCCATCGCTTGAGCTCGAGGCCGGCCTCGGACGTCGTTCGCCTGAGGAACTCGATCTCACGCGGCTTCCGGATGTTGAACACGACGTGGTTCGCGTGCGGGGGCAGGTTCCCGTCGCCGAGGAAGAACCCGACGAAGCGTGCGAACGGCTCAGCAGGAAGGCGAATCCCGTCGAAGTCGAAGTGCCGGGTCTCCTCACCGCACCACGAAGCCGTCGCGGTGTGCCGGTGCGCCTTCCACAGCACCTGATGCGCCGGCTGCAGGCGAAATGCCGGGTTCCGCCGCCCCTCCCTTGTCGTCATCGCGCTCGCAAGGACTCGATGGTCGGGCGTGACGAGGAGATCGATGCTCGCTCCCTTGAACCCGACCATGTGGCCGCGAAACTCCTTCCTGACAAGCCGCAGCGCGTGCTGGTATTCGAGCCGTCCGTCGATCGACCGGGTGGCGAAGCGCTCACGTCCGTGGACATCGGGCCACGCCTTCCAGCCCAGATCCGTCAACACCTCGGTGCGGTCGTCGAAACAGCCGTGACGTTCGCGCATCAGGAAGCGGATCAGGCCCGCGTCGGAGTCGTCCATCTCCGTCTTGTGCCGCGCGAAGCTGACCCGCGCGCCGTTGACGACGGAGAGGTCGTCGGCCATCGAGTCGTCCAGCCGGACGAAGCCGTGGTCGAGGACCGGGATCGATCCCTGAGCTATCACTTCGGGGGTGACGGCCACGCCGCTGAGTGTAGAGGGGGCGTATGTCGGCACCTCCGGCTGGTCGTACCCGAGCTGGAAGCCCGGCTTCTACCCGGCCGACTCGAAGCCGGCGGGGTTCCTCGCGCACTACGCGAGCCGGTTCCCAACCGTCGAGCTGAACACCACCGGTTACCGGCTTCCCGGCGAGACGCAGTTCGAGCGCTGGGCGGAGCAGACGCCGCCGTCCTTCCGGTTCGCGCCGAAGCTGGTCGCCTACCGCACGACGTACCTCGCGACGTTCGAAGAGCGGGTGACGCGGCTCGGAGAGCGGCTCGGGCCGATCCGCGTGGTCGTCGGCTCGAAGCGGGACGACGGCCTCCTCGAGCTGATGCTCGGATCTCTGGACCCCGCGCTGCGCCTCGCCTTCGACTTCCGGCACGAGTCCTGGGAGGGCGTCGAGCTGCCGCCGAGCGCCGTGCAGGTGAACGACCTCGACGCGCCCGCGCCCTTCCGCTACCTCCGCTTCCGCGACCCGCCGTACTCGGACGACCAGCTCGCCGAGCACGCGGAGCGGCTCGCGCCGCTGCTCGCCGGCGGCACGGAGGTCTACGCGTACTTCCGGCACGAGGACGAGCCGACGGCGCCTCGGTACGCCGAGCGGCTCCTCGAGCTGCTCGGCCCGATCACCCCTTCAAGGGATGCTCGGGGTCCTGCGGCTCGGTCAGACTGAGACCGCGGTGAAGGTCGTCCTCTTCTGCGGTGGGCTCGGGATGCGGTTGCGCGGCGTCACGGGCCGAGTGCCGAAGCCGATGGTGCCCGTCGGCGGCCGGCCGCTGCTCTGGCACATCATGAAGTACTACGCCCACTTCGGGCACCGCGAGTTCCTGCTCTGCGTGGGTCATCAGGCCGACGTGATCAAGCGGTACTTCGGCGACGACGTCTTGCGGTCCGAGGGCTGGAAGGTGAGCTTCGTGGACACGCCGCTCGAGGCCAGCATCGGCGAGCGCTTCTCCGCAGTCCGGGAGCACATGGACGACGACGTCTTCCTCGCGAACTACGGGGACACGGTGACGGACGTGCCGCTGCCGGCGCTGATCGACCTGCAGCGCGCGAGCGGCAAGGCGGCGAGCCTCCTCTCGGTCCGGCCGAACTACACCTTCAACGTGGTCGCCACCGACGGGTCCGAGCGCGTCACGGCCTTCCACGACATCGCCGAGACGGGGCTGCGGATCAACGGCGGCTACTTCGTCTTCGAGCGCCGCGTGTTCGACTTCCTCGAGGAGGGCGAGGACCTCCCCGAGATGTTCCACCGGCTCATCGCCGCCGACGAGCTCGTCGCCTACCCTTACGACGGTTTTTGGGCGCCCATGGACACGCTGAAGGACAAGGAGCGGCTCGAGGAGCTCGTGTCGAGCGGCGGGAGCGTCTGGCAGGTCTGGGAACCGGCCGTCGCGGCCTCGGCCGGCTGAGCCGGCCGTGCTGAGCGTCCGGCTCGAGGGCAGCGGCCCGCTTCGCGTCCTCGCGATCGGCTCGCACGCCGACGACATCGAGATCGGCTGCGGCGGGACGCTGCTGCGCCTGGCCGCGGTTCGCGAGCTGGACGTGCGCTGGGTCGTGCTCAGCGCGAGCGAGGAGCGCGCGGCCGAGGCGCGGGCGAGCGCGGCGACCTTCCTGGACGGCGCCGCGAGCTCGACCGTCTCCGTCGAGGGCTTCCGCGACGCGTTCTTCCGCTACGGCGGCGAGGTGAAGGAGTACTTCGAGGGCCTGAAGGAGCAGGTCTCGCCGGACCTGATCCTCACCCACCACGGCTCCGACCTCCACCAGGACCACCGGCTCGTCGCGGAGCTGACCTGGAACACGTTCCGCGACCACCTGATCCTGGAGTACGAGATCCCGAAGTACGACGGCGACCTCGGGTCGCCCAACGTCTTCGTCCACCTGGACGAGGAGACGGCGCGGCGGAAGGCGGCCCTCCTGCTCGAGTCGTTTCCGTCGCAGCGCGGCAAGTCATGGTTCACCGAAGACCTCTTCCTCGCCCTCATGCGCCTGCGAGGGATGGAGTCGGCGTCGCCCAGCGGCTACGCCGAGGGGCTCTTCGGCCGCAAGGTCGTCCTCTGACGTTTGGCCACGTTCCGTCCGGGTAGACGGGCGGCACCGCGAAGCGAAGGAGGAGACGATGGCTGAGCTCACACAGCTCGATGCGAAGCTCGCAGAGGTGATCGGCCTCGCCCAGGCGGCGCAGGGCACGATCGACAAGGTGTCGGGCCTCGTCGAGGACGAACAGATCCGCCGGCAGCTCGAGCAGGTCAAGCAGGAAGCGGTGGAGACCGAGGAGCGCGCAACCGAGATCGCGGAGAACATGGACGGCAAGAAGACCGCGATCCTGGAGAAGGCCCGCGAGACGAAGCAGGAAGCGACCGAGATGATGCGGACCTACCTCGGCGACGACGCGGACGGGCTCGACGGCTTCGAGTTCCTGACGATGGCCGAGGCCGGCGAGGTCGGCCACTGGCAGATCCTCGGGACGATGAACCAGCGGGCCGGGAACGCGCAGCTCCAGGAGGTCGTCGAGTGGGCGACGCCGATCCAGGAGCGCCACTTCCAGCAGGCGCTCGAGGGCTCGATGAAGCTCGCGCGCGAGGAGGACCCGGCCGAGCCGGCCTAGGGCTTCCTCGCCCGGACGACGAGGCGCGACTCCCGCGTGAGCGGCGCGCCCTCGTAGTCCCCGAAGCACTCGATCCCGGCGAAGCCGGCCTCGGCGAGCAGCTTGACGAGCTCCGTTGCCGTGTAGACGCGCAGGCGGTAGGTCACGCTGCGGCGCTCGCCCACCGAGAGGTAGGTGTGCGCCGTCTCGATCTCGCCGGCGACGGGGTCGAAGCTGCGCTCCTCGAGAAGGGCGGCGTCGTCTCCGAGGTGCTCCCAGCCGCGCTCCTGCAGGATGAACATCAGACGGTCGCGGTGCATGGTCTCGATCACGAGCGGGGCGCCGGGCCGAAGCACGCGGAGGAACTCGGCGAAAGCCCGGCGGTCGCCGTCCTCGCCGCGGTAGCCGATCGACGAGAAGAGGCAGAGGACCGCGTCGAAGCTCTCGTCCTCGAGCGGTAGCTCGCGGAAGTCGGCCTGGACCCACTGCGGCCACTCGACCTCGCCGGCGAGGCGGCGGGCCTCGGCGAGCTGGACGCCGGAGCGGTCGACGCCGGTGACGTGGAAGCCGAGCTTCGCGAGCGGAAGGGCGTGCCGGCCGAACCCGGTGGGGACGTCCAGCACCCGGGCGGGCGGCTCGACGCCGGCGAACGCGGCGGCCCGGCGCGCCTCCTCGGGCGAGTCGTGCTCGGCGAGGTTCAACGCGTAGGTCGTCAGGTAGATCTCGTCGAACATCTCGTCCCACGTCTCGTCCGGCGTGATGGGCATCAGCTCACCTTCTTGAGCAGGCCGAGCGCCTGCTGGTTCCACGGCACGCGGTGGGTGATGCCGGCGGCCCCGGCGACCTCGTCGCGGTGCGCGAGGTACCAGTCGTAGGTCTCGATCAGCGCCTCGGCGTTCGAGAGGCGGGCCTTCCAGCCGAGGATCCGCTCCGTCTTCGAGACGTCGACGAAGGAGTCGCGGTGCGCGGTCTTGTAGTGCCACTCGACGAGCGGCGAGACCCGTGCCAGCTCGAGGGCGCGGAGGGCGATCTCGGCCGGGCGGACGGGGACCGGCGTCAGCCGGCTGGCCGAGCCTGCGTGGTCGATCAGCGCCTGGAGGTCCGAGCGGACGGTCCCGAACTCCTTCGCGCCGACGTTCAGGGTCTCGCCGGCGGCCGCGCGCTTGCTGGCGGCGAGGACGATCGCCTCGACCAGGTCCTCCACCGCGAGGAGCTGGTAGCGGTTCGAGCCGTCGCCGAGGGTGTAGATCCGGCGGCCCTCGCGGATCCAGTCGAAGAGGATCTCGAAGACGCCGAGCCGTTCGGGGCCGATGAACGTCTTCGGCCGCACGATCACCGACTCGAGACCCCGGCGCATGAACGCGCGGCAGACGTCCTCGGCGGCGATCTTGGACTCGCCGTAGAAGCCGACGCCCTGCAGCGGGTCGTCCTCCTCGATCGGGTGCTTGTCGGGGACGCCGTAGACGGCGGTCGAGGAGACGAAGACGACGCGGCGGACGCCTGCCTCCGCGGCCGCGGACAGCAGCGTCAGCGTCCCGTCGACGTTGACCGACTCGATCTCGGCGCGGGAGCCGCGGATCGGCAGCGCAGCGGCGGCGTGGACGAGGATCCGGGCGCCGTCGACGAGCTCGCGGGCCGCGGCGTCGTCGCGGATGTCCCCGCGGAGCTCGCGGACCTGCCCCTCGAGCTGCGGGTCGTCGAGCGCCGCGAGGTCGAGCGAGCGCACCTCGTGGCCGTCGGCGAGGAGCCGCCGTGCGAGGTGCAAGCCGAGAAACCCGGCGCCGCCGCTGATCGCCCAGACCATGAGCCGAGGCTAACCGCTTCGGCCATGCCCCAGTGACAGTCACTCGGCCGTGGCCCCGGCGGACACGCCTCGCCGTCGACGCCGCGGCGCGACCGGCCCCAAAGCGCAGCTGGTCCTACTCGTACTGGAGGGCCTCCAGGACGTTCAGGCGCGCGGCTCGCCTGGCGGGGAGGATCGCCGCGACGACGCCGACGATGACGGCGACGATCGCGAAGACGATCAGCGCGCCGAGCGGAACCTCGTAGCGAACCTCGTACTGCTCGAGCGCCTTGGTCACCATCGCGGCGAGGAACATCCCGAGCGGCAGGCCGATCGCGGCGCCGATCAGCGCCGTGATCACGCTCTCGCTCGCGATCATCGTCCGCGCCTGCCACCGCGTCATCCCGACGGCCCGCAGCATCCCGAGCTCCCTCGTCCGCTCGAAGACGGCCAGCGCGAGCGTGTTGATCATCCCGAAGATGCTGATGATCACCGAGAGCGCGAGGAGGACGTAGAGCATCGTCAGGAACTGGTTGAACTCCTCGTCCTGCTCGGTGATCCACGCCTCGCGCGTCTGCACCTTCGCGTCCGGGAACGTGGCGAGCGCCTGTTCGATCGGCTGCTCCTTCGCCGCATCGGGATCGCCGGGCACGTTGATGAAGGTGAACTGGTTGCGCGGCCGGTCGTAGAGCTCGTCGAACTTCGTCTTCGAGATGCTCACGGAGCCGAGCAGCTGGTAGAAGGGCGGCGGGTCGTAGGTCGCCTTCACCTCGAGGTTCGTCGCCCGCCCCGACCCCGAGAGAAGCCGGAAGGTGTCGCCGATCTCGAGGGCGTGGTCCTCCGCGAAGTCCGCGTCGACGATCGCGCCGAGCTCTCCGAGGTCTGAGAGCACGTCCTCGGAGCCGTCCGCCCAGTCGAAGCTGTAGACGGACGCGATCTTGTCCGGCTCGATGCCGGTCACGTACTTGTCGACGTTCGCGACCTTGCCGACCTCGGCGCGCACGCTCGTCGCGAGCTCGACGCCCGGCGCCTCCGCCGCGGCGTCGCCGGCACCGGAGACGAACGGCGTGAAGCCGTCCTGCGAGGTGACGACGTAGTCGGCGGCGATCTGCTCCTCGATCGCGCCGCGGTTCGACGCCTTCATCCCGTTCGAGAGGACGGCGACGAACGTGACGAGCGCGAGGCCGATCATCAGCGCGGCCGCGGTCGCCGCCGTGCGGCCCGGGTTCCGGAGCGTGTTGCGGCGCGCCAGGAAGCCGGAGATCCCGGCCAGCTTCTCGCCCGGCACGCCGACGACGGCGGCGATCGGACGGACCAGCTTCGACGAGATCATCGCCACGCCGATGAACAGGATCAGGACGCCGAACGCCACCGAGAGCAGGCGCGAGCCGATGCTGAGCTCGTCCGTGAACGCCCCGCGGAAGAGCAGGAAGATCGCGAGTGCGAGCAGCACCAGTGCGACCCACGGCGTGAACCGCGCGAAGCGGCCGCGCGGGAGCTCGGCGCCCTCGCGCACCGCCAGGATCGGCGAGACCCGAGTCGCGCGGAGCGACGGCACGAAGGCCGCCAGCACCGTGACGAGGATCCCGATCACGAAGGCGAAGATGATCGTCCGGGTCGCGATGACCATGTCCGCTGTCGGCAGGTCGAGGTCGAGCGCCCCGAAGAGCGCGTCGAGCCCGTACGCCAGACCGACGCCGAGGAAGAAGCCGACGATCGAGGCGATCAGCCCGATGACGAGGGCCTCGAGGAGCACCGCGCGGCGGATCTGCTTCCGCGACGCGCCGATCGTCCGCAGCGTCGCCAGCTCGCGCGTCCGCTGCGCGACCGTGATCGACATGGTGTTGAAGATGACGAAGGCGCCGACGAAGAGCGCCACGGCGCCGAACGCGAGCAGGAAGTACCGGATGAAGCTCGTGAACTCGCCGACCTCTCCGGCCGCCTCCTCGGCCTCCTCGGCGCCGGTCCGCACCTGCGCCGTCGCCGGGAGGATCGGCTCGATCTCCTCGACGAGCTGCTCGGGCGTGACGCCGCTCACCGCGGCGACCGAGATCGCGTCGAACTGGCCCTCGCGGTCGAGGAGCTCCTGCGCGGTCGGGATCGTGAAGACGGCGAAGGTCGTCGTGCCGAGCGAGCTGACGTCGCCGTACTGCGCGATGCCCGAGACGCGGAAGTCGCGGACGGGCTGGAGCGTCGCGATCTTGACGGTGTCGCCGACGCCGTAACCCTGCTTGTCCGCGGTGCCCGCATCGATGACTGCCTCGTCCGGCGCCCGCGGCCAGGCGCCCTCGACGAGCCTGAGCGGGTTGAACTGCGACTGCTCGGGATCGATCCCGAACCCGAACGAGGGCGCGCCCTGCGTGTTGATCGCCTTCCCGTTCGGCTGGAGGATCTTCGTCGCCGTCTCGTCGACGACGCTGCCGGTCGCCGCCTCGACCCCGTCGAGGCCGCGAACGTCCTCGAGCAAGCCCGCCGGCACAGATGGTGCGGCGGCGGTGGTGCCTTCGAACGAGATGTCCGGCGCCTTCCCGGAGATCGCGGCGTCGGTGTTCGCGTACGAGTCCTCGAAGATGGCGTCGAAGGCCTTGTCGATCGTGTCCGTGAGGACGAACGTGCCGCTGACCATGGCCACGCCGAGCACGACTGCGAGCGCGGTCAGCGCCGCACGGAACTTCCGCCCCGCGAGGCCCCTGAGTGCGACGCGGATCACGTGAGCGTGACTTCGCGGATGGTGTTGAGGATCTCCTCCTCGCCGGCGCCGCCGAGATCCTTGACGATCTCGCCGTCCGCGAGGAAGAGGATCCGGTCGGCCGAGGCTGCGGCCCTCGCCTCGTGCGTGACCATCACCATCGTCTGCCCGTAGTTGTCGACGGACTCGTGGAGCAGCTCGAGGATCTCACCGCCGGTCTTCGAGTCGAGGTTGCCGGTCGGCTCGTCGGCGAAGACCACGGTCGGCCGGGAGACGAGCGCCCGGGCGATGGCGACGCGCTGCTGCTGGCCGCCGGAGAGCTCGGACGGGCGGTGCGTGAGCCGGTCGGCGAGGCCGACGCGCTTGACGAGATCCTGGAAGAACTCCTTGTCGGGCTTCTCGCCCGCGAGCGCCAGCGGGAGCGTGATGTTCTCCTCGGCCGTGAGCATCGGGAGCAGGTTGAAGAACTGGAAGATGAACCCGATGTGCTGCCGCCGGATCTTCGTGATGTCCTTGTCGCTCAGCTGCCCGAGGCGGGTGCCCGCGATCGTGACGAAGCCGGCCGTCGGGCGGTCGAGCGCCGCCAGGATGTGCATGAGGGTCGACTTGCCGGAGCCCGACGGCCCCATGACCGCCGTGAGCTTGCCCTGCTCGACCTCGAGCGAGACGCCGCGCAGCGCGTCGACCGCCGCGTCGCCTTCGCCGTACCGTCTCTGGACGTCGTGCGCGGTGACGACCGCGCCGTCAGGCGCGCCGTTCTGCGAAGCCTCCAACCTTCTACCTCCGTGCCCCTCGAAGTTAGTGATGACTAGCTCCGCGCCAAGGTAGAGAAACCAGCGCTGAGAGTCAAGGCAGGGGCCTACGGCCGCGCCTCCGCCCGTCTGCCCGTCCTTTGTGGACGACGGCTGAGCCGGCTTGCTGCCTGTCGCCGGAGATCCCACCATCTCCCGGCCAAAACTGCGCCGATCGGCGCAGTTTCGTTCCAATCTCCAGGTCTCCGAGAGCCGCGTCCGAGGGACAGTCCCCTCGCGCTACGGCTCGCGGCTACGCGACGAGCAGGTCGCCGGTGCGGAGGCCGCGGCGGGCGGACTCGCCCGCGGGCAGCTCCAGCACGGCCTTGGCGCCGCGCCGCCCGGCGGTCCGCCAGGGGGCGACGTCATCTGCGATCCCGACGATCCGCCAGTCCCTGTCGAGGAACACGGCGTCGATCGGGAACCGCATGAACCAGGTGTGGATCGCCGAGGCCGGGCGAAGCAGGAGCCCTTCGCCCGACCTCAGCTCGCTGCGTCCGAGGAGACCCTTCATGCGGGAGACCGGCGAGGCGGCCACGACACACCGGTCGCAGACGACGTCGCCGTTCTCCCGCTTCAGGGTCACTTCACGCATGCACCTGGTCGCTTCCTAGTACCCCGCGTGGATGTGGTCGTCGTGGTTGCCCATCGGGAACGACGGACCACCGAGGCCCAGCAGCGAGATGAGCTGGTTCGGCCGGAGCTCGGCCGGCAGCAGGAGCATGTTCCGGACGGCCATCTCCGTCAGTCCGCCGGGCTCCTGGTTGCCCGCGATGCTCTTGCCCTCCAGAGCCGCGATGTCCACGGCCTGGCCGTACGTGTGCGCCGAGACGACGCCGGGGCGGGAGTAGATCCCGTGCCCGGTCGTCAGGCTCGAGACGGTCACCTGGCCGTGCGCCTCCGCGAGGTAGCGGAGGAGGACGATGACGCGGACATCGGTCTTGCCGTTGCGGATGTCCTCCTGACCGCCCCAGTAGATCGTCACGCGGTCGTCGTTCAGGAGCCGCTTCGCGAGCAGCGGGCGGGCCCAGCGGAGACCGCGGACGAGCGCCTTCAGACCGACGGCGCGGTGGTAGCGGGCGAGTGCGACGGCGCGGTCGGCGAAGGTCGTCCGACCTTCGAGCGCGAGCGCCGCGTTCCACTCGTCCTTCCGGGCCCCGAGCTGTGAGAGGTTCTTCGCCAGCCGGTTGAGGCCCTGCTTCGACGCCGGCGCCGCGCCGCGGTCGCCCCGCGCCCTGAGGACGCCGAGCACCAGGGACCAGCTGACCTTGTGCCGTGCAGCCGCGTAGCGGAGCTGGCGCGCGAACTTCTTGGTCAGCCGCTTCGACGGCGGCGTGGGATCGGGGAGCGCCCGGTGGAGCCAGATCGTCGGCTCCATGTGCGGGAGGTCGACCTCCGGATCGGGCCGGACCTCGTGTCTATGGACCCGGTCCTCGGACTGTGCCTCGATCACCGGCGGGGCAGGATCGCGACGGCCGGCAGACGCGTGCTTCGCGCGACTGCGGACGGCGCTGCCGAGAGAGGGGGCCGACTCGGACGCGCTCGCCTCGGAGCCACTCTGGAGGACGCCGCCGGCGGCCGCTGCGATCGCGGCGGTCGTGCTGGGCGACGCGCTCTCGGGCGAGGCGGTGTCGGGAGCGGACACCGGGGCCGCCTCGGCGGCAGCCTCGGCCGGTGCCTCGGCAGCTGCCGCGGCGGGCTCGGACGCGGCGGCGTCCTCCTCCGGGCAGCTCGAGTCCTCGGCCTCCCAGTCGCTCCGGCGGATCTCTTTGCACTCGGCCTCGTCGGCCGACGCCTGATCCGGTGCGGACGCCGAATCCGGCGCGGAGGCGGCTGCGTGCTGGCCCTCGACAGCCTGCACGAGGAGGTCGCCGGCGCCGGCCGAGAAGGCCGCTCCGGCGAAGAACAGCGTGGCGAACGACAGGCTGACGGCGGCCCGGCGGATCCCGGAGCGCCGACGGCGGGCTCGTGCCTCCTGGACGCGGATCTTCGCCCGGCCCGCCGGTCGCAGGACCGCCAGGAGCACGGCGGCGAACGACAGCAGGACGAAGCGAGTGATCAGGCGTCGAAGGCGATGTCTCCGTAGTGGCATGTGCCTTGCTCCCATCTCTCTTCGAGCGCCGAGGCCGCCACATCGGCGCGGATCTCTGGTGAGTTCCGCGGCCGCATACGGAATGTGACCCACTCATCGGGGAGCGACTCTTTGCGCCACTCCCCCGAACAGGGGAACGCCTTCCGGCAATCACTGGGGTGAGGGATTACCGGTGCGTCTCCCGCGCACGATGACTCCGCCACCAGAGCCCATAGGCGGCGCGGCCACGCCAAGGCACGAACGTGAGGTAGTTCGGCGTGAGCAATTCAAGCGTTGTCAAAGCAAGTGGCTCGAGAAAAGCCGGAACGTCTTCCGCTTTTTCCGTCGGTTTGCTGTCGTCGGCGGCGCCGCCCTGCCGCCCGAGAAGCAGAAGGGAGGTGAAGCAAGTGCAGAAGCTCTTCGCGTCGCTGCAGTCGCGTGAGGAGGGGCAGACCATGGCCGAATACGGCGTCGTTTTGGCCGTAATTACGATCGCTGTTTTCGGTGCTCTGTCGCTCCTCTCCGGGAACATCGAGGGTGCCGTTACCCGGGTCGCCGGCTACATCACCTAGAAACTCGTTCGGCATGGCGGGCGGGCTCTTTGCCGCCCAAGGAGCCCGCCCCCTCTTCTTCACCGCATGTCAGAAGCCCTGAGTCACGAACGCAAGGAATCCGCCGCAAATGAATCCCCGCCGCAAGAGAGTCTCATTTCGAGCGCAGAACGGACAGACGATGGCCGAGTTCGCCCTCGTCCTGCCCCTGCTCGCGCTCCTCCTCTTCGGGGTCATCCAGTTTGGGATCGCGTTCAACCACTACATCACGCTGACGGACGCCGTCCGCGCGGGCGCCAGGAAGGGCGCCGTCGGGCGTCACCTCCCGGATCCGCAGCAGGCCGTCATCGACCAGGTGCGCACTGCGGCGACCGACCTCAAGCCCGCTGACCTCGTCATCAACGTCACCTCGACGTGGCAGCCCGGCGAGGAGGTCCGCGTCCACGCGTCCTACCCGTACTCGATCAGCCTCATGGGCGTCGTCGTCAAGTCCGGCCGACTGAACAGCGAGACGACGGAACGAGTCGAGTGATGGAGCCTCGCATCGACCCCTGGTCCGAGGTCGGTCAGTCCCTCGTCATCACGCTCCTCTTCCTGAGCGTCCTCGGCGGGGCCGCGGCGGCCGTGCTCGACGTCGGCTCGTGGTACCGCGCCGACCGCAAGCTGCAGGCGAACGCCGACGCCGCCGCGCTCGCCGGCGCGCAGGAGCTGCCCGAGAGCACCTCGCTCGCAAGCTCCGCCGCAATCGAGTACGCGGACCACAACGACGGCGGGCTCCACGCCAGCGGGATCAGGTTCCGCGAGAGCGTCGTCGAGAACGACACGATCGAAGTCGAGGCCGAGCGCGCCGCGCCAGGTTTCTTCGCGAAGATCTTCGGGCTCGGCACGGTGATGGTCCGTGCCAAGGCCGTCGCCCGCTCCGGCGCTCCCAGCAAGGCACGCTGGGCGGCCCCGTTCGGCGTCGAGCGAACGCATCCGATGCTTGCGGGCCCCGGGTGCCCCTGCTGGCAGGACCCGACCACCCTCGAGCTCGACAAGGTCGGTCCCGGAGCGTTCCACATCATCAACATCGACGGCTCTCACGGAGGAACGGGACCGGGAACGCTGGCCGACTGGATCTCTCAGGGCCTCGAGGGCTACATGGACCTCGGGTGGTACTACTCGGATCCCGGAGCGAAATTCAACTCGTCACACGTCAAGAGCGCGCTGGACGGTCGAATCGGGGACGAATTGCTGTTCCCGATCTACAGCGAAGTGCGGGGAAGTGGGTCGAACCTCGAGTACAGGGTCGTCGGCTGGGCCGGGTTTCACCTGTCCGGCTACGACATCCACGGCAGCAAGTCGAAGCTGAACGGATGGTTCGAGCGAGTCATCTGGGACGGCATTCAGAGCGAGAGCGCTCCTGAAGACGACTTCGGTGCCCGAACAGTCAGCCTCGTGGAATAGCCACCGAGTAGAGAGAAGGAGAAACCCGCCGCCATGTCCTACAGGCTTCGCAACATCGGGATCGCAGTCGTGCTGGCCGTGCTGGCCGCACTGCTGACGATCTTCTACGTCACGAACTACAAGAAGAGCGTTCAGCAGGGCGAGGACCTCGTCGCCGTCTGGGTCGCCGCGCGCGACATCCCGATCGGCACGTCCGGCTCGGAGGTCAGCGACCGGAACTTGCTGCGCGCAGCCGAGATCGCCAAGCGGAGCGTCGTCCCGGGCGCGATCTCGCAGCCGGACCAGATCGCCCAGCTCGTCGCGACGGAGCGCGTCTACGAGGGTGAGCAGATCACGCTCAACCGCTTCCGCCCGCTCGGCGAGCAGGGGATCAAGGCCCAGCTGAAGGGCCGGCTCCGCGCGTTCGACGTCGCCGGCAGCGAGCACCAGCTCCTGATGGGCACGCTCGAGGAGGGCGACCACGTCGACTTCGTGGGCTCGCTCGAGGTCGGCAACGGCATCCAGGTGACGAAGGTCGTCTTGCGCGACCTGCTCGTCCTCAGGGCGCCCAGCGCCGACTCCGTCGAGAGCAAGCTCGGCGCCAGGCCCGACGAGGCCTTCTCGGCGATCCTCGCGCTGACCGACGCCCAGGCGCAGAAGCTCTTCCACGTCACGACGCACGGCGACTGGTCGCTCCAGCTCCGCCCGGTGACCGACGCCGCCGACAGTGCCAACACGTTCGACACCTCGGCGACGGTCATGTGTCGCCGCTGTGCCGCCCAGGGAGGTGCTCGGTAATGGCAGACATGGCATTCCGCGAAGGAACGCGGATCTACATCACCGGTAGCTGCGAGGGCCTGAACGAGCTCGCGGATGCGCTCGAGCGCCATCCCGAGATCCAGCTGGTCGGCCGCAGCGCGACGGTCCGGGAGGGCGCCGGCGCACTGGCCGGCGGGCACCTCCAGGCCGTGCTCCACGCCACCCGCTCCTCGGACCTGCCCGAGGACGACCTGGCGGCGATCCGGGAGTACACGCGGGCTCCGATCGTCCTGCTCGCCTCCGGCGAGGCCTCGATGCTGCTCGACGCAGCGCTCGAGGCGGACGTCGCCGACGTGCTGCTGCTCCCGCAGCTGCCTGACAACGTCGTCTTCGCGATTCGGAAGGCGAGCCACAGCGTCCGCACCGCCAGCGGCGGCGCCGAGGGCCGCGTCCTGACCGTGTTCTCGCCCAAGGGCGGGACCGGCAAGACCGTGATGTCGACCAACCTCGCGGCGGCGTTCGCCAAGCACGGCGGGAAGAAGACGCTGCTCCTCGACCTGGACCTCCAGTTCGGGGACGCCGCGATCATGCTCGGGATCGAGCCCGACAAGACGATTTACGACCTGGTCGTCGCGCCGGGCGAGCTCGACCCCGAGAAGCTCGCGGGCTACACGACTCGCCACGCGTCGGGCGTCGACGTTCTCCCCGCGCCGATCCGGCCGGAGGACGCCGAGCTCGTGACCGAGGCGAAGCTCAGCCGCCTGCTCGAGGTGGCGAAGGAGTCGTACGAGATGATCGTCGTCGACACCTCGCCGTTCTTCCACGGGCCGATGCTGGCCACGCTGGACCGCACGGACGAGCTGCTGCTCCTGTGCGGGCTCGACGTCCCGACGATCAAGAACGTCCGGCTGAGCCTGCAGACGCTGGAGCTCCTCTCCTTCCCGACCGAGCGCATCCGGGTCGTCCTGAACCGGGCCAACTCGAACGTCGGGATGAAGCGCGGAGAGGTCGAGGCGGCGCTCGAGCAGGGCGTCCGCTTCGAGATCCCCAGCGACCGGGCCGTGCCGCTCGCGGTCAACCGGGGCAACCCGGCCGTCGTCTCGGATCCCAAGGCCGACTTCTCGCGCGGGGTGCGTGAGATGGCCAAGGCGCTCCAGCCGGCGGCACCCATCCAGTCCAAGAAGCGCTGGGGCCGCAAGCAGGCCCTCGCGAAGGCCTCGTAGGAGCAGACCATGGGACTCCACGATCGCATCAAGGGCGGGAACGGCTCCGGCCCGGGCGAGGGGAACGACGCGCCGCAGATCCAGCTGGTCGGCGCGCCGGTCCGCGAGCCCGAGCCCGAGCGGGCACACAACGACCCGTACGCGGAGCTGAAGACGCGGATCCACCACGCGTGCATCGCCAAGCTCGGTCCGCAGCTCTTCACGACCGAGACGAACGAGGACCTGCACGAGCAGGTGCACCGAGCCGTCACCGAGCAGCTCGCCCTCGACCGGACGCCCCTCACCCGTGAGGAGCGCCGCCGGATCGTCCGCGAGCTGACGGACGACATCCTCGGCTACGGCCCGCTCGAGCCGCTCCTCCGCGACGACGACGTGACCGAGGTCATGGTCAACAACTTCGACCGGATCTACATCGAGCGCGAGGGCAAGATCGAGCGGACGGACACGACGTTCGCCGACAACGCCCACCTGCTCCGGATCATCGACAAGGTCGTCTCCCAGGTCGGGCGCCGCGTGGACGAGGCGTCTCCGATGGTGGACGCGCGCCTGCCGGACGGCAGCCGCGTCAACGCGATCATCCCGCCCCTCTCGCTGAAGGGCCCGACGCTCACCATCCGGAAGTTCTCGCGCGACCCGTACACGATGGACGACCTGATCACGTTCGGCTCGCTGACGCCGAAGGCCGCCCAGTTCCTGGCCGCCTGCGTCCGCGGGAAGCTCAACGTCCTCATCTCCGGCGGTACCGGCACCGGTAAGACGACGACGCTGAACGCGGTGTCGGCGTTCATCCCCGGTGACGAGCGCATCGTCACGATCGAGGACGCGGCCGAGCTCCAGCTCCAGCAGGAGCACGTGATCACGCTCGAGGCCCGCCCGCCCAACATCGAGGGCCAGGGCGAGGTCCGCATCCGCGAGCTCGTCCGGAACTCCCTCCGGATGAGGCCCGACCGGATCATCGTCGGCGAGGTCCGCGGCGCCGAGACCCTGGACATGCTCCAGGCGATGAACACGGGCCACGAGGGCTCGCTGACGACGATCCACGCGAACTCCCCGCGCGACGCGCTCTCCCGGCTCGAGACGCTGGTGCTCACCGCCGGCGTCGACCTGCCGCTCCGCGCGATCCGCGAGCAGATCGCGAGCGCCTTCGACCTGCTGATCCAGATCTCCCGCCTGGTCGACGGCTCGCGCCGGATCACGAACATCACCGAGGTCCTCCGCATGGAGTCCGACGTGATCACGCTGCAGGACATCTTCATCGCGAAGCCGCCGGACGAGGACTCGCCGCAGGCGGGCAGGAACCTCTCGCTCCTGTCCCCGCTCGCGTGCACGGGCCTCAAGCCGCACTTCCTCGAGAAGATGGTCGCCTCGGGCGTCTCGCTCCCGCCGACCTTCTTCGAGCGGGAGGACGTCACGGCCGCCCGTCCCGCCTTCGCCGCCGGGTACGGCCGATGAGCTGGAAGAGGAAGCGGATCCGCATCCGGATCGGTGTCGCACTCGGCGCCGCGGCCCTCGCCGCGGTCCCGGCCGCGCACGCCGGCGTGAAGGTCTCGACCGTCGACCCGTCGGCGTTCCCGCGCCTCCGGCTGACCGTCGTCACGTCGCAGCCGTCGGCGAAGCCGCCGGTGCTGAAGGAGAACGGCCGGCCGGCCTCGAGCGTCGTCGCGCACAACCTCGGCGACGCCAAGGCTGTCGTCATCGCCGTGGACCGCTCGAAGTCGATGGCGGGCGCGCCGTTCCGGAACGCGGTCGCCGCCGCGCGGTCGTTCGCCTCCTGGAAGGCGCCGCGGGACCGGATCGCGGTGATCGGCTTCGGCTCCTCGAGCGAGCGGCCCGGCCGGTTCACGGCCGCGGCCGGCGAGGCCGGCGCCGCGCTGGGCAGCCTCAAGCTCGACACGAAGCAGGGGACCGCGCTCTACGACGCGATCGTCGGCTCTGCCGCGGCGTTCGAGCGCCAGGGCCTCCAGGGCCGCGTGATCGTCGTGCTGACCGACGGCGACGACACGTCGAGCACCGCCAAGCTGGAGGACGCGATCGTGGCGGCGCGCCGGGCCGGCTCGCCGGTCTTCGCGATCGCCCTCGAGGGCAAGACGTTCTCGCCCGCGCCGCTGAAGCAGATCGCGAGCGAGACGGGCGGCTCCTACCGCGGCGCCAGCTCGAGCGCCGAGCTTCGCCAGGCGTACGCCCAGATCGCCGCCGAGCTGCGCCGCAGCTGGCGGCTCGAGTACCTGACCTCCGCACGGCCGGGCGACCCGGTCGCGCTCGAGGCGTCACTGCCCCGGCTCGGCAAGGGCTCCGCGCAGCTGTCGATCCCGGGCGACGGCAGCCCCGCGCCGCCCGCGCCCTCCCGGCTCCTGCCCGAGAGCGTCTACGAGAGCTTCTTCGGGACCCAGGTCGTCGGCGCCCTCGTCGGGCTCCTCGTCCTGCTCGCCGGGACCTTCCTGATCACCTCGGTGCGCGGCTCGCGGCTCCGGCGCCGGCTCGCGCCGCACATCTCCGGTCCGAGCGGCTCCAAGCGGAAGCAGGACCGCGAGCGCCTCCAGGCCGCGGCAGGCCTCTTCCGCGCGACCGAGCGGACGTTCGGGCACTGGAAGCAGTGGGTCGCGCTCGCCCGCCTCCTGGAGCGGAGCGACATCCCCCTGCGCACGGTGGAGTTCGTGTACCTGAGCTGCGGGGCCGGCCTCGCGGCCGGGCTCGTCGGCGGGATGCTCGCCCAGAGCTCGCTCACGATCCTCGCCCTGATGGCCGGCGGCGCCGCGATTCCGTGGCTCGTCGTCTGGATCAAGGGCAAGCGCCGCACGACCGCGTTCGAGAACCAGCTGCCGGACCTGCTGATCACGCTCGCCGCGTCGCTCAAGGCCGGGCACAGCTTCAAGACCGGCCTGCAGACGATCGTCGACGAGGGCCGGCCGCCGGCGAGCAAGGAGCTCAAGCGGGTCCTCACCGAGGCCCAGCTCGGACGCCCGATCGAGGAGTCGCTCGCCGAGATGGCGCAGCGGCTCGGGTCGAAGAACTTCGAGTTCGTCATCACCGCCGTGACCATCCAGCGGCAGGTCGGCGGCAGCCTCGCCGGCCTGATCGACATGGTCGCCGACACGGTCCGCCAGCGGCAGCAGTTCGTCCGCAAGATCAAGGGCCTGACCGCGATGGGACGCGCCGGCGCCTACGTGCTGATGGGCCTGCCGTTCTTCGTCGCCTTCGTGATCACGGTCATGAACGGCGAGTACATGGACCCGCTGTACCACTCGTCCACCGGCCACAAGCTGATCGCGCTGATGCTGGCCATGATGGCCTTCGGGAGCTTCCTCCTGAGGCGAATCGTCTCGTTCAAGGGCTAGGAGGAGCCGCCAATGATGCTGCTGATCATCGCCGTCGCCTGCCTCGCCGGGGCCGTCTTCCTCGTGGGCGAGGTCGCAACGCTGCCGTCGCGCGAGCGCGAGCGCTCGATGCGGCGGGCCACCACGTACGGCTTCATCCGGATCACCTCGCCGCTCGACAACCAGCGGCTCCGTGAGCGCGCGTTCGAGCCGCTCCGCGAGACCTTCGCGAAGTGGGTCCTGAAGGTGAACCCGCGAACGAGCATGGAGGCGATCTCGCTCCGGCTGCTCGGCGCGGGCCTCGGCCGGCGCCTGTCGCCGACCGGCTTCCTCGCCGCGAAGGGCTTCCTCGCCGTGGGCGGCGGGCTCTTCGGCGTGCTGATCACGTCGATCACCGGCTCCGGCATGGGGATCCTCTTCATCGGCGCCTTCGGGGCCGGAGGCTTCATCGCACCGGACTACTTCGTCTCGCTGAAGGCGAAGGGCCGCCGCGAGAGCATCCGGGCGGACCTCCCCGACGCGCTCGACCTGCTCGCCGTGAGCGTCGAGGCCGGTCTCGGCTTCGACGGCGCGATCGCGAAGCTGACCGAGCACATGGAGGGCCCGCTGGCCGAGGAGTTCGGCCTGACCCTCGGCGAGATGCGGATCGGCGAGAGCCGGCAGGACGCGCTGAAGCGGATGTCCGAGCGCGTCGACGCCCCGGAGCTCTCGTCCTTCACGCGCGCGATCATCCAGGCCGACCAGCTGGGCACGTCGCTCGGCCGGATCCTGCGCGTGCAGGCCGCGGACACGCGCCTGCGGCGCCAGGCGGCCGCGGAGGAGCGGGCCATGAAGGCCCCGATCAAGATGCTCTTCCCGACCGTCCTCTTCATCTTCCCGGCGATGTTCCTGGTCATCCTGGGACCCGCCTTCCTCAACCTGGACAAGCTCTTCTAACGCCGACCTAGGAGACGCAATGGCCGCCAAACCGAAGCCCGAGAACGAAAAGCCGGACGCGAAGGACAAGCAGGAAGTCGAGACCGAGCAGGGCTTCGGCACCGGCCTGCGCGCACAGCTGCAGCGTCGCCGCGAGCGCGAGGCGCCCGTCACTGCGGAGGTCAACGGACATAAGGTGGATACTCCACTCGTCCGTCTCGACCTTTACGCCTCGCCTCCGCCGGCGGCGGCCGAGGCCGCATCGGCCGCCGCCGACGAGGGCGAGCTGCAGGAGCTCCAGGGCGAGCTCGAAGGGCTTCGCTCCGAGCTGGCCCAGGCGTCGAAGCGCGAGCAGGAGCTCCGCACGGCGCTGGCCGAGCAGGTCGAGGCCTACGAGCGGCGGCTGACCGAGGAGTCCGACGTCTCACGCCAGGCGACGATCCTCGACGACCGCGATGCCCGGATCACCGCGATGGAGACCGAGCTCCGCGAGCGCGAGGGGCGGCTCACGGCCGAGCGCCGCGAGCTCGACGCCGAGCGCAAGCGCATCTCGCAGCTCCAGTCCGAGCTCGTGTCCGAGCAGTCCGCGGTCGAGAAGCAGGCTGCCGACGTCGCCGCGCGGGCGGAGGCGATCAAGGACAGCGCCAAGGTCGTCAACGAGCTCCAGCAGCGGACCGCCACGGTCGCGAAGCGCGAGGAGAAGGTCACCAAGGCCGAGCAGGAGCTGTCCGCGCGCGAGCGCGACGCCAAGCAGCGCCACGATGAGCGCGCCCGCGGCGCCGGCGAGCGCGAGGAGCAGCTGCGCAAGCGCGAGAAGGAGCTCTCGGAGCGGGAGCGGACCTTCGCGAAGCGCGAGGCCCGGATGCTCGCGGCCGAGGAGCAGTTCAACGCGCGCGAGTCCGCGCTCGAGGAGCGCGAGGAGCGGGCCCGGCTCGAGGCCGAGAAGCTCCGCGTCCAGCTCGCGAGCCACGGCAGCCTCACCCAGGAGGCCGAGGCGAGGGCGACCGCGGTCGCAGAGGCCGCCCAGGCCAGGAGCATCGAGGTCGAGGAGCGCGAGCTCCAGCTCGCCGCCCGCGAAGCCGAGCTCAACCGCCGCGAGGCCCAGCTGGGCCGCGCCGAGAGCGAGCAGCAGGCCGGTCGCGACGTCGAGCAGCTCCGCCGCCGGCTCGAGGAGCGCGAGCGGGATCTCGTCGACCGCGAGTCCGAGCTCCGAGACATCGAGGACGCCTCCGAGTCCCAGGACAAGCGGCTCGAGCGGCGCGAGAAGCGCCTCGCCGAGAGCGAGACCGCCCTGCGCGAGCGGCTCAAGGAGCTCGACGAGCGCGAGGCCGAGGTCGAGATGCGCGAGGCGAGCGCCGAGGCCGACGTCGAGCTGAAGCTCGAGAAGCTGGAGAAGCGCGAGGCGAAGCTCGAGGCGCTCGAGAAGCGGCTGGCCGCGAAGGAAGCCGAGCTCGCGAGCTACGTCGCCCAGGCCCAGAGCACCCTCCACGCCCGCGAGGCGGACTGGTGGAACAAGGTGCTCGGCCCGGACGAGGTCGGCGCCGAGCACTAGACGCCGGCGCCCCGTAGGCCTAGTAACACAGTGTCACTTGGGGGTCAGCGCCCCGGCCGGTCGGCTCCTGGCCGCGAGAAGACCAGAGACGTCGAGCTAGTAACACAGTGTTACTTGGCTTCGGGCTACGCGCGCTCGGCGGCCTCCTGGTCGACGTCCACGTGCCACGGGAACTTCCGTAGCGTCGCGAGCGTGGCGATCGTCCCGAGCGTCAGGTTGACGACGATCACGACGATCTTCACGCCGACGCTGAAGCTCAGGACGTCGGACGCCGGCGCCTCTCCGGCGAACATGTAGACGAGCAGCGCCTGCTCGGTCCCGATCCCGGCCGGCGTCAGCGGCAGGAGCGTGGAGAGCGTCTGCGCGACCTGGACCACGAGGACGTTGAAGGCGTCCGACGGCATGCCGAACGCCCGGAGGAAGAAGAAGATCGCGGTGAGCCGGAAGGCCCAGTCGAGCGCCTGCCACGCGGCGACCTCGCGCAGGTAGCGCCGCGGCTCCCGCAGGATCACGACGCCCTGCCTGACGCGGCCCCAGAAGTTCGTGATCTTGCCGACGCCCGTGATCGCCAGGATCGTCGCGATCACGAGCAGGAGGAAGAGGACGCCCACGGCGCCGCGCGGGTTGTGGAAGACCCAGAGCCAGTCGATCCCCGGAAGGTCGGGAAGGACGCTCGCGCCGGGAAGGACCCCCGCGGAAAGCGCCCAGCTCAACAGGATGATCCCGACGGCCGAGTCGAAGATCGTCTCCACGAGGAGGCTCGCGGCAAGCGTCGGATACGAGGAGCCCTCGATCCGGTGCCGCGCGATGTAGAGGCGCAGGAGGTCCCCGCCGCGGCCGGGGAGCAGCGCGTTCGCGCCGATGCCCGCGGCGTACGCGCAGAAGATGTCCCGGTAGCGCACCTCCGCCTCCGAATACGCCGCGCCCACGACGTTCCGCCATGCCCGACTCCGAGCGACGACGCGCCCCAGGTGGCAGAGGATCGCCGCGAGCAGCGGCAGGAGCGCGATCGACGTGAGCTGGTCGAAGAACGATTGGACGGCGTCGACGAAGTCGGCCACACGCACATCCTCGCCGCCGGACGCATACCATCGGCGCGGATGGCCGCACCGCGCGTGATCGAGTCTCCGACTGCGGCCGAGGCGGCGACGGTCGCGGAGTTCCGCGTCGCCCTCCGACGCTTCCTCCGCCAGACCGAGATCGTCGCCCGCGAGTGCGGGATCACTCCGAGCTGGTACATGCTCCTGTTGCAGATCAAGGGCGCGCCGGACCTGAGCGAGCAGACGACGGTGACCGCGCTCGCGCAGCGGCTCCAGCTCGCGCAGAGCAGCGTCACGGAGCTCGTCGCCCGGGCCGTGAAGGCCGGCCTGATCGTCCGCTCGCCGTCCCGGGACGACGCGAGGGTCGTCCACCTCCGGCTCAGCGCGAAGGGCGAGGAGGTCTTCGCGCGGGCGTTCCGGTCGCTGACCGCGGAGCGCGAGGCACTTCAGGCTGCGGTCGCGGACCTGGACACCGCGTAGAACCAGACCCCGGTTGACGCCGGCGGGTGGTTCCGCGTATAGATGGGCGGATATCGAGGGGCCGGCGCAATCGGGGGAGACGCCGGCGCTGAGGAGGTGCTTCCACGTTGTCTGCCCGCCGACTGATCCGCTGGGTCTGGCTCTCGGCGGTGCTCGTCGCCGTTCCGTTCCTTGCGACGGCCACTGCCGGCGCCGCCATCGCACCACCGTGGTGCGGAACTCCTGAACCGGACGCCGCAGAGAATCTCTCGAACGCGCCGAACGGGAGCTTCCCGCACATCCCGTACTACGCCATCGGCTGCACGCTCGACGCGATCGCCGCACAGAGCAACGGCCGCATGACCGTCGAGCGCTTCGGCAAGTCGGCGCTCGGCCGCGACAAGTACGTCGTCGTCATCAACGAGCTCGAGAAGAGCTCGCAGCGGCGCGACTACCAGAACTGGCAGAAGATCCGCCGGTATCAGCTCGAGGATCCCGAGCGCGCTCGGGACATCCTCGATCGCGTCGGAGACGACGTGAAGGTTCCGCTCTTCATCCAGGGCGGGATCCACGGGAACGAGTACGAGGGCGTCGATGCCTCGATGCAGGTGATCGAGAAGCTCGCCTTGACCCCGTACGGCACCGATCCCGAGGTCGACCAGATCCTCGACCACGCGATCGTCGTCTTCAACCCGGTCCAGAACCCGGACGGGCGCCGCCTCGGACAGCGTGCGAACGGCAACGGCTTCGACCTCAACCGCGACTTCCTCACGCAGTCGCAGCCGGAGGTCCAGTCGACCGTCGCGCTGATCCAGGAGTGGCTCTCCCCGGAGCTTCTCGACCTGCACGGCTACGTGTCGCCGACCCTGATCGAGGCGACGACGAAGCCGCACAACCCGGGCATCGAGTACGACCTCTGGCTGAAGTGGAACCAGGCCCGGATCGACGCCAACGAGGCGGCGATGAACGCACAGGGCTTCAACGTCACCCGCCCGATCAACGACTGGTGCTGGGACGGGGACATCCCCGTCAACGGCGTCTGCACGGGCGACGGCTCGTCGAGGCCCAACGACTGGGGCCCCAAGTGGGCAGAGAGCTGGGACGACTGGGGCCCGTTCTACACGCCGATGTACTCGCAGTTCGTCGGGCTGAACGGCTCCACGGTCGAGATGTGCAACAACGCGACGTTGAGCCCGACCGGGAACATCTGCGGCCCGGGCGCGAACGTCTACGAGAAGGTCGGCCGGTCCGGCTCGCGGATGCACCAGGTGATCACGGTCTGGTCGACGCTCCTGTTCGACACGGCCAACCGGGTCGAGCTGATGGACGACCAGCTCGAGATGTACATCCGGAACGACAACGACGCGCCGCGGCCGCCGCTGTCGAGCTTCCCTGACCACCCGACCGATCAGTCCAGGCAGTTCCGCAACCCCGAGAACTACTGGATGATCGACTACCCGAAGGCGTTCGTGATCCCGAAGGGCGATCACCAGCGCAGCGATCCCGAGGCACGGCGGCTCGTCCGCTGGCTCTTCGCCAACGGCATCGAGGTCCGCCAGCTCAAGCGCGGCTACAAGTACACGCCGCCGGGCGGCACCGAGGTCCGCTTCGAGCAGGACTCGTGGGTCGTCGAGATGGACCAGCCGCTCCGCGGCCTGGCGTACACGTCGCTCGGCGCGGGACAGGACATCTCGTCCCAGATCTCCATCCTCTATGCGCCGCCCGGCGCCTGGAGCCATGGCTATCTGTGGGGCGCGGATGTCGTCGAGGTCCCGGACGGCGCCACGTTCAACCCCGACACCGAGCGCGTCCGCAAGGTCTGGAACGCACCCGGTGGTGTCGACGGCTGGCGGAACGCTGCAGCGTTCGCGCTCGAGGTCGACTCGCCGACCGCGGTCCGGACGCTGAACGCCCTCCTGAAGAGCGGGCTGACGGCCCAGCTGGCGACCGCGCCGTTCACGAACGCGCTCGGCGACCAGATGCCCGCCGGAACCCTGCTCTTCCCGGCGAGCGCACGCAGCGTGCTCGAGGATGCCGGCGACGAGTCCGGCCTCTGGTTCTACGGCGTCCGGAGCAGCGGGTTGCCGGCGAGCGAGCCGGTCGACCGGTCACCGCGGATCGCGGTCCTCACCGGTGCGGTGAACCAGGACATCTGGGTGCTCCGCGAGCTCGGCTTCACGGCCGATCCGGTGTCGACGGCGACCATCAACTCGGCCCCGTCGGATCCGCTGGCGAACTACGACGTCGTCTTCAACACGGGCAACTGGCCGGCGGCAAGCCAGCCGACGGCCCGCGCTCGGCTGACGGCGTTCTTCGCGGGAGGCGGCGGCTACATCGGCGCCAACCTCGCCGGCGCCAACTTCCTGACGGCCGCAGGACAGATCGGCGGTCTCGCCGGCATGTCCAACAGCGGCGGCGGCGCCGGGTACAGCGGCATCGTCACCTGGCTGAACAGCGGCCCGGCGACGAGCATGGTCACCGGCGCGTACCGCAGCGTCGACACGGCGATCATGGACCCGCCGACCTGGTACACCAGCGTCCCGGGCACGTGGACGACCGACGGAAGGTTCCCGATGTCGGGCTTCTTCCTCTCCGGTCTGTTCCCCGGCTTCGGTTCGTCGGGTGCAGCGAACTCGCCGGTCATCGCGCACGGCCTGAACACGGCGGGAACCTCGCGGATGACGACCTTCGCGATGAACCCGATGTACCGTGCCGACCCCGAGCGGGAGTGGCCGATGATCGCCTCGGCCGCAATCTGGGCCGACCAGTAGGCGCACCTCGAGGTGGGGGCGGCCCGTCCGCCCCCACCTACTCCTTCCGGTGATTGACCTTTTTCGCGGAGAGGAGTACCGTCGAATGAGGGTTTAGTACCTAGGCAACAGGGGGCGGGATGCGCACATGCGGCCCGATGTTGCTGCGGCGCACCTCCCGCCGAGGATTCCGGCGGGTTGTCCTTCTTTGCGCCCTGCTGGGCATGTTCGTCCTGTCCCCAGGCGCCTCCGCGAGCGCGCCGGTCATCACCCCCGTGATCTTCGGGACGCTCGGGACGAACGGCTGGTACATCACGAACGTCACGGTGAACTGGACGTTCGACGGGCCGGTCGAGGACACGACCGGCTGCGACGCCAAGACGATCTCCGCCGACACGCCGGGCATCACCTACACGTGCTCGGCGACGCGGGACGGCTTCACGACCGTCGTCACCAAGACGTTCAAGGTCGACAAGACCGCACCGGCGATCAGCACGGTTCTCGAGCGCGGGGCCGACGCCAACGGCTGGTACAACCGCCCGCTCACCGTCGCCTGGACGGGAGCCGATGCAACCTCCGGCGTCGACGGCTGCTCCTCCGTGCGCTACTCGGGCCCTGACAACGCCTTGGCCGCCGTGCCGGGCTCATGTCGGGACAAGGCCGGCAACGAGACGCGGACCGCGTTCTCGTTCAAGTACGACGCGACCGCTCCGACCCTGTTCGCGGTCACGGCGCAGCAGGGAAATCGAAGCACGCAGCTGACCTGGCGCAAGTCGAGCGACACGTCGGTGATCGAGGTCTTCCGCGTACCAGGTCGCAACGGACAGGGCGAGTCCGGCATCTACCGTGGGACCGCGACCGGCTTCCGGGACAGCGGCCTCGCCGTCGGCCGGCGGTACCAGTACCGGGTCATCGGGGTCGACGATGCGAACAACCGCGCGGAGGAGCGCGTGAACGTCCTCGCCACGGGCGCGCTGCTCGCACCGCTTCCGGCCGCCCGCCTCAAGGCTCCTCCCACCCTCACCTGGGCGCCGGTCAAGGGCGCCTCGTACTACAACCTGCAGCTGATCCGCGGCCGCAAGGTGCTGAGCGTCTGGCCGACGGGTCCCCACTTCCGACTGCGGCGAACGTGGACTTACCTGGGACGCAGATACCGATTGCGCCCCGGTACGTATCGGTGGTACGTCTGGCCTGGCTTCGGCCAGATCTCCGACGCCCGCTACGGCCGCCTGCTCGGGAGCAGCACGTTCGTCGTGTCGGGCTAGGCCGTGCGTCGCCACGCCGCCGCGCTCCTGCTGGGGCTCGGCGCGCTGCTCGTCGTCCCGGGCGCGGCGGGGCTCCCCGACGTCCCGGGTGACCCGACGCCCCCCGTCGTCACCCCGGTGATCACCGGGACGCAGGGCGACGCCGGCTGGTACACGACGAACGTCACCGTCAACTGGTCGATCTCGGATCCCGAGTCGATCATCCTCTCCACCTCCGGCTGCAACACGATCACGCTGACGGCGAACACGGCCGGCACGCAGCTCACGTGCACCGCGGAGAGCGACGGCGGGATCACGACGGTCTCGAAGACGTTCAAGGTCGACAAGACGGACCCGGCCGTGACCGCCGCACCGTCGAGGAGCGCCGACTCGAACGGTTGGTACAACCACGAGCTCTCGGTCGGCTTCTCGGCCACCGACGGCACCTCCGGCGTGGTGTCGTGCTCCCCGAGCCAGGCCTACGGCGGCCCCGACTCCGTCGCCGCGTCGGTGTCGGGCACCTGCCGGGACCAGGCCGGCAACGTCGGCCAGGGCGCGTTGCCGATCAAGTACGACGAGACCGCGCCCCAGGCCTCCGGCTCGGCGAGGGCGCCGGACGCGAACGGCTGGTTCAACCACGCGGTCACCGTCACGTACAGCGGCGCCGACGGGACCTCCGGCATCGACGACTGCTCGCAGCAGACGTACTCGGGACCGGACGACCCGTCGGTCAGCCTGACCGGCACCTGCCGCGACCTCGCCGGCAACGTCAGCCCCTCCGCCTCGTTCGGGCTGAAGTACGACGAGACGGCGCCGACGGCGACCGCGAGCCCCTCGAGGCAGGCCGACGTCAACGGCTGGCACAACCACGTGCTGACCGTCAGCTTCACGGGCAGCGATGCGACCTCGGGGCTCGCGTCCTGCGATCCGCCGCAGTCCTACTCGGGGCCCGACTCGGCGACCGCGTCGGTCTCGGGATCCTGCCGCGACCAGGCGGGGAACGTCGCGCCGCGGGCGTTCGCCTTCAAGTACGACGACACGGCCCCCTCCACGACCGCGACCCCATCCCGGCAGCCGAACGCCGCCGGCTGGTACCGGGAGGCCCTGACGGTCGGCTTCGCCGCGACCGATGCGACCTCCGGCGTCGCGTCCTGCCTCGGCCCGCAGGGCTACAGCGGCCCGGACGGCGCGACCGCCGCGGTGAACGGCAGCTGCGCCGACCAGGCGGGGA
Organism: Gaiellaceae bacterium; assembly: GCA_036554945.1. GTDB lineage: Bacteria > Actinomycetota > Thermoleophilia > Gaiellales > Gaiellaceae > JACDAN01. The sequence continues at coordinate 7,682 of DATBMH010000092.1, read as the reverse complement.
ACGTCGGCGCCACGTCCTTCCCGCTCAAGTACGACGGGACGGCGCCGCAGGCCTCCGCCTCGGCCAGGGCTCCGGACTCGAACGGCTGGTACAACCACGCGCTCCCGGTCAGCTTCAGCGGCACCGACGCGACCTCCGGCATCGCCTCGTGCGACGCAGCCGCGACGTACAGCACCCCGGACTCGGCGGCGGCGTCCGTCAGCGGGGATTGCGTCGATCGCGCCGGCAATCCGAGCAACATCGCCACGTTCGGGTTCAAGTACGACGCCACCGCTCCGGCCACGACGGCCACTCCTTCCCGGCAGCCCAACGCGGCGGGCTGGTACCGCGCGCCGCTGAACGTCGGGTTCGGCGCCACGGACGGCCTCTCCGGCGTCGCTTCGTGCGACGCGGCCAAGAGCTACTCCGGGCCCGACGCCGCCTCGGCGTCCGTGAGCGGCGCCTGCAGGGACACGGCCGGCAACGAGGACGCCGCGTCGTACGCGCTCAAGTACGACGCGACCGCCCCGGCCGCGTCCGCCACACCGTCGCGCCAGCCGAACGCCGCAGGCTGGTTCAACGCCTCGCTCTCGGTGAGCTACTCGGCCACCGACGCCTTGTCCGGGTTCGCCTCCTGCGACCCCGCCGAGACCTACAGCGGTCCGGACACGCTCTCGATTTCCGTCTCCGGAGCCTGCCTCGACAACGCCGGGAACCCCGCCACCGCGGCGTACACCCTGAAGTTCGACGCCACACGCCCGGGCGCCACCGCCTCGCCGACCCGGGTCGCCGACGCCAACGGCTGGTACAACCACGCGCTCCCCGTCGGCTTCTCCGGCACGGACGCGATCTCGGGCGTCGCCGACTGCGACGCCCCGAAGACGTATTCGGCGCCCGACTCCGCGACCGCCTCGATCAGCGGCACCTGCTTCGACCGCGCCGGCAACCAGAGCCTCCCGGCGAGCGCCGTCTTCAAGTACGACGCGACCCCGCCGGTCACGACCGCTACCCCCTCACGGCAGCCCGACCGAAACGGCTGGTACCGCGCGCCGCTGAACGTCGGGTTCACCGGCGGAGACGCGACCTCCGGGGTCCAGTCCTGCGACGCGCAGAAGTCGTACGCGGGGCCCGACGCCGCCGCCGCGGCCGTGGCCGGGGCGTGCCGCGACCTCGCCGGCAACAGCGGCGCGACGTCGTACGCCCTCAAGTACGACTCGACGGGGCCGGCCGCGAGCGCGACGGCCTCGCGCGCCCCCAACGCCGCCGGCTGGTTCAACGCTCCGCTCTCGGTCAGCTTCTCCGCGACCGACACGCTCTCCGGCCTCGAGGCCTGCCCGGCGGCCACGCCCTACGGCGGGCCGGATGCCGTCCTGGCCGTCGTCAGCGGAACGTGCTCCGACAAGGCCGGGAACGAGACGACCGCCTCCCTCGGCGTCAAGTACGACGCGACCCCGCCGACGGCCCAGGGCGTGCCCTCGAGGCAGCCGAACGCCAACGGCTGGTTCAACGCGGCGTTCGGCGTCTCGTACCAGGGAACCGACCCCACGTCGGGGATCGCCACCTGCACGGCGCAGAACTACTCCGGCCCGGACTCGGCCTCGGGCTCGCTCAGCGGCACCTGCCGCGACGCCGCAGGCAATGACAGCGCCCCCGCAGCGTTCGCCTTCAAGTACGACGCCACCGCGCCGACGGTGGACTCGGCCGCGCCCGTGCGAGCCCCGGACCGGGCCGGCTGGTACAACCGGGCGGTCTCGTTCGGCTTCCAGGGCACGGACGCGACGTCGGGGATCGGCTCGTGCCCGGCCGTCACCTACGGCGGGCCGGACGCGGCAGCGGCCTCGATCGTCGGCGCCTGCCTCGACAGGGCGGGCAACCGGACGACGCGAGCCTTCCCGCTCAAGTACGACGGGAGCGGGCCGGTCACGACGGCCCGCGCCGACCGCGGCCCCGACGCGAACGGCTGGTACAACCGTCCGCTCACCGTCAGCTTCTCCGGCGTCGACTCGGTGTCGGGCGTGGAGTCGTGCTCGGGCTCGGAGCAGTACCAGGGCCCGGACGGCGCCGAGGCGCTCCTCGGCGGGGTCTGCATGGACAAGGCCGGGAACGCCGGCCTCGCCTCGCTCCCCGTCAGCTACGACGCCACGCCTCCCGCGGTGACCGGCGTGGCGCCGAGCAGGCAGCCCGACGCGAACGGCTGGTACAACCGGCCCGTCCTCGTGTCCTTCCAGGGCGCCGACGCCACCTCCCAGATCGACGCGTGCACGCAGGTCTCGTACGCCGGCCCGGACTCGACCGCCGCCGGCGTGTCCGGCTTCTGCCGCGATCGCGCCGGGAACACCAGCGGGTCGCGAGCGTTCGGCCTCCGTTTCGACTCCACGGCCCCTGCGCTGGGCGAGCTGCACGCGAAGCCGGGCAACGGCTTCACCGAGCTGACGTGGACGACCTCGCCGGACACGGCGCTCGTGGAGATCCGCCGGGGCACGACGCTCGTCTACAGCGGCACCGGCACGAGCTTCACGGACCGGGCGCTCCGCAACGGCGTCCTCTACCGGTACTCGCTGGCCGCCCTCGACGAGGCCGGCAACAGGGCGATCGGCGCGATCGGCGCCAGGCCCATGGGCCCGCTCGTCGCCCCGCTGACCGGCGCCGTCGTCAGCGCGCCGCCGCGGCTCGCCTGGAAGCCGGTCGCGAACGCGACGTACTACAACGTCCAGCTCTGGCGGAACGGCCGGATCCTCAGCGTCTGGCCGCGGACGACCTTCCTTCGCCTCCACCGCACCTGGAAGTACGACGGACGGCGCTACAAGCTCACGAAGGGCCGCTACCGCTGGTACGTCTGGCCCGGCTTCGGGAAACGGTCCGAGCGGCGCTTCGGGAAGCTGATCGGCTCGAGCTCGTTCGTGGTGCGCTAGGAGGCCAGTCCCTCCTAGGTCTTCAGCGAGCGGCGCTGGCGCGAGATCGTCAGGAAGACGGTGTCGGCGACGACGAGCAGCACGAGCGTGAGCCCGCCGACCAGGAGCAGCGTGTCGGTCGAGCTCGCCTGTGAGGGCGCGCGCAGGGTCGGCACGGGCCCGTCGTCCAGCGCCGCCTGATTCCGCGCGGCGGCCTGCGCAGGGGCGGGCTTGGTCTTCTTCTTCACCACTGCACGCTTCTGCACCCGCGACGGGGTGCTGCGCCGCACGACGGCCGGGCGAGGCGTCACGGTGGCCGGCGGCGGCGTGTAGACCGGCGCCGGCGGTGGCGTCACGGCCGGCGGCGGGGTGACGGCCGGCGGCGGGGGCGCCGGAGGAGGCGTCGAGACCCTCGGAGCGGCAGGCGGCGGAGGCGTGGGCGTGCTCGCCTTCGTCTTCGGCACGGGCTGCGGGTTCGGGCTCTGCTTCTTGGGAGCGGGGTCAGGAGCCGGTCCGGCGGCCGTCGCGGGCGCCGAGACGACGATCGAGGCGCAGGCGAGGAGAAGGAGCATCGACCCTCGCCGCAGCAGCGATCGGTCTGAGCGCGTCACAAATCCTCCTCGGTGCTACCACGGTGTTAGTCCATTGCCGCCGAGATGTCAATCAGCGGCGGCGGGGCCGGACGCGCGTCGCCCAGACCCAGCAGGCGAGGAAGACCACGTAGATCGCGCCGAGGGCGAGCGCGAGCTGAACGCGGGGATCGCGATGATACTGCGCCTCGTCAGAGTCCGACGAGGGTTCTGACGCCCGTTCTGACCGCATTTCCGCCGCAAGATACGAGGTGGAATACAACGCCGAATCTACTGACGATACTGGTCGGAGTACCGCGGGCGGTACTGCGAACCTCCACTCGTGATACTGCCCTTGCAACGCCTCTAACCGAGCCGAATCCGACTCAAAGGCGCTAGACGCGCCCGGCGAGCCCGCCCCAGCGATGATCGAAAAGCAAATCGCAACAAGACACACCCGGATCAGAACGGACATCTTGATCGACAGCTACCACAGGAAATTTATTCCAAACCATAAATTCTCCCTTGAATTCCGTTCACCATCGCGTTACCTTCGGAGAGGGAGGAAGTCGTCAGGGGAGAGGAGTGGGATGTCCGTCGCCGCAGTGGGGACAGCGATCAGAGCGTCCGGTGGGCCGCACACCGGACGCTCTGCTGCCGGTTCACGCCGAGGGAGCACCTCGGCGTCGCGCCGTGCGGCCGTCCGCGGGCTCCTGCGCGCCTACCACCGCCACGGCGACCTCGGCGCCCGCGCCCGGCTGATCCAGCAGTACCTGCCCCTCGTGCGCCGCCTGGCCCGGCGCTACGTCGGCCACGGCGAGCAGCTCGACGATCTCGTCCAGGTGGGCTCGATCGGCCTGATCAAGGCGGTCGACCGGTTTCAGCTCGAGCGGGACGTGGATCTGGCCTCGTATGCGATCCCGACGATCGACGGCGAGATCAAGCGCCACCTGCGCGACCGGGCATGGCCGATCCGCATCCCGCGCCGGCTCCACGAGCTGGATCCGACGCTCCGCGCCAGGGTCGCGGAGCTCGTCGACGGGCGCAACGGCGAGTTCGACGGCGAAGGCTCCGTCGAGCGGGGTTACGAGCTCGGCGAGCACCGGATCGCACTCGCGGGCGGCTTCCACGTCCTCGACGAGCGCGAGCGGCTCCTGCTCCGCCTCGCCTACTTCGAGGGGCTCAGCCAGGCGCAGATCGCGCCGCGGGTGGGCATCTCGCAGATCCACGTCTCCCGGCTCACGCGGCGCGCGCTGGCGAAGTTGCGCGACGAGATCGGGCAGACGGACCCGTGACCCATCCTTGTGCTGGCCTTTTTCGGCCCTACAATCGATGACAGGTGAGCTTCTTCCACAGCCCGCTGCGGAGGAACGTCGCTTGAGCAGCGTCCAGGAGCACCATGGGGGCAGCGTCGACGATTACCTCACGCTGCCGTACCACATCCTGCTGGTCCGGGACGGCGAGGAGAAGGGCAAGCCGTGGACCGCGTCGGTCGAGGAGCTGCCCGGCTGCACCAGCCGCGGGAAGAGCTCCGACGCCGCGCTCGACGGCATCGAGGCCGCGATGGCGAAGTGGATCGAGGTCGCGATCGAGGAGGGCCGCGGGATCCCGGAGCCGAAGTCGGCCACGAGCCACAGCGGCAGGCTCCTCCTCCGCATGCCGAGGACGCTGCACGCCGACCTGACGCGCGCCTCCGAGCGCGAGGGGGTCAGCCTCAACCAGTTCATCACCGACGCACTCGCCGCAGCCGTCGCCTGGAGAGGGCGCACCCCCGCGCCGCCGCCGAGTGGGAGCATCAACCAGGCGCCCGGCGCCGGCGGGCTCACAGCCGAGCCGCTCGGACAGCGGTCGAGACGCCGGACCGCGGGGATGACCGACGCCGCACTGATGGCGAACTTCGTCATCGTGGCGATCGCGGCGCTCGTCGCCGTGATCGTGCTGATCGCCGCCTGGCTCTAGAGGTCGGGGACCCAGCGTTGGTCGCAGCCGGCGGTCTCGAGACCCCTCTGCAGACCTCGGATCTCGACGTCGTCGACCGGCTCGAGCCGCTGCGCGAGGACTGGGCCCAGCTCGGAGAGCGTGCCCGCAACATCTTCGCCACCCGGGAGTGGAACGAGCTCTGGTGGCGGCACTTCGGCGACGGGCGGCCCCTTCGCGTCGCGACGGTCCAGGACGGCGCGGGAGAGGTGGAGGCGATCGTCCCGCTCTTCGTCTGGTCGCGGCGTCCGCTCCGGACGCTCCGGCTGCTCGGCCACGGCCACGGCGACCGGCTCGGGCCGATCTGCGCCGAGGACGAGCCGCAGGCCGCGGTCCGCGCGCTCCGGCTGGCGCTGGCGGCCGAGCCGCACGACGTCTTCGTCGGCGACTGGGTCGCCGGCGAGCACGAGTGGGGACGCGTCCTGGGCGGCCGGGTCGTACGGACGACCGGCTACCCGATCCTCCGGCTGCCCGAGCGGTCCTGGGACGAGTTCCTGGCCGCGCGCAGCCAGCGGTTCCGCAAGAGCCTGCGCCACAGCCGAAACCGCCTGGCGCGGCACCGCGCGTTCACGGTGCGGCCGACTGCTCCGGACACCCTGGAGCGCGACCTCGACGCCGTGTTTCGGCTCCACCGGGCCCGCTTCACCGTCCATGCCGGCTGCAGCTTCTGCGGCGACCACGAGCCGTTCCAGCGGGAGTTCGCCAGGATCGCGTTCGAGCGGGGCTGGCTCCGGCTCCTGCTCCTGGAGGTGGACGGCGAGCCGGTGGCCGCCGAGTACGGCTTCCTCTTCCAGGACGCGTACTTCGCGTACCAGGGAGGGCGCGACCCGGCGTGGGACCGGTGCTCGGTCGGGTTCGTGCTCGAGGCCGCCAGCATCCGCCGCGCGATCGAGGAGCGCGCCGTCGAGTACCGCTTCCTCGGCGGAGACGAGCAGTACAAGCACCGGTACCCGACGGAGGACCCACGCCTGGAGACCGTGATCGCTCCGGCGACCCGACGCGGGAGGGCCGCGGCCGCCGCCCTCGACGCCGCCTGGCGACTCCCCGGCGGCAAGGCCCTCCTGCGCCGGATCGGCTCCTAGCGAAGGCCGGCGAGCGCGCGGAACACCGTCAGGTCGCTGCGCCGCGGCCGCACGAGCAGGCTCCAGGCGAACGGGCTGCGGCGGCGGAAGGCGAGCAGCGCAACGGCGCCGCCCGTCAGGAACGCCGCGCTGGCCGCGGCGGCCGCGCCGGTGGCGCCGAACGGCGGGATCAGGACGAGGTCGAGCGCGATGCCGACGGTGAGCGAGACGACCGGCCCCGCCGACGACCACCCGGGCGCCGACGCCGCCACGAGCGCGTTCGAGAAGACGACCATCGCCGTGAAGCCGAGCGCCCCCGGGAGCAGCCAGAGGAACGGCGTCACGGACCCGGCGAAGTCCGCACCGAACAGGACGGGCAGGAGGAGCGGCCCGAGCACCGCGGCAACCAGGCCGGCGGCGACGGTGACCACCGCGGCCGAGCGGAAGGCGCGCAGGGCCTGCTCGGCACGCAGGCCCTCCGACGTCGCGGCGGCGATCGGCAGCAGCGCAGTCGCCATCGCGGCCGGGAGGTACAGCAGCACCTCGGAGGCGTTGACGGCGACCGCGTAGACGCCGAGCGCCGCCTCGGACGCGAGGAAGCCCATGAGGATCTGGTCTGTGCGGAAGTTCAGGAACCGCGCCAGGCTGCCCACCCACGCCCGGACCCCGAACCGGACCGACTCGGCCAGGAGGCCGAGGTCGACTCGAAGGCGTCCGAGCCCGCGCGCCGACGAGGCGAGGTAGGCCAGCGCCCGGATGCTCTCGGCCGCGGTCCACGCGAGCGCTGCACGGAGCACCGTCAGGCCGGCGGTGCTCCAGACGACGAGCAGCAGGGCCGGGTAGACCCAGGACGCCGTCGCGGTGATCACGGCCACCTGCTTCAGCCGCCGGCAGCCGAGCAGGAAGAAGTAGCCGCCCTCCCCCACCGCGGTGACCAGCGTGGCGCACGCGAGCACCGCCAGCTCGGCCGGACCGACGCCCGCGGGCCGCGAGTCGCCGAGCGCGATCAGGATCCCGCACGCGATCAGCGCCGCCACAGCCGCGCCGCCGAGCATGAACGCGACGACGTTGCCGAGCAGCGCGCCCCGGGCCTCCGGCCGCCGGGCGACGAAGACCGCGGTCGCCTCGCCGATCCCGAGGCCCGCGAAGCGGGCGGCGACCAGCGCGGTGACCGTGATGAACGCGATCGTCCCGCGGCCGGTCGG
>DATBMH010000049.1:0-8804 GCA_036554945.1 Gaiellaceae bacterium | reverse complement strand
CACGGTGGAACGGCTCGAAGATGCGCTCGAGCTCGTGCTCCGGCACGCCCGGCCCGCGGTCGACGACGCGGAAGACGACCTCGCTGCGTGTCGCCGTGACCCGGATGTGCACAGGCTCGTCGGGGGGTGAGAACTTGAGGGCGTTCTCGAGCAGGTTGGCCAGCACCCGCTGCACCTGCAGCGCGTCGACGCGGGCCGGCGGCAGGTCGTCGGGGATCGTCAGCGTGACGCGCTCCGATCCAGCCACCTCCTCTAGCGCGCCGGCGAGCAGCTCGTCCGCGGTCCACAGCTCCGGGTTCGGTGTCGCGGCGCCGGCCTGGAGGCGCGAGAGGTCGAGCAGGTTCTCGACGAGCCGCTTGAGGCGGAGGTGCTCGGCGCGGATCGATTCGAGGAGCTCCCCGCGGTCGGTCTCGGTCAGCTGCAGCTCGTCGCTCTGGAGACCGTCGAGCGCCTGCTCGATGGTCGCGAGGGGCGTGCGGAGGTCGTGCGAGACGGCCTGGATGACCGCGGTCTTGATCGCGTCACTGCGCCGGAGCGCCTCCGCCTCGAACGCCTCGCGCTCGAGCCGCTCGCGGTCGGCCGCGACGGCCAGCAGCGAGCCGAGCGCCGGGAGGAACCGCTTCCGCACCGAGAGGTCCGCCGCCTCAGGTGCGTTGAGGTACAGGGTGCCGATCGGCGGCAGCGGGTACGGGTCCTCGGCCGGCCGGGGACGCCTGGCCGGGCCGAGCTCGATCCGCGCCGACGAGACGCCGAGCACCGCGGCGACCCGCTCTTCGATCCGCGGCAGCTCCGCCTCCAGCCTCGTCCCCCCGAGGAGGCTGGCGGCGATGTCCGCCAGCAGCGTCGCCTCGAGCTCGCGGTGCTCGGCCTCCGAGCGCCCGCGGCGGGCGCGCGAGGCGAGGGTCCCGACGACGATCGCCGTGACGACGTAGACGAGCAGCGCGCCCCAGTTGCTCCGGTCCGCCAGCGTGAGCGTGTACAGCGGGGGCAGGAAGAAGAAGTTGAACGCGAGCATGCTCGCGATCGCCACGGGCACCGCGTAGGCCACCCCCCAGACGAGCGCGACCGGCAGGACGGCGAACACGTAGAGGACGCCGAGGCTGAGGACGGGCGCGACCTCGTCCAGCAAGGCAACGACGCCTGTTACGACCGCGACTGCGACGACGCCGGCGACCACGCCGGAGAGCGGCTTCCGCAGCAGGTCGGAGTCGAGGCGCCTCACGCCTCGCACACCGTACGCCTCGCGTCAGCCGGGGATCGAGACATGCGCCGCGACGAATCCCGACGCCGCGCCGCAGCCGGCGCGGGACTGTCCCGCGGAGACACGACGAGTGTCTGACACTCCTCGCGGCCCGCGTGGACGTGGCTGGTGGCCGCCGAATGGCTTCGTTGCGACGCAGACGTGGCGGGCGAGACGTGTCCGGCCGCCGGCGGACGGACCTGGCTCGAGGGGCTAGCCGTGGATCGAGACGATGAGCGGGATGATCAGGATCGCGACGATGTTCGTGATCTTGATCATCGGGTTGATCGCCGGGCCGGCCGTGTCCTTGTAGGGGTCGCCGACGGTGTCGCCGGTGACCGCGGCGGCGTGGGCGTCGGAGCCCTTCCCGCCGAACTGGCCGTCCTCGATCAGCTTCTTCGCGTTGTCCCACGCGCCGCCACCGGAGGTCATCGCGATCGCGAGGAAGATGCCGGTGACGATCGTCCCGATCAGCAGCCCTCCGAGCATCTCGACGCTGATGATCCCGACGACGATCGGGAAGACGACCGGGATCAGGCTCGGCGCGAGCATGTTCTTGATCGCGGCGCCCGTGACGATGTTCACGGCGCGACCGTACTCCGGGGTCCCCGTGCCCTCGAGGATCCCGGGAATCTCGCGGAACTGCCGCCGGACCTCCTGCACGACCTGTCCGCCGACGCGGCCGACCGCCTGCATGGCGAGCGACGAGAACAGGAACGGCATCAGGCCGCCGATGAAAAGGCCGGCGATGACCCAGGCGTCGTGGAGCTCGAAGCGGACGTTCGTCAGCCCCTCGTCCCCCAGCTCCGTCGTGAAGCCGTCGAAGAGGATCAGCGCCGCGAGCCCGGCGGAGCCGATCGCGTAGCCCTTGGTGACCGCCTTCGTGGTGTTGCCGACCGCGTCGAGCGGATCGGTGACCGCGCGCACGGACTCGTCCAGCTCGGCCATCTCGGCGATGCCGCCCGCGTTGTCCGTCACCGGGCCGTAGGCGTCGAGCGCGACGATCAAGCCGGTCATCGACAGCTGTGCCATCACGGCGACGCCGATGTAGAACAGCCCTTCGGTCGCGCCGTCGCCGATCGAGAACGCGCCGACGATCCCCGCGGCGATGACGATGACCGGCGCGGCGGTCGCCTGCATGCCGATCGCGAGCCCCTCGATGATGTTCGTCGCGTGGCCCGTGAGCGAGGCGCGTGAGATGCCCTTCACGGGGCCCCAGCGGGTGCCCGTGTAGAACTCGGTGATCGCCACGAGCAGGAAGGTGATCGCGAGGCCGATCAGGCTCGAGGCGTAGAGCTCCCAGAACGTGAACTTGTCGCTGTCGAAGGCGGCGGTGACCGGGATGAAGAGCAACGCCGAGATCAGCGTCGACGCGATGACCGCCTTGTAGAGCGCCGCCATGATCGAGCCGCCGCGCCCGATCCGCGCGAAGAAGGTGCCGGCGACCGAGGCGAGGATGGCCACGGCGCCGATGACGAGCGGGAAGTGGACGATCTCGGTCGCGGGGAAGTTGATGGCCCCGAGGAACATGACTGCGACGAGCGTGACCGCGTAGGTCTCGAACAGGTCGGCCGCCATGCCCGCGCAGTCGCCGACGTTGTCGCCGACGTTGTCCGCGATCACCGCCGGGTTCCGCGGGTCGTCCTCGGGGATCCCGGCCTCGACCTTGCCGACGAGGTCGGCGCCGACGTCGGCGGCCTTCGTGTAGATGCCGCCGCCGAGACGGGCGAAGACCGAGATCAGCGAGCCGCCGAAGGCGAGGCCGACGAGGTGCTGCGTCGCCTCGTCCTGGCCCTGGTCGAACCACTCGACGAGGATCCCGTAGTAGGCGGCGACGCCGAGGAGTCCCAGGCCGACCACGAGCAGGCCGGTGACCGATCCCGCCGAGAACGCCACTCGCAACGCCGGCGCGACGCCCTGCTTGGCGGCCTCCGCGGTCCGGACGTTCGCCCGGACGGCCACGTTCATCCCGATGAAGCCGGCGCCGGCGGAGAAGACGGCGCCGATCAGGAAGCCGAACGCCGTGCCCCACCCGAGGTCGTTCCAGAAGCCGATGACGAGGAACAGGACGACCGCGACCCCCGCGATCGTCGTGTACTGGCGGCGCAGGTACGCGGAGGCGCCCTCCTGCACGGCCTTCGCGATCGCCTGCATCCGCTCCGTGCCCGCGGGCAGCCGGATCAGCCAGAGCGTCTGGAAGATGCCGTAGGCCACGGCCACGCCCGAACAGACGAGCGCGATCAGGACGGGATGGTCTGTGAGGAAGTCGCTCACTGAGAAACTCGGGCGCGGACTGGGCGCCGCGACCGCGAGTTTCTACCACAAGATCGGCTGGTTTAGCGCCGACCCTTGCTCAGAACGATCCGCACGCGGGCGCCGCGGGCGAGCCTGAGGCCCGGCGCAGGCTTCTGCGCGACGACCCGGCCGCGCCTGACGCGCCCCGATCGGGCCCTCGTGACCCGGCCGAGCCTGCAGCCCTTCTTGACGAGAACCCGCTTGGCTGCGGCCAGCGTGAGACCGCGGAGGCGCGGCACTGCGCACCTCGCCGGGGTGGTCTTCAGCGAGAACGGGCCGATGCTGACGGTGTCGCTCCAGTTCCCGGCGTTGTCCTTCGCGCGGATGTTGAACCACCAGGCGCCGAAACCGAGCGTCGGGCTGGTCGCGCGGAACGCCGTCTCCTCGGCGTCCTTGACCGTGTCCGCAGCGGCGGCCCGACCGAGCGTCCAGGAGTACGAGTAGCCGTCGAGGCCGCTTTGCGCGTCGGAGGCGCCGCTCCAGGCGGCGTCGATCGTGCGGTCGGCCGAGACGGCGCCGAGCCGGTGGCTCGAGCTCGACGGCACCGGCCGGACCGGCTGGAAGGTGTCGATCAGGATCGGGCCGACGTGCACGGCGGCGCCCCAGTTCCCCTCGCTGTCGCGCGCGCGGATGTGGAACCAGTGCACGCCGTCCGCCAGGGGGAACATGAGCGTCGTCGTGGAGGCCTCGACGTCCTTGACCTCGTCCGGCTCGAAGGTGTGCACGGGCGAGAAGGCGAAGGAGTAGCCGCCGATGCCGCTCTCGTCGGTTGCCCCGCCCCAGACGACCTGCGCGATCGGGTTGGCGCTCCAGGCGCCCGTGTGGCTCGGGCTCGAGGCGGTGAGCCCGATGGGCGGCTTGACCTCCTGACCCAGCGCCTGCGCGACGTTGAGCCGGCCGCCGGTCTTGACGAGCCCGGCCAGGCTCGGCTTCGGCTCGACGCTGAGCAGGAGCGCGCTCTTCAGCTGGAGCGGCGTGAGGGTCGGGCGGTCGGCGAGGACGAGCGCGGCCGCGCCGGCGACGTGCGGCGAGGCCATCGACGTCCCGTCCGAGAAGCCCAGGTCGTCGGCGGGGATCGTGCTGGCGATGTCGACGCCGGGCGCCGCCAGGTCGACGCTGTTGACGCCGAAGTTCGAGAACGACGCGAGCGTGTCGTCCTGCCCGGTCGCCGCGACGCAGACGACGTTCGGCGAGGGGTCGTTGCAGGGGTACCGCGGGGCGCTGTCGTTGTTGGACGACTCGTTGCCGGCGGCGAACACGAAGAGCGTGTTCGGGCAGTCGGCGATCGCGTCGCTGACGAACGGGTCGAACCCCGGGCTCCCGAAGCTGCCGTTCACGACCCTGGCGCCCTTCGAGCAGGCGTACCGGAAGGCCTGCTCGATCGCGGCGCCGCTGAGATTGAGGTTGCCGGTCCGGAGCGGGAGCACCTTCACGTTCCAGTTGACGCCGGTGACGTCGACCCCGTTGTTGCCCTCCGCGCCGATCGTCCCTGCGACGTGCGTGCCGTGGCCGTGCTCGTCCATGGCGTCGGCGTCGTTGGCGAAGAAGTCCCAGCCCTTCAGGTCGTCGACGAGGCCGTTCGCGTCGTCGTCGAGCCCGTTCGCGGTCTCTCCCGGGTTCGTCCAGATGTTCGCGTCGAGGTCCCGGTGCATGGTGTCGACGCCGGTGTCGACGACCGCAACCGCGAGAGAGGGATCGCCCTGGGTCACATCCCAGGCCGTCGGCGCGCCGATCTTCGGCAGGCCCCAGAGCTGGTCGTAGAAGGCGTCGTTGGGCGCCGCGTAGAGCTCGTACTCGCGGTTGGGCTCGGCGAAGACGACGTCGCTCCGGCGCTCGAGCGCCGCGTGCGCCTCCGCGAGGGAGACGCCGGGATCGAGCTTCGCGCGGACGACGCCGCCGAACCGGAGACGCTGCACCGCGGTCGCGCCGACCGCGTCGAGCGCGCCCTCGGTCGATGCTCCGGGAGCGAACTTGACCAGCAGCTCGGGCCTCGGGGCAGGGGTGCTGGCGCCGTCGCCGGCAGCGGCGAGCCCGCCCGCGAGGGCAAGCGCGCAGATGGTGAGGAGGGCGGCTCCTGGACCCCGCGTCATCCCTGTGCCTATCGGCAGCGGAGACGAGGTCTAAAGGGCTATTTCTTGCGCTTCTTGCGCTTCGGCTTGCAGGCGCCGCGCTTGTCGCGGTGCTTCAGATGCTGGGTCAGACCCTTCTTCGTCCGCACCGTGATCGTGCGGCCACGGTGGCAGACCTTGACCGGCTTGAAGGCGGGCTTCCTGACCACCGGCGGCCGCGCCACGGCCGGTGGCGGCGGCGGAGCCGGGGGCGACGGTGGCGTCGGTGGCGGAGGCGGAAGCACCGGGGGCGGAGGCGGAGGTGGCGGCGCCGCGTCGTCGTCCACGATCGTCCCGATCGCCTCGGAGTCCGAGATCGCCACGGCCGAGGGCCGCGGCTTCGAGAGGAGCAGCCGGAAGCGCTCGTTCGGCTCGTCGAGCGAGTCGGCGACCACGTTCACCGTGACCTCGGCGGTGGTCTCGCCGGCCAGCAGCACGACGAAGTCCTCGACCGTCTCGAAGTCCTCCGGCGAGGTCGCCTCCAGCGGCGCCGTGCTGAACCGCAGGTCGAAGTCGACGCCGAGCGGCTCGGAGAGCTCGACCGTGAACGTCAGCTTGCCGCTGTCCTCGAGCGCCTGGGCGTCCTCCACCGACACGAGCGGCTCCTCGGCCGCCTCGCAGCCTGACGCGGCCGGGTCGACGCCGACGTCGTAGACGAGGAAGTCCTCGTCGTCGCCGCAGGAGATCGCGAGGTCCGCCGCGCCGTCTTTCATCAGGAGCACGTCGTCGCCGCCTCCGCCCGACACCCTGTCCTCGCCGAGCCCGCCCTCCAGGCGGTTCTCGAGGTCGTTGCCCGTGAGCGTGTCGGCCGCGCCGGAGCCGATCGCGTTCTCGACGTCGAGCAGCGAGTCCTCGCCGTCGCCGGACGCCGCGCCGTGCTCGAGGTCGACGGTCACGCCGTGGGACGCGGACGAGAAGTCCGCGGTGTCGTCGCCCTCGCCGCCGTTGAGGTCGTCCGAGCCCGCGCCGCCGGCGAGCGTGTCGGAGTCCTCGTTGCCGCTGAGCGCCAGCTCACGGCTGGAAGGTGACCCGGTGCCGTCACCACCTGCGCCCGAGAGGCTGTCGTCGCCGCCGTTGCCCGTGACGAGGAGCTCGTCGAGCGAGCCGTCGATCGTGACGTCGACGTCGCCCGCCGCGATCTCCTCGACCGGGTTGAGGTTGATGCCGTCGGCGCCCACGACGAAGGAGTCGTCACCCTCGGAGCCGCTGATGGTCAGCCGGTTGTGCCCGCCGCCGAGATCGACCGCGATGGTGATCTCCTCGCCGAACGGCGACGCGAAGCGCTCGCCGCCGCGAAGGTCGACGACGAGCGCGTCGTCGCCGCTCCCGCCCGTGACCGTGATCGTGTCGGTGTTCGCTACGTTCGCGGTCCCGCAGGACGCTCCGTCGGCGTTGATCCAGCCGTCCGCGACGAAGAGGACGCGCGGCGTGGCATCGACCGGCAGCTGCACCTCCGAGCCGTGCTGGGTGCAGTCCCCGTCGTCGTTGAGGATGAGGCCGCGGCCCTCGGTGATCGTCTCCCCGTCCTGGCTGAGACGGAGGAAGAGATCCTCGTGGAGCTCGCCGTCGAGATCGCCGTTGACCTCGACCGACACCGTCTTCTCGAGCTGTCCGGGGGTGAAGACGAGCGAGTCCGGGTGGACGTGCACGAAGTCGGGCCGCTCGTCGCAGCAGGCCGAGCCCTCGACGACCTCGTAGTCGACGGAGACCGGCTCCGACGCGGCCTCGGACAGGCTCACCCTGAAGGTCATCGGCCTCGTGCCGACGTCGCCCTCCGGCACCTGGACGTCGCTCACCGAGAACGTGGGAGCCGTGGAGCCCGTGGCCGACGCCGCGAGGCTCGCCGAGGCGAGCAGCGCCAGGCCGAGCATCGGCAGGGCGCGGGCGATCCCCCGAAGCGTCCCCCTCACACTCAGAGCGTGGCAGCGGCCGAAGCGGCTGACTACGCGCCGTTCGGCCTATTTTCGACCGTCGACCTAGCCATCTGTCTAGGTCGCGCCGGCGACCTCCGCATACGCGAGCTGCAGGTTGGCGACCACCTGGCTGAAGTCACGATGCACCTCTGCGGGCACGGCGCCCTCGAGGACGCCGAGCAGCGCCTTCATCCCCTCGATCGCGAGACGCGCCTGCTCGAGGTCCCGCGCCGACTCGTCCAGCTTCGCGAAGCCGAGCTGCGCGAGCGTCGCCGCCGTCGAGAGCAGGAGGTCGGCGACCTTCATCTGCCGGACGGCCTCGAGCAGCTCCTCCGGCGAGGGCTCGTCAGGCAACCGGCTCCTTCGGCCGCACCTGCTCGGCGTAGATCTCCTCGAGCGACGCGCCTTCCTCGTAGCGGGCGATCTGCCGCTCGGCGGCGTTCGCCGCCGGGATCCCGAGGAACGGCGCGGCGCCGATCTCGTCCGCGACCGGCGCGACCCACTCGATGAGCTCGGCCAGGCGCTCGCGCGTGTTGACGTTCTGCAGCCGCTCGAGGTCGAGAAGCTCCGTGGTCAGGCCGTAGCGCGTGGCACGCCAGAAGTTCTCCTCGATGAAACGCGGTGCCGGCAGCGGCACGGGCTCGCCGTCGTCCAGCGCCTTCGCGATCCGCACGGCGAGCGCGTACATGAACGCCGCGGCGGAGCGGGACTCGCCGAGGTCGGGCTGGGCGTCGGCGATGCGGATCTCGATGGTCGGGTACGCGAGGTGCGGCCTGACGCTCCACCAGAGCTGCGTGTGCTCCGTGATCGAGCCGGTGCGGTAGAGCGTTCGCACGTAGTGGTCGAAGGTCTCCCAGTCGCCGTACGCGTCCGGGATCCCGCACCTCGGGAAGAACCTGGTGAAGATCTCCGTCCGCGTCGAGTGCAGGTGCGTGAAGACGTTCTCGTGGAACGGCGAGCTGGCGGACAGGGCCAGGATCTCCGGGAGCAGGTGGCGCAGCCAGTCGTTGACGCGGATCGCGCGGTCGGGCCCCTTGATCGCCACGTGGACGTGGAGGCCGAAGCTGTTGTTCCGCCAGACGACGTAGCGGAGGATCTCGTCGTTGCGCCGGTAGTGCGGCGTGTCGATGATCCGCTGCTCCTGCCACGGGCTCCACGGGTGCGTGCCGGTGGAGCCGAGCACCACGCCGAGCTGGTCGGCCAGTGCGAGCAGCTGGTCCCGCCGCTCGCCCATCCGCGCCGCGGCCT
>DATBMH010000100.1:0-25433 GCA_036554945.1 Gaiellaceae bacterium | reverse complement strand
GGGCGACACGGTCACGGTCACCGTGAGCGTGGGCGACGGCGAGCTCGACCTCGCCGTGGGGCCGCTCGAGTCGGACCAGCTCGGACGCGTCCTCGAGTAGGAGCCCAACCCGGACCAGGGCGTGGGGCTCGGGCGCGTGCTGCGCACGGCGATGGGCGGCTACGAGGTCGAGGCGCGCGACGGCGGGGGGTGGGTGCGGATGCGCAAGCGCGTCGAGATCAGCGGAGCAGGCGCGGAGTGAGCAGGCCGGCCGAGAAGAGCGACCGCGAGCTTCTCCGCCGCTACCACCAGCAGGGAGACGTCGAGGCCAGGCAGCAGCTCATCGAGCAGTACCTGCCCCTCGTCCGCTCGCTGGCGCGGCGCTACGCGTACCGCGGGGAGCAGCTCGAGGATCTCGTGCAGGTCGGGTCAATCGGCCTGATCAAGGCGATCGACCGCTTCGACGTCGAGCGCGGCGTCGAGCTGACCACGTACGCGACGCCGAACATCATCGGCGAGATCAAGCGCCACTTCCGGGACAAGGGCTGGTCGGTGCGCGTCCCGCGCGGGCTCCAGGAGCTGAACGTCCGGCTCTCGCGCCTCGTCGAGGAGCTGACCGTCCAGCTCGAGCGCTCGCCGACCATCCCGGAGCTCGCGAAGGCGGCCGGCGTCGAGGAGGAGCAGGTGCTCGAGGCACTGGAGAGCGGGAGGGCCTACAGCTCCGTGTCGCTGTCGACCGGCGGCGGCTCGGACGAGGACGGCGAGCTCGACCCGCTCGAGTCCCTCGGGACGATCGAGCACGAGTACGAGGTGTCGGAGGACCGCGCGGTGCTCGCGCCGGGCTTCAAGGTGCTCGACGAGCGCGAGCGGAAGATCCTCCACCTGCGCTTCTTCAGCGGGCTGACGCAGTCGCAGATCGCGGCCGAGATCGGGATCTCGCAGATGCATGTCTCCCGGCTGATCAGGCGATCACTGGAAAAGATCCGGGAAGAGATCGCAGAGGAATCAGAAGTAGCCTGAGCTCGTGAACGTCCACGAGTGGGGCCAGGGGGCCGGGAGGCCGCTCCTCTTCTGGCACGCGCTGGGCGCGCTGACCTCCGGCGCCTACCTGACCGAGGTCGCTCCGACACTGGACGCCGCGGGCCTGCGCCCGATCGCCCCGGATGCGCCGGGCTTCGGCGAGTCGCCGGCGATGCCGCCCGAGGGGTACGAGACGGGCGCGGTGGTCGAGCTCGTGCGCGGCGTGCTCGACGAGCGGGGGATCGACCGGACGCTGCTCATGGGCCATTCGTGGGGCGGCACGATCGTCACCTCCTTCGCGGCCGCACACCCGGACCGGGTCGAGGGGCTCGTGCTCGTCGACAGCGGCCACCTCGACTACCAGGACCAGCCGGATTTCCCGCACGGCCGGCGGTACGAGGAGCTCGTCGAGGACATGCGCGCGCCGGGTCGGACGGTCCGCACGACGCCGCAGGAGCTCGAGGCCGAGGCACAGGAGGAGACCCGCCGCCCGGTCCCGCCGGAGCTGCTCGAGGCCTTCCGCGCCGGGTTGCGCGCCGAGGACGGCGCCCTGGTCAGCATCGTCACGCCGGAGGTGCGCGCGTCCGCGGTGCAGGGGCTGATGGCCACGCGCGTGACGGAGAGCTGGCCCGCGATCGCCGAGGCGGGGATCCCGATCCTGCTCCTGCTCGCAACCGAGCCCGAGCAGACGCGGCAGCAGAACGAGCAGGCGGTGCCGCGGTTCCGCGAGCGGTTCCCGGACGCCGAGGTGGTCCTGATGGACGGCGCCGGCCACGACCTCTTCGCCGACGCCGGCCCGGAGCTCGCGCGGCTCGTGGTCGACTGGGCCTCGCGCCATCCCGGCCCCTGACCGCCCCTGGGGCCTCCAGCCTCCTCCCCGATTCGATCGTAACGAGCGGCGGCGCACCCGTCTGAGCCGAAAATGCGCCGAGAGTGCGCCGGGCGCCGCCATCCCCGCACCTACAATCGCCTCCATGCGGACGACGGCCGAGATCCGCGAGGGCTACCTGCGCTTCTTCGAGGAGAAGGCCCATCTCAGGCTGCCCTCGGCGCCACTGATCCCGCCTCCCGAGGACACCTCGACGCTGCTGATCAGCGCGGGGATGCAGCCCCTGAAGCCGTACTTCCTGGGCGCCAAGGAGCCGCCCGGGACCCTGATGACGACGTACCAGAAGGTGTTCAGGACGACCGACATCGACGAGGTGGGCCTCGACGGCTACCACCTCTCCTTCTTCGAGATGATGGGGAACTTCTCGGTCGGCGAGTACTTCAAGGAAGGCGCCGTCGAGCACGCGTGGGCGTTCATGGGCGACCACCTCCAGCTCGACTTCGACAAGCTCTGGGTCAGCGTGTTCGCCGGAGATCCTGGCCTCGGCCTCGGCGAGGACGAGGTCGCGATCACGGCCTGGGAGGCGGTCGGACAGCCGCGCGAGCGGATCGTCGGGCTCCCGCGAACCGAGAACTTCTGGCAGGCCGGCGAGACGGGGCCGTGCGGGCCGTGCTCGGAGATGTACTACGACCGCGGGCCCGAGCTCTCGTGCGGCCGCCCGGACTGCGGGCCGGGCTGCCCCTGCGAGCGGTACCTCGAGTTCTGGAACCTCGTCTTCATGGAGTTCGACCTCGGCGCCGACGGCGCGCTGACCCCGCTGCCTCGGCCCGTGATCGACACCGGTCTGGGCCTCGAGCGGACGGCCGCGATCCAGCAGGGCGTCGTCTCGGTCTACGAGACCGACGGCTTCCAGGCGCTGATGGACTGGATCGAGGCGGAGAGCGGCGTCGCGTGGACGAGCTCCGAGAAGGCGACGAAGGCGCACCGGATCATGGCCGACCACGGCCGGGGGATGACGTTCCTCGTCGCCGACGGCGTGCTGCCGTCGAACGAGGGGCGCGGCTACGTCCTCCGCCGTGTGATCCGGCGCGCGGTCCAGCAGGCGCGCGGGATCGGGCTCTCGGGCTTCTGGCGCATGTCCGGGCTCGTCGCCGACCAGATGGCGTACTGGTACCCCGAGCTCGAGGAGAACCGCGAGCGTATCGCCGACGCGATCCGCACCGAGGAGGAGCGCTTCTCGCAGACGCTCGAGCGCGGGATGGGCCTCTTCGAGGAGGTCGCCGCGAGCGGCGCGATCTCCGGCGAGGACGCCTTCCGGCTGCACGACACCTACGGCTTCCCGCTCGAGCTGACCCGGGAGCTGGCGCTCGACCGCGGCCTCGCCGTCGACGAGGACGAGTTCACCCGCCTGATGGCCGAGCAGCGAGAGCGGTCGAGGTCGGCGGCGGCGTTCGAGGGCGAGATCCGCGTCAGCGGCCCGCCGACCGAGTTCGTCGGCTTCGAGACGACGGACGTCCTGACCGCGATCCTGGCGCTCGAGGACGTCGGCGACGGGACGTTCCAGGCGAAGCTCGAGCGTTCGCCCTTCTACCCGGAGGGCGGCGGGCAGGTCACCGACCAGGGCTGGATCGAGAGCGAGGAGACCGGCGACCGCGCGGAGCTCGTGCGTGCGACGCGGGTGGGCGACGACCAGGTGCTCACGTTCCGCGGCGAGGGCTTCGCCGTGGGCGACCGCGTGCGCGCCTCGGTGCCGTGGAGCGTCCGCTTCCCGACGATGGCGAACCACACCGCCACGCACCTGCTCCACAAGGCGCTCCGCGACACGCTGGGGGACCACGTCGTCCAGGCCGGGTCCGCGGTGCGGCCCGACAAGCTCCGGTTCGACTTCCGGCACGACAAGGCGCTCACGACGGAGGAGCGCGAGGAGATCGAGCAGGCCGTGAACGAGAAGGTCTTCCAGAACCTCCCCGTGCGCACGTTCGTGACGCCGATCGAGGAGGCGCGGAACCTCGGGGCGATGATGCTCTTCGGCGAGAAGTACGGCGACGAGGTGCGCGTCGTCGAGGTCGACGGCTACTCCCGCGAGCTGTGCGGCGGCACGCACGTGCGCTCCACGGCGGAGATCGGGCCGTTCGTGATCCTGTCCGAGTCGTCCGTGGGCTCCGGCGCCCGCCGGATCGAGGCGGTCACCGCAGGAGAGGCGTGGGAGTACCTGCGCGCGCGGTCCGAGGAGCTGGACGAGGTGCGGACCGAGCTCGAGCGGACGCGCAAGGAGGCCGCGAAGGGGCCGAAGGCCAAGGAGGAGTCCGAGGTGGTCATCCGCGACGAGGCCGACGGCGTCGTCGTCGCCGAGGTCAAGGCCGTGAAGGGCTCGGCGCTGAAGGACCTGTCCGACCAGCTCCGCCAGGCGCGGAAGGCCGACGCGGTGCTCCTCGGCTCGGTCGACGACGGTCGCGCGTACCTCGTCGTCAACCTTGACCCCTCGCTCGTCGAGAAGGGCCTCGACGCCGTGCAGGTGGCGCGCAAGGCGGCCGAGAAGATCGGCGGCGGAGGGGGCGGCCGGCCCACGCTCGCCGAGGCCGGCGGCAAGGATCCGGACGGGCTCGCGGCGGCCTACGAGGTCGCGAAGCGCGAGATCGTCTCCGCGTGAAGGTGCTTGCGCTCGACTACGGGTCCGCCAGGACCGGCGTGGCGATCTCGGACCCGACCGGCACCCTCGCCCGGCCGCTCGGCATCGTCGAGCGCGCGGCCACGGACGACGGCATGCGCCGCCTCGTCGAGCTCGTGCGCGCCGAGGAGCCCGAGCGCGTTGTGGTCGGCCTCCCACTGACGCTGCGCGGCGAGCACGGCGAGCAGGCCCGGGAGACCGAGCGTTTCGTCGAGACCCTGAAGCGGGAAGTGGAGGTCCCGGTCGAAACCTTCGACGAGCGGTTCACCACGACGCTGGCGGGGCCGGGTGGCGACGATGACGCCCGGGCCGCCGCGCACCTGCTGACGAGCTACCTCGAATGGTCGAAGAACCGACAAGCGTGATCACGCCGCCGCGGCCGCCGCGGCGCCACCGGACGAAGGCCTCGCGCGGGCGGATCGTCCTGCGCCGCGTCCTCGCGCTCGCGTTCGTGCTCGGCGTGCTCGCGCTGCTCGTCGGCTCGGCCTGGGCCGTGCTGGGCGGGCGCGGGGAGGAAGCGCCTCCGCCGCCGGCGCCCGTCGCCGCACCGCCGAAGCCGCTTCGCATCATCTTCCCCGAGGGGTTCACGAAGCAGCAGATGGCTGAGCGCATCGGCGAGGTGAACCAGATCGCGCAGGACAAGCGGAACGTCGACCCGCGGCTCTCGCCGGACCGGTACCGCGCGCTGACGGCGAACGGCTCGAAGGTCCCGCGCCAGTTCCGCGGTGACCGGCCGCCGCACCTCGAGGGCTTTCTCTTCCCCGCCACGTACGAGTTCACCGCGAAGACGACCACCCGCCAGCTGGTGAGCAAGCAGCTGACGGCGTTCCAGCGGAACTGGTCTCGCATCAACCTGCGCTACGCGCGGTCGAAGAACCTGACACCGTACGACGTCCTGATCATCGCGTCGATGATCGAGAAGGAAGTGATCGCGCCGGAGGAGCGCGCGCTCGTCTCCGCCGTGATCTACAACCGCCTGAAGAACCAGATGACGCTCGGGATCGACGCCACGATCCGCTACGGGCTCGGCGTGCCGGGAACGGAGTCGTTGCGGGAGTCGCACCTCGACGATCCCACGCCGTACAACACCCGGCTGCATGCCGGGCTGACGCCGACGCCGATCGCGAACCCGGGGCTCGCTTCGATGCAGGCCGCCGCGCACCCGGCGAAGGTGAACTACCTCTACTTCGTCCGGAAGCCGGACAAGGTCCACCACTTCTTCACCGCCAGCAAGGACGAGTTCGACCGGTACCTCGCGGCGAACGGCTATTGACGTTGCGCTGATCGGCAAGCCGGTGGCGCACTCGCTGTCGCCGCGGATGCAGAACGCGGCGTTCGAGGCGGCCGGGCTCGACTGGACGTACACGGCCAGGGAGGTCGAGGCCGACCGCCTGGAGGACGAGCTGCGCGAGCTCGGCGCGTCGTTTCGCGGGGCCAACGTCACTGCCCCGTACAAGCTCGACGTCGCCCGGCTCGTCGGCTCGGAGCTGGCGTCGGTGAACACCTTGGTCTTCGAGGACGGCGTGCAGGCGTTCAGCACCGACGCGGCGATCCTCGACGGTCTCGAGTTCGAGCGGGCGGTCATCGTCGGCGACGGCGGCGCGGCGGCTGCGTTTCGCGCCGTCCTGCCGGAGGCGCGGGTCTTCTCCAGGCGCGGGGACTGGCCTCCGGAGACGGCGGACGCGGACCTCGTCGTCAACGCCACGTCCGCGAAGGACGAGGTTGTCGCGTGGGTCGGCCCGGGTCAGATCCTCGTGGACCTGCCGTATCCGGAGTCGGCGACGGCAGACGCGGGCAGGGCCGCGGGCGCCCGGGTGCTGGACGGGCTCGAGGTGCTCGTGGCTCAAGGCGCGGCCTCGTTCGAGCTCTGGACCGGGACGCCCGCGCCGGTCGAGGTCATGCGGCGGGCCGTAGGCTTGACGGGTGCTCAGCCTCGCGACAGCCGGTGAGTCCCACGGCCCGGCCCTCGTCGGGATCCTGACCGGGCTTCCCGCCGGCCTCGAGCTCGACCGGGACGCGATCGACGCCGACCTCGGGCGCCGGCAGCAGGGCTACGGCCGCAGCCCTCGGCAGCGGATCGAGCAGGATCGCGTGGAGGTGCTCGCCGGGCTCAGGCACGGGCGGACGCTCGGCACCCCGCTCGCGCTCCTCGTCCCGAATCGCGACCACGAGAACTGGCGCTGGGGCATGAGCCCGTGGCCGCCCGAGGGCGACCCCGAGGGCAAGGGCACCAAGCCGGTCACGCTGCCGCGGCCCGGTCACGCCGACCTTGCCGGGACGCTGAAGTACGGTCACGACGACGTCCGCAACACGCTGGAGCGTGCCAGCGCGCGCCAGACGGCGATGACGGTCGCCGGCGGCTCGGTCTGCAAGGCGCTGCTGCGCGAGCTCGGGATCGAGGTCGCCTGCTCCGTCGCCGAGATGGGAGACGTCGACGCGGCCCGTGCCGACCGCGACACGGTCGGCGGGGTCGTCGAGGTGCGTGCGACCGGCGTCCCGCCCGGTTTGGGCTCGTACGCGGCGAAGGAGGATCGGCTCGACGCCAGGCTCGCCGCGGCGCTGATGGGGATCCAGGCGGTGAAAGGCGTCGAGGTCGGTGACGGATTCTCCCTCGCGGACCTCCGCGGCTCGCAGGCCCACGACGAGATCTTCCCCGGCCTCCGCCGCGAGACGAACCGCGCGGGTGGGATCGAGGGCGGGGTCTCGAACGGCGAGGAGGTCGTCGTTCGGGCGGCGATGAAGCCGCTGCCCACGCTGATGCGGCCCCTGCGCTCCGTCGACCTGCACAGCGGCGAGCCGGGCGAGGCGCTCGTGGAGCGGAGCGACGTCGCCGCCGTCGAGGCACTGTCGGTCGTCGCCGAGGCGTCCGTCGCCTTCGAGCTCGCCCGGGCCGCGCGGGAGAAGTTCGGCGGCGACGCCGTCGAGGACTTCCGCGCCGCGCACCGCGCCTACCTCGACCGCATCCCGTGGCGACCGCGCTAGACCGGCACATCGCGCTCATCGGCTTCATGGGCGCCGGCAAGACGACCCTCGGCCGGCGGCTCGCCGACCTGCTCGGGCGCCCGTTCCTCGACCTCGACCAGGAGATCGAGCAGGCGACGCGCCGGTCGATCACGGACATCTTCCGCCGCGAGGGCGAGGCGGCCTTCCGCGCCGTGGAGGCGAAGCAGACGCTGGACGCGTTGCGGGCGAGGCCCCCCGCGGTGCTCGCGCTCGGCGGCGGGGCGGTCGAGTCGTCGGACATCCGCGACGCGCTTCGCGACCACGCCGTCACCGCGTTCCTCGACGTGGACGTCGACCAGGCGTGGGCCCGCGTGCAGCGCACAGACCGGCCACTCGCGCAGAGCCGCGAGCAGTTCCGCGAGCTCCACCGGCGGCGCCGCCCGCTCTACGAGGCTGCGGCGGACACGACGGCGGACGACGCCGACGACGTCGTGCTCGCGGCGATGGGCGTCCGGATCGAGGCCGGCGCCAGGCCGGGCTCCGGCGCGCTGATCGCCGACCCCGCCGTCCTCGAGCTCCACCCGCTCGAGCTGGACGAGACGCATACGGTGACCGAGAAGTCGCTGGACGAGGCCCAGCGCCTCTGGACCGAGCTCGGGATCTCGCGGGACGGGACGATCGTGGGCTACGGCGGGGGCACGACGACCGACCTCGCAGGGTTCGTGGCGGCCACGTACATGCGCGGCGTCTCGTGGATCTCGATGCCGACGACGCTCGTCGGCCAGGTCGACGCCGGAATCGGCGGCAAGACGGCGGTCGATCTCCGGGTCGGCAAGAACCTCGCGGGCGCGTTCCACTACCCGGAGCAGGTGCTGATCGACCCGGGCCTGCTCTCGACCCTCCCGGAGGAGGAGCGCCGGGCCGGCATGGCGGAGGTCGTCAAGACCGGGCTCCTCGCCGGGCTCGACGTCTGGGACTTCCCGGACGACCGGATGATCCGGGCCTGCGCGGCGTACAAGTCCGCGGTCTGTCTGGCCGATCCGTACGAGGCGGGCCGCCGGGCGATCCTCAACCTCGGCCACACGTTCGCCCACGCGCTGGAGGCCGCCTCGCTGTACACGGTGCGGCACGGAGACGCCGTCGCGCTCGGGCTGCTCGCGGCCCTCCGGCTCTCGGGGCTTCCGACCGACGTCGTGGAGACAGTGCTCGACCCGCGGCGTGTCCCCGTCGACCGCGAGCAGGCGTGGGAGGCGCTGAAGCGCGACAAGAAGGTCCGGGACGGCCGCATCCGGCTCGTGCTCCTGGAGCAGCCGGGCAAGCCGGTGTGGGGAGTGGAGCGGCCGGAGGCCGAGGTGCGATCGGCCCTCGACGCGCTCATCGCCTAGTAACACAGTGTCACCAGCCGGGAATCACCTGCTCCGACCGCCCGGTCTGACCAAGTAACACAGTGTTACTTGCCCCACTACGCTCTCGGAGTGCTCGTCGGCGTGCTCCACGGCCCGAACTTCAACGTGCTCGAGCGCCGCGATGCGGCGATCTACGGCGGTCTCTCGCTGCCCGAGCTCGAGGGGCGGATCCGGGAGTGGGGGACGGAGCTCGGCTGCGACGTCCTCTGCCGGCAGACGAACCACGAGGGCGAGTACGTCGAGTGGTGCCAGGAGCTCGGCGGCTCGGCCGGCGGGCTGATCGTCAACTCCGGCGCCTGGTCGCACTACAGCTACGCGATCCGCGATGCGCTCGAGCTCGCGCGCTGCCCCGTGGTCGAGGTGCACCTCTCGGACATCGAGAGCAGGGAGGACTGGCGTCGCCACACCGTGATCGCCGACGTCGCCGCGCACCGGGTGATCGGCAAGGGCCCCGACGGCTACCGGGAGGCGCTGGAATTCCTGGTCCGCGGATAGGCCGGCTGCGGGGCCTGCTCGAGGAGCCGCTCCTCGTCACGACCCCGGCGAACGTCTCCTACCTGACGGGCCTCGAGAGCTCGAACGCCGGCGTGCTCGTCGAGCCCGGCCGGGTCCGGCTGTTCACGGACTTCCGCTACGCCGAGCGCGCCCGCGGACTCGACGGCATCGAGGTCGAGGAGACGAAGCGACGCATCTTCGGGGACCTCGCCGGGCGGCTCCCCGACCGAATCGGGTTCGAGGCCGGCGCGGTGACCTACGCCGACTACGAGCTGCTGCAGGCCTCCGGCGCGCAGCTCGTCCCGCGCTACGACGTCGTCGAATCGCTGCGCGCGGTCAAGGAGCCGGAGGAGCTGGACGCGATCCGCCGGGCCGCCGCGATCACGGACCGCGCCATCGAGCGGCTGGTCGAGGAGCAGTTCAGCGGGCGCACGGAGCTCGAGCTCGTCTGGCGGATGACCGAGCTCCTCCACGAGCTCGGCGCCGACGAGCCCGCGTTCGCGATCGACATCGCGGCGGGCCCGACTGCCGCCAGCCCACATGCGCTGCCCGGCGAGCGTGTCGTGCAGGAGGGCGATCTCGTCTTCGTCGACGCCGGCGCGAAGCTGGACGGGTACTGCTCGGACTGCACGCGCACGTTCGCCGTCGGCGAGATCTCCGAAGCGCTGCGCGAGATCTACGACGTGACGCTCCGGGCGCAGCAAGCCGGCCTCGACGCGGTCCGCGCAGGGACGACGGGCCAGGCGGCGGACGCAGCGGCCCGCGCGGTCATCGCGGACGCCGGCTACGGCGAGAACTTCGGTCACGGGCTCGGCCACGGCGTCGGCCTACTGATCCACGAGGCCCCGTCCCTTCGCCCCGAGTCGTCCGACACGCTCCGGGCCGGGAACGTCGTCACCGTCGAGCCGGGGATCTACCTCAGCGGCGTCGCAGGCGTCCGCATCGAGGACCTCGTCGTCGTCACGGACGACGGCTGCGAGGTGCTGAGCTCGTTTCCCAAGGAGCTGATCACCGTCCGCTAGCCTCCTCCTGCCGTGGCCGACGTCGTCAACACGAACCAGTTCAAGAACGGCATGCACATCGAGCTCGAGGGCTCTCCGTGGCGGATCCTGGAGTTCCAGCACGTCAAGCCCGGCAAGGGCGGCGCGTTCGTCCGCACGAAGCTGCGGAATCTCGAGACCGGCGCCGTCGTCGACAAGACCTTCCGCGCCGGCGAGAAGTTCCCGCGCGTCATCACCGAGACCAAGAACGCCCAGTACCTCTACGACTCGGGCGAGGAGGTCGTCTTCATGGACGAGCAGACCTTCGAGCAGATCAGCCTGTCGCGCGACTCCGTCGCCGACGCGCTCGACTTCCTGCAGCCGTCCAGCATGGTTCAGCTGATGACGGTGGACGGCAGGCCTTCGGGCGTTCAGCTGCCGGCGTCGGTCGAGCTCACGGTCGCCGAGACCGAGCCGGGCGTGCGCGGCGACACGGTCTCGAACGTGACGAAGCCGGCGAAGCTCGAGACGGGCGCGATCGTCCAGGTGCCGCTCTTCGTGAACCAGGGCGACCGGATCAAGGTCGACACCCGGGAGCGCCGCTACATCTCGCGGGCATGAGCGACCGGCGGGCGCTGGCGCTCGCTGCCCTGGCGCTCGCCTCGGCGTTCTGTGTCGCGACCCTCGTCGCGCGCTGGGTCTACTCCAACCCCGGCGCGTACGACTTCCTGGCCTGGAACCTGTTCCTGGCCTGGATCCCGCTGATCGCGGCCGGGCTCGTCTACGACATGCAGCGCCGTGGGGTCGGCGCCGGCCGGCTGATCCCGCTCGCCGCCGTGTGGCTCCTGTTCCTGCCGAACGCCCCGTACCTGCTGACCGACCTGATCCACCTCGGCTCGCGGAACGACGCGCCGCTGTGGTTCGACCTCGTGCTCTTCAGCGCCTTCGCCTGGACCGGCGCGCTGCTCGGCTTCCTCTCGATCTACCTGATGCAGGTCGTCGTTCGACGGGTGGCCGGCGCCGCCGCGAGCTGGGTCTTCGCCGGCGCGAGCCTCCTCGCGACCGGCTTCGGGATCTACCTGGGCCGCTCGCTGCGCTGGAACAGCTGGGACTTCGTCACCCGGCCGGACGCGCTCCTGGCCGACGTGTGGGCGCGGATGTCCGACCCGCTGGCCTACCCGCGCAGCTTCGGGATGACCGTCGCGCTGACCGCGCTCCTCTCCGTGCTGTACCTCGTGCTGTACGCGTTCGCGCAGCTTCCGGCCGCGGAGCGAGCCTCTCGTTAGGGTCCGGACGATGCCCGCCCTCGTCGACACCACCGTCCGCCTCGTCAGCCAGGAGCCGCTGGCCGGCCGGCTGCCGACCTCGGCGATCCTCGAGCTCGCGGAGATCCTCGACGGCGCCGGGTTCGCGTCCCTGGAGGTGTCCGGCGGCGGCGTGTTCGACAGCGCCGTGCGCCGCGGGGTCGAGAGCCCGTGGGAGCGGATCCGCGCGATCGAGAACCGGACCAAGACGCCGCTCGGCATGGCCCTTCGCGGGCGGTTCCTCGTGGGCTCGCGGCCCGTCGGCGGCGACTTCGTGCGGCGGTTCGTGCAGACGGCGGCCGAGAACGGCATCCAGATCTTCCGCCTCCACGACCCGCTCAACGACGTGTCGAACCTCCGCGAGGCGGGCGAGGCGATCACCGCCGCCGGCGGCGAGTTCGACGCGGGCTTGATCTACAGCCTCGGCCCGACCGGCGAGACGGACGCGCTCGTCGAGCAGGCGCGCAAGCTGCCCGACCTGGGCGCCGCCCGGATCCTCCTCCACGATCCGTCGGGGTCGCTCGAGCCGCACCGGGCCAGCGAGCTCGTCACGGCGATCGGGGAAGCGAGCGGGCTTCCGATCGGCATCTACTGCCAGGGGTCGGCGGGGAACGCGCTCGCCGCCGCGCTCGAGGCTGCGCGGGCCGGCGCCGATCGGGTCGCCTGCGCGGTCTACGCCGTCGCGCTCGTCCTGCACCGCGTCGCCGGCGAGGGCCTCGCGGATGCGCTCGACGGGCTCGGCCTCGACCCGGGCGTCGACACCGAGCGCCTGTGGCAGGCGTCCGATCTGATCGACCAGCACATCGGCGACGAGCCCGTGACGCCGCTCGCGCCGCGCATCGCGGTCCGCGCAGCTCAGCACAACCTTCCGGCCGGCCTCGTGGCCGCGCTGGACGCGCACCTGCGCTCGCAGTCGACGGGCGACCGGCTGGACGAGGTGCTCGACGAGCTCGAGCGGATCCGCGGGGAGGCCGGCTGGCCGCCGCTCGCCGCGCCGATCGGGCAGATCCTCGGCTCGCAGGCGCTGATCCACGTCCTCTCGGCGAGTCGGTACGGGATCGTCGTGGACGAGCTTCGCGGCCTCTTCCAGGGCGACTTCGGGACACCGCCGGGCGACCTCGACCCCGACGCCGTGCGGGCGATCGAGCTGCGGTCGGACGGCGAGGCGGAGCTGGAGCAGGCAGGCGTCGACCTCGAGGACATCCGCGAGGACGCCGAGGGCCTCGCGACCAGCGAGGAGGAGCTCCTGCTGCTTGCACTCTTCGGCGAGGAGGCGGAGCCGCTGCTGGCGGCGATTCGCGGCCGCGCGAGCGGCGAGGAGCGGCTGCTCGGCGGCAGCGTCGACCAGGGTCGCGCGGAGCGGATCCGCGAGATCGTCCGCATCGTCCAGGAGAGCGGCGTCGCGGAGATCGCGATCGAGGAGGGGGGCATGCGGGTCTCGGTGCGCCGCAGGGAGGAGCCCGAGGCGCTCGCCGCGACGTCGAGCCCGGCGCCCGCGCCGTCGGAGCCGACAGAGGTGGACGTCGCGCCGGCGACGCTGGAGTCGTCGACCGACGGGCTCGTGCTCGTCGAGGCGCCGATGGTCGGCACCTTCTACCGCGCGCCCTCGCCCGGTGCGCCGCCGTTCGTGGAGGAGGGCGCTCTCGTCGTCGCCGGTCAGACGCTCTGCATCCTCGAGGCGATGAAGCTGATGAACGAGATCAAGGCCGAGCTCGACGGCACCGTTACGCGCATCCACGTCGAGAACGGACAGCCTGTCGAGTTCGGACAGGTCCTGTTCGAGATCGAGCCGGTACTGGACCGCCCGCTCGATGCCGTTTAGCAAGGTTCTCGTAGCGAACCGGGGCGAGGTCGCGGTGCGGGTGATCCGCGCGCTGCACGAGCTCGGGATCGAGGCCGTGGCGATCTACTCCAAGGCCGACGAGGAGTCGTTGCACGTCCGCCTGGCCGACCGCGCGATCTGCATCGGCCCGCGCGCCGCCTCGGAGAGCTATCTGAAGATCCCCTCCGTCATCGCGGCGGCGACCACCACCGGCTGCGAGGCCGTCCATCCGGGCTGGGGCTTCCTCGCCGAGAACCCGGCGTTCGCAGAGGCCTGTGCCGACAACGACCTCGTGTTCGTCGGCCCGACCCCGGAGGTCATGGCTCGAATGGGCAACAAAGCGTCGGCGCGGGACGAGATGGAGGCCGCCGGGGTCCCGCTCGTCCCGGGCACGGGCCCGGTCGAGCTGGGCGAGGTGGCCCGCGCCGCCGACGGGCTCGGCTACCCGGTGCTCGTGAAGGCCGCGGCGGGCGGCGGCGGGAAGGGCATGCGCCTCGTGTCCTCCCCGGGCGAGATCGAGCCCGCGTACGCCATGGCCGCCGCGGAGGCGGAGGCCGCGTTCGGCGACGGGAGCCTCTACCTCGAGAAGGCGATCGTCCCGGCCAGACATGTCGAGATCCAGGTGCTGGGAGACTCGAAGGGCGGGATCCTCACGCTCGGAGAGCGCGAGTGCTCGATCCAGCGCCGGCACCAGAAGCTGATCGAGGAGTCGCCGTCGCCGGCCCTCAACCCGGGGCGCCGCGAGAAGATGGAGGCGACCGCCGAGCGCGCCGCCCGCGCGATCGGCTACACGAACGCCGGCACCTTCGAGTTCCTCGTGGGCCCGGACGGCTCGTTCTACTTCATCGAGCTGAACGCCCGGCTCCAGGTCGAGCACCCGGTCAGCGAGATGGTCTCGGGGATCGACCTCGTGCACGAGCAGCTGCGGGTCGCGGCGGGCGAGCCGCTCGCGTTCACGGGCCGCGCGGGCCGCCGCGGGCACGCGATCGAGGTGCGTGTCAACGCCGAGGACCCCGCGCGGGACTTCCTGCCGATGCCCGGCCGGCTGGAGCGCTTCCGGCCGCCGCTCGGCCCGGGCGTCCGCGTCGACACCTTCGTCGAGGACGGATCGGTCGTCCCGCCCGACTACGACTCGCTGCTCGCCAAGGTCGTGGCCTGGGCGCCGGACCGCGAGCTGGCGCTGGCCCGCTGCCTGCGAGCGCTGGAGGAGTTCGAGGTCACCGGGCTCCCGACGACGATCGGCATCGCCGCGGAGGTGATCCGCAGCGAGGGGTTTGCGCGCGGCGACTACTCGACCGGCTACCTCGAGGAGAACCCGGAGCTCCTCGGAAACGGCGCCCTCGCGGAGGCCTCGTGACGCAGAGTCGCCGGGCTTCCCGCCGAGCCGCGCTCTTCATGCTCTTCCAGTGGGACGTGACCGGAAAGGATCTCGGCTCGACGTACGAGGGCGAGGTCGACGACTTCGCCTGGGAGACGGCGAAGGCCGTCGCCGAGCGGGCGGAGCACCTCGACCAGCGCATCGACGAGGCGACCGAGGGCTGGCCGGCAGGGCGGCTCGGCGCGCTGGAGCGCAACGTCCTCCGGCTCGCGATCTACGAGCTCGAGCAGGGTGAGGTCCCGCCGGAGGTGGCGATCGACGAGGGGGTCCGGTTCGCGAAGCGCTACGCCTCCGACGAGGCGGGCAAGCTCGTGAACGGCATCCTCGGCAGGATCGCGCGAGAGGGGGTGGCATGAGCGAGACGAGCCCCGAGGAGAACCTGAACCGGGCCGAGGAGCTGCTGCAGCGGCTGGAGGAGGCGCGTGGCCGGCTCGAGGCCGCCACCGACCCGGACCAGGCGATCGAGATCCTCAGCGAGCTGTCGGAGATCGCGAAGGACGTCGAGGCCGAGATCTCGCGCGCGAAGCGCGCCACCGATGCGGAGCCCTGAGCGGCTGCGGGCGCTCGTGGAGGAGCGCCTCGCCGGGCTCGAGCTCGCGCCGTCGCTCGGAGGGCTCGGGGAGGCCGTCCGCTACTCGCTCGACGGCGGCGGCAAGCGGATCCGCCCGGTGCTCTGCCTCGCCACGACGGAGGCCGCCGGCGGACGACCGGAGGACGCGCTCGACGCGGCCTGCGCGCTCGAGCTGATCCACTCCTTCTCGCTCGTCCACGACGACCTGCCGGCGCTGGACGACGACGAGGAGCGGCGGGGCCGCCCGACCGTCCACGTCCGTTTTGGAGAGGCGCAGGCGATCCTGGCCGGCGACGCGCTCATGGCCGAGGCGTTCCGCCTCGCGAGCCGCTACCCGGAGGAGCTGCGCCTCGAGCTCCTCGAGGCGACGGCCGGGATGATCGGCGGCCAGTACCTGGACATCGAGGCGGCGCCGGTCGACCGGCTCGAGCTCAACGAGCTGAAGACGGGTCGGCTGTTCGACGCATCCGTCGGCTGCGCGCTCTGGGTCGCCGGCGTGCCGCCCGCGTCACAACGGGCCTGGCGGGACTTCGGGGCCGAGTTCGGGCGCCTCTTCCAAGTCGTGGACGACCTCCTCGACGGTGACGGCCTCGTCCAGGAGCGCGGGCGCGAGGCGACCGTCGCGCTGTCCGAGGAGACCGAGGCCCGGGCGCGCGCGAGCCTGGACGAGCTGGACGCGGAGACGGCGGTGCTCGAGGAGCTCCTCGGGGAGCTTGCCGCGCGTCAGCAGTCCTCGGTGTAGCCCCACTCGCGGGCCTTCGCGCAGAACTCCTCCTCGTCCGCCGTGAAGAAGTGGCGGATGCTGTTCGGCCGCCGGAGGTAGTAGAGGTAGTTGCGGTCCGCCGGCCTCGCCGCCGCGCGCATGGACGGCACGCCCGGGTTCCCGATCGGGGTCGGAGGCAGGCCCTTGTGGATCCGCGTGTTGTACGGGCTCCGGCTGCGGAGGTGCCGTCTGGTGAGCGGGCGGTTGCCGGGAATGCCGAGGCCGTACCGCAGCGTCGCGTCGATCGAGAGCGTCATGTCGGCGCGCAGGCGGTTGTAGATCACCGCGGACACGAGCCGGCGCTCCTCGGGCGCGGCCGTCTCGCGCTCGATCATCGAGGCGACGATCAGCACGGAGTACGGGTTCCGGCCGCGCAGGCTGATCCGCCGCCACTCCCGCTCGAAGGCGGCGCGCTGGTCGGCGATCAGCTCCGACGCCGGCGTGTCCTTCGTGAACTCGTAGAGCGCCGGGAAGAGGAAGCCCTCCATGCTGCGGCGCTTCAGGCGGAAGCCCCGCGGCGCGCGCGCCCGGGCCGCGGCCGCCCGGTACGCGGGACCGGAGAGGCGCGGCGTCACGTGCCGCTTGCGGATCGCGATCTTGCGTACCTCGGCCGCGCGGTCGGCCATCTGCCGGACGCTGAAGCCCTCCGGGAAGACGATCCGAAGCGTCACCGGGGCCTGCGCGTGCGCAGGAACGGCCAGGCCGAGGAAGCCCACGGCGAGCAGGAGGGCGGCGTGACGGCGCGCCATCCCTCTAGCCTACGGACCGATGAGGAAGCGGCTCGACGTTCTCCTCGTGGAACGAGGTCTCGCCGAGTCGCGGGCCCAGGCCCAGGCGCTCGTGATGGCCGGCCGGGTGCCGGGATTCGCCAAGGCGGGCCAGCAGGTCGACGAGGCTGCGACGCTCGAGGTGCTCGAGCCGCCGCGGTTCGTCTCGCGCGGAGGGGAGAAGCTGGCGCACGCGCTGGAGGTGCTCGGCGTCGACCCGTCCGGCCGGGACGCGGTCGACGTCGGGTCGTCGACCGGCGGCTTCACCGACGTGCTGCTCCAGCAGGGCGCCCGCCGTGTGATCGCGCTCGACGTGGGTCGCGCGCAGCTCCACGAGCGGCTGCGAGAGGATCCCCGGGTGACCGTGATGGAAGGCGTGAACGCGAGGCACCTGGACGAGCTGCCCTTCGCGCCGCAGCTCGTCACCTGCGACGTCTCGTTCATCAGCCTCCGGCAGGCGCTTCCTCCGGTGCTGCGGCTCGCCGAGCCCGGCTGGGAGGCCGTCGTCCTCGTGAAGCCGCAGTTCGAGGCAGGCAGGGCGGACGTGAAGGGCGGTGTCGTGCGCAACCCGGAGGTCCACCGCCGTGTGCTTCGCGAGGTCGCCGAGACGGCCGTCGAGTGGGACGCCGAGGTGCGCGGCGTGACGGACTCCGGTCTCCCGGGCCCGAAGGGAAACCGGGAGTTCTTCCTCCACCTCGCGCACCGGCCCGAGCCGGCGCTGCCGCCGGAGCTCGAGGGATGGATCGACGATGCCGTCGGTTAGCCGGGTCACGGTGATCACGCACGGCTCGGCCGACGTCGCGGAGGCGACCGAGCAGGTCGAGCGGCTCGCGACCGACCGCGGGATCGAGCTCGTCGAGGACTCGCCGGACCTCGCCGTCGTGCTGGGCGGCGACGGGACGATGCTCCGGGCGCTCAAGCGGTTCCTGGGCGCCGGTGTGCCCGTGATCGGCGTCAACTACGGCCGCGTCGGGTTCCTCGCGTCGATGGGGCGCGACGATCTCCAGGAGGGCCTGGGGCGCGCCTTCGACGGCGACTTCGAGGTGGTCGAGCTGCCGACGCTCGAGGTGCGCGTCGGCGGCGAGCGCCACGCAGCGGTGAACGACGTCGTCGCGCACAGCGGGGTCCTGGGCCGCATGGTGGAGCTGCAGTGGTCGATCGCCGGCGAGGGCCTCGGGACCGTTCCGTGCGACGGGCTGATCGCGTCCACGCCGTCCGGCTCCACCGCGTACAACCTCTCGGGCGGCGGGCCCGTGCTGGTCTGGGGGCTCGACGCGATGGCCGTGACGTTCGTCGCGCCGCACTCCCTCCACGTCCGTCCGCTCGTCGTCCCGCGGAACCGCGAGCTGGAGGTTTCGAACCTCACACCGGACGTCGAGGTCGCGCTGATCGCCGACGGGCACCAGGTCGGCTCGATCGGGCCGCTGGAGCCGATCGCCATCCGCCTGGCCGACGAGGTCAGCCTGCTCGCGACCCTGCCCGACGCGACCTTCTTCCGCCGCTACCGCGAGACCTTCGCGCACTAGGACCGGGTCATGACGAGGCGGGGACTGGCGCTCTTCGCCGCCATGTGCGTGATCTGGGGGGTCCCGTACCTCCTGATCCGGGTCGCGGTCGAGGAGATCAGCCCTGCGGTGCTCGTGCTGGGAAGGACCGGCATCGCCGTCCTCCTGCTGCTGCCGATCGCCGCGGCACGGGCCGAGATCCGCCCGGCGCTGCGGCACTGGCGGGCCGTTCTCGCGTTCGCCGCGATCGAGATCGCCCTGCCGTGGCTGCTCCTCGGCGACGCCGAGCAGGAGATCTCCAGCTCGCTGGCCGCGCTCCTGATCGCCGGCGTCCCGCTGATCGGCGCGGTGATCGCGCGGACGACCGGCGGACGAGAGCGGCTCGGCCCCGCCAACCTGGCCGGGCTGCTCGTCGGCCTGGCCGGCGTCGCGGCGATCGTCGGCGTCAACCTGGAGTCGGCAGGAGTCGTCCCGATCGCGGAGGTCGGGCTCGTCGCCGTCTGCTACGCGGTCGGGCCGGTGATCCTCCAGCGCTGGCTCACCGACGTCCCTGCGCTCGGGGTGATCGCCGTGTCGCTCGCGGCCACGGCGGTCGTGTACCTCCCGATCGCGGCCTTCACGTGGCCGGACGAGGTCCCGTCGGCGAAGGCGATCTGGTCGGTCGTGGGCCTGGCCGTCGTCTGTACCGCGCTCGCGTTCCTCCTCTTCTTCGCGCTGATCGCGGAGATCGGTCCGGTCCGAGCGACGGTGATCACCTACATCAACCCCGCCGTCGCCGCAGTCCTCGGCGTCCTGGTCCTCGACGAGCACTTCACGCTGGGGATGGGGGTCGGGTTCGCGCTGGTCCTGGTCGGCTCGATCCTGGCGACCCGGCCGGGCCGAGCACGGCCCGAGAAGCCGTCTGGTTACCCGCCGACCGCGGGCGTACCCTGACCGGCGTGCTGCGCCGACTGCGCATCGAGAACCTGGTCCTGATCCGGGAGGCCGACCTCGAGCTCGCCGAGGGCCTGAACGCGATCACCGGCGAGACCGGCGCCGGGAAGACGATCCTCGCCCAGGCGGTCGGGCTGTTGCTCGGGTCGAAGGGGGACGCGAAGGCGATCGGCCCGGCGGGCGCCGAGGCCTACGTCGAGGCGGAGTTCGACGTCCCTGACGGGTTCTTCGAGGAGGAGGCGCTGGAGACCCTGGCCGAGCTCCGGCCGGAGGACGAGCCCGGGCTGGTGCTCGCGCGGCGGATCTTCCCCGACGGGCGGACCCGCGCATACGCGTGGGGCCGGGCGGCGGCGCGGGAGGACCTGGCCGCGGCGACCGAGCTGCTCGTCGGCATGTCCGGCCAGTTCGAGCAGCGACGGCTCGCGCGGCCCGCGTACCAGCTCGAGGTGCTCGACTCGTTCGCCGGCGAGGAGCAGCTCCGCCGGCGCGCCGCGCTCAGGACGGCCTGGCGCGACCTGGCGGCGGCGAGGCGGCGCCACGAGGAGATCGCCGCCGACTCCGCCGCCGCGGAGGCCCGCCTCGCCGAGCTCGAGGCGCTCGTCGAGGACGCGAAGGGCTTCGAGCCGTCCACGGAGTCCTCCCTCCTCGCGGAGCGGGAGCGGCTGCGGCACCTCACCGAGCTCGCCGACGGGTCGGCGACCGCGGCCGAGGCGCTCTCGCCGGAGGACGGCGACGGCGCGGCGGTCCTTGCGGCCAAGGCCGAGCGGGCGATCGCGCCGCTCGAGCGCCTCGCGCCGGAGCTCGCGGCTGCGGCGACCGAGCTCCGGGACCTCCAGGTGCGGCTGGCCGACGTCGGTGCCGACCTGCGCGGCTTCCTCGACTCGCTCGAGGCCGAGCCCGACCGGCTGGAGCACGTCGAGAGCGAGCTCGAGCGGATCTCCGACGCGAAGCGGCGCTTCCGGTGCGAGTCGTACGAGGAGCTGCTGGAACGCGCGGACGCCGCGAGGGCGGAGCTGGAGGCGCGCGAAGCCGGCGTGGATCCCGCTGCCGAGGCGGCAGGCGTGCTGGCGGAGGCGCAGGCCCGGGTCGAGGCGCTGGCCGCCGAGCTGCACGACGCCCGCGCCGAGGCGGCCCCGCGCTTCGCCGACGCCGTCGCTGCCGAGCTGCGCGGGATCGGCCTGGGGGAGGGGGAGTTCCTCGTGGAGCTCGCCGACCGCGACCTGGGCTCGACCGGGCGGGATGCGGCCTCCTTCCTCATCCGGCCGAACCCCGGCCTGCCGTTCGCTCCGGTCGCGGAGACCGCCTCGGGCGGCGAGCTCAGCCGGATCGCGCTCGCGCTCGCCGCGGCCGCGGGCGGGAAGATGACGCTCGTCTTCGACGAGATCGACGCCGGCATCGGCGGCCAGACGGCGCACGCCGTCGCGCAGACGCTCCGCCGGCTCGGCGAGCGCTCCCAGGTGGTCACGATCACGCACCTGCCGCAGATCGCGAGCGTCGCGGACCGACACCTCCGCGTCGAGAAGGTGCCCGGCGATCCGACCCACACCAGGATCGAGCAGCTCGAAGAAGCGGAGCGGAAAGACGAGCTTGAACGTATGCTCGGCGGTCGAGAGTTCCTCTCGACCGTTCGATGAGCTTCGTCGAGTACACGGGACAAGCGCGACTCGACCGGCGGACGAAGCACCTCGTCCGGCGGCTCTCTGCCGACGACATCGCGATCATCGACCACGCGGACCTCGACCGGGTGTCCGCCGAGGAGCTGCTCGAGTCGGGCGTGCGGGTCGTCGTCAACGTCGCGGACTCCCAGACGGGCCGCTTCCCGAACCCGGGGCCCCTGCTCCTCGTCCGGGGCGGCGTGCGGTTGATAGACGCGCCCGGTGCGGACCTGTTCGAGAAGGTCGACGACGGCGAGCTGCTGACGATCCGAGGCGCGAACCTCTTCCGCAACGGGACCCGGCTCGCCGCCGGCCGTGAGCTCCGCGCGGACGAGCTCGCGGACGCGCTCCGCGAGCAGCGCGGCAGGGTCACCGACGCGCTGGAGACGTTCGCGGAGAACACGATGCGGTACCTCCGCGAGGAGGGGCGACTGCTCTCCGAGGGGATCGGCTTCCCGGCGCTGGAGACCCGGTTCCGCGACCGCCACGCGCTCGTCGTCGTCCGCGGGCCGGGGCACAAGCGGGACCTGCGAATCGTTCGGCCGTACATCCGCGACTTCCGGCCGGTGCTCGTCGCGGTCGACGGGGGCGCCGACGCGCTCCTCGAGGCGGGCTACAAGCCGGACGTCATCGTCGGCGACATGGACTCCGTGAGCGACGAGGCGCTGCAGTCCGGCGCCGAGCTCCTGATCCACGCGTACGAGAGCGGCACGGCGCCCGGCGCCGGGCGCGTGAAGGCGCTCGGGGTCGACCATCACATCGTCCCCGCGCCGGCGACGAGCGAGGACGTGGCGCTGCTGCTCGCCTACGAGAAGGGCGCCGAGCTGATCGTCGCGGTCGGCGCGCACTTCAACCTGATCGAGTTCCTGGAGCGGAACCGGTCCGGGATGTCGTCGACGTTCCTCACCCGCCTGCGCGTGGGCGAGATCCTCGTCGACGCAAAAGGCGTGTCGCGGCTCGTCAGCCGCCAGGTCGGGATCTGGCCGCTCGTGCTCTTCGCGGCCGCCGGGCTCGGCGCTCTCGTGGTCGCCGTCGCCGTCTCGCCGCAGCTCCGCTGGGCGTTCGAGGAGCTCGGACTGCGACTGCGCGATTTGCTGGGCTTCTAACCTAGGCCGCCGTGTTCGACCTTCGATACCACGTCGCCTCGCTGGCGGCCGTCTTCATCGCGCTGATCATCGGGATCCTGGTCGGCGCAGGGCTGGCGGCTCGAACCGACGTGGAAGGCAGTGAGCGCCGCGTCCTCCAGGAGCGGATCGACGAGCTCAGCCAGCGGAACGACGACCTCGGCGCCCAGGCGGACTTGCTGCGTCGCCAGCGTGACGCCGCGGAGAACTACGTCGAGGCGACATACGTGCCGCTGATGAACGGCCGTTTGCGCGGGAGGCGCGTGGCGCTGCTCTTCACCGGCCCGACCGACGAGGCGGCGATCGACGCAGTCGAGCAGACGCTCGAGGACGCCTCCGGCCCGGCACTCGTCGAGCGCGAGGGGCTCGAGCTTCCGATCAACCCCGAAGAGGTGGCGAATGCGCTGGGGCCGCAGTACGCCAACCTGAGCATGGAGGATGTCGGCCGCCGGCTCGGCGAGGAGCTCGTCGAGGGCGGCGAGACGCCGTTCTGGGACGCACTGACGCCCGTCCTCGTGCAGGACCGCCGCGGGGATCCGTCGGTCGAGGTCGACGCGGTCGTCGTCTCCCACACCGGCGTCGCCACCGACGAGCCGACCCGGAACTTCCTCGACGGCATCTACGCCGGGATGGCCGGGACCGGCGCCCCCGTCGTCGGGATCGAGCGAACCGACGACACCCCGTCGAAGATCGCCGTCTACAAGGCGAGAGGCATCTCGAGCGTGGACTCCGTGGACACGCAGCCCGGGAAGCTCGCCCTGGCCGCACTGCTCGCCGGCGGGCAGGAGGGGCACTTCGGCCTCAAGAGCACCGCCGACGACGGCACGCTCCCGGTGATCGAGCCGCTGCCGCTGGCGCCGCTGCCCGGTGGCTAGTCCCGTCGCCGTCCTGATCGCCGCGCGCGACGAGGCTGCGCGGATCGCCGCGACCGTCGCCAGTCTCCGCGAGCAGTTCCCCGGCGCCGAGGTGATCGTCGCCGACGACGGGTCGTCGGACGGAACGGCGGCCGCGGCCGAGGAGGCCGGCGCGAGGGTGCTCCGGCTGCCGGCGCGCGGGAAGGGCCAGGCGCTGACGCTTGCGGAACGTGCGGCGCCGAGCGGGACCATCGTCGTCTGCGACGCCGACCTCGAGGGCGATCTGCGGGAGCTCGCGGAGACGGACGGCGGCCTCGCGATCGCCGTGTTCACCGAGCGGCAGGGCGGCGGCTTCGGCATCGCGAAGCGCGCGGCCCGAGCGCTCATCCGAGCCCGGTCGGGCTTCGTCCCGGCCGAGCCGCTCTCGGGGCAGCGCTCGTTCTCCGAGGAGGCCCGCGCCGCGTGCTTCCCTCTCGCCGCCGGTTTCGGCTGCGAGGTCGGCGCGTCGATCGACGCCGCACGCGCCGGGATCCCGATCGCCGAGGTCGAGCTCGACCTCCGCCACCGGCCGACCGGGCGCGACGCGCCCGGGTTCGTCCACCGCGGGAGCCAGCTGCTCGACGCGATCCTCGCCTGCGGGCCCCAGGCGACGAACCACCGGGGGCTGCGGCTGCCGCTCGTCGGCTCGCTGCTCGGCGTCCGGCGCGATCCCGCGGTCCTGGCAGTTGCGGCGCTCGGCCTCGCCGACGACCTCTGGAGCGGTCCCGAGCGCGGCTTCCGCGAGCACCTCGGCTCCGGGAGGACGACGGGGGTGCTCAAGCTCGTCGGCATCCCGCTCGTCGGGCTGCTCGCGACTCGCAAGGTCTCGGGCGCGCTGCTCGTCGGCCTCGCCGCGAACTTCCTGAACCAGCTCGACACGCGTCCCGGTCGTGCGCTGAAGGCATACCTCGCAGGAGCGGTGCTCGTACGAGCCCCGGTCGGGATCGCCGTCCTCCTGCTCCCCTACGATCTCCGCGAGAGGACGATGCTGGGCGACGCCGGATCGAACGCGCTGGGCGCGATGCTAGGCTTGAGTTCCGTGAGTCGACTCACGGCACGTGGCCGCTGGCTGGCGATCGGGGCGCTGGCCGGGCTCACGCTCCTCGGTGAACGACGCTCGCTCGGCGAGCTGATCGAGCGGACGCCGGGTCTCTCCGAGCTCGACGGACTGGGCCGGCAGCCGTGAAAGAGCGCCCGCCCAAGTACGTCTTCATCACGGGCGGAGTCGTCTCGTCACTCGGGAAGGGCATCACCGCCGCCTCGCTGGGCCGGCTGCTGAAGGCGCGCGGCCTCAAGGTACAGGTGCAGAAGTTCGATCCGTACCTGAACGTCGATCCGGGGACGATGAGCCCGTTCCAGCACGGCGAGGTGTTCGTGACCGAGGACGGCGCCGAGACCGACCTCGACATCGGCCACTACGAGCGGTTCATCGACGAGAACCTGTCGCGGAACGCGAACCACACGTCCGGGTCGGTCTGGTACTCGGTGCTGCGCAAGGAGCGGAAGGGCGAGTACCTCGGCTCGACCGTCCAGGTGATTCCGCACATCACGAACGAGATCAAGGAGCGCATCCGCCGCGTCGCCGACTCGACCGACACCGACGTCGTGATCAGCGAGATCGGCGGAACGGTCGGCGACATCGAGTCGCTGCCGTTTCTCGAGGCGATCCGCCAGTTCCGCCGCGAGGCGGGCGCGGAGAACGTCCTCTACCTCCACGTCACGTACGTGCCGTTCATCGAGGCGGCCGGCGAGCTGAAGACGAAGCCGACCCAGCACTCGGTGAACGAGCTTCGCCGCATCGGCATCCACCCCGATCTCGTGGTCTGCCGGACGGGCGAAGGGCTTTCCTCGGACCTGCGCGACAAGATCGCCCTGTTCGCGGACATCGAGCCGCGCGCGGTGATCGTGAATCGCGACGTCCCCGACGTCTACCTCGTGCCCGAGGCGCTGCAGGCGGAAGGGCTGGACGAGCTCGTCGTCTCGAAGCTGGGGCTTCCGGCGCCACCGGCCGAGCTCGGCGAATGGTCGGTGTTGACCGAGCGCGTGCGGCAGCTCGAGGGAGCGGTCGAGATCGCGCTCGTCGGCAAGTACGTGAAGCTCCAGGACGCCTACCTTTCGGTGCATGAGGCCCTGAAGCACGCGGGCATCCACCACGGCTGCCGCGTCAACGTGCGCTGGCTCGACGCGGAGGGGATGTCGCTCGAGGAGGCCGAGGCCGAGCTGGAGCAGGTCGACGGCGTGCTCATTCCCGGCGGCTTCGGATCACGCGGCTGGGAGGGGAAGATCCTCGCCTGCCGTGTCGCCCGCGAGCGCCGGATCCCGTACCTGGGGATCTGCCTCGGGATGCACGTCGCCGTGTCGGAGTACGCGCGCAACGTCGTCGGCCTCGAGGGCGCGA
>DATBMH010000062.1:0-47058 GCA_036554945.1 Gaiellaceae bacterium | reverse complement strand
GCCACCGGGCGCATGCGGTTCGGCCGCAACCTGACAGCGTCCGAGCTCCTCGACCAGGCGCTCCACTTCCGCCGTATCGAGCCGGTCGACCACGTCGTCTTCATGGGGATGGGCGAGCCGTTCCTCAACTACGAGGAAGTGCTGGCCGCGGCGCGGCGGCTCCCAGACGTCGGGATCACGCACCGGCGGACGACGATCTCGACCGTCGGCTGGATGCCCGGACTGCGGCGCTTCGTGGACGAGGTCGAGGAGCCGATCCGCCTCGCGCTCTCGCTCCACGCCGCGGACCCGCGGCTGCGCTCGTCGCTGATGCCGGTCAACGACCGGTATCCCCTTCCGTCCGTCCTGGACGAGTGCCGCCGCTACTTCGAGCTGCGCCGCCGGAAGGTCTTCGTCGAGTACGTGCTCCTCGCCGGGGTCAACGACTCGCCCGAGCGGGCGCGCGAGCTCACCGGCCTGCTCGACCCGAAGGTCTTCAAGGTGAACCTCATCCCGTACAACCCGACCGGGATGTACGACGGCTCCTCCCGCGACGCGATCGCAGCGTTCAAGCGCGTGCTCGACGAGGCCAGGCTGCCGTCGACGGTGCGCCTCACCCGCGGCCGGGACATCGCGGCCGCGTGCGGCCAGCTCGCCGCGAACCGCTGACTGCGCCCTCGGGCGCGTTCGCCTGGAGGAACTTCCGCTGCTCCTTCGAGAAGAGCCTCCGGACGCGGCGCTCGCCGCGCACGGCGTCGCGGACATCCCCAGCGCCGACCTTGTCCTTCAGCGCCGCCGAGCAGACGAACCCTCCCGGGACCGCGTCCACCTCCACGACGAGGTTCGGTGAGGCCCGGAACTGGTTCGGGAGCTCCTCGTCGAGACGGCGGCAGGGCTGCGCCGGCGCGCTTTCGAGGGCCGCGAGCAGAGCCGTTGCGACTTCTTCACAGGATCGCCGCACTGCTGCGGCAAGAGCCGCGACGGACGGCCTGCCGGGCGCTACCGTGAACTCGTGACGCGCTTCGCGCTCAAGGGCCTGCTGGGCCGCAAGCTCCGGACGGCGCTCACCGCGATCGCGATCGTCCTCGGGGTCGCGATGATCAGCGGCACCTACGTGCTGACGGACTCGATCGACCAGGCGTTCGACACGATCTTCAGCGACGTCCGTCAGGGATCCGACGCCGTCATCACCGGCAAGGCCGCCTTCGACCTGACGGACGGAAGCGGCACGACGACGCCCACGCTCGACCAGTCGCTTCTCGACCGCGTCCGAGCCGTGCCCGAGGTCGCGACGGCGGAAGGCGGCGTCGACAGCGACTCGACGATCCTGATCGGCAAGGACGGCAAGGCGATCGTCGGCAACGCACCGAGCATCGGGTTCAGCATCTCGAGCGGCGACTCGCCCTTCAACCCGCTCAGCCTCGTCCGCGGCGCGTGGCCGGGGCCGAACGAGATCGTCATCGACGAGTCGACCGCGGAGAAGGAGCAGTTCCGGATCGGCGACCCGATCCGCGTGCAGGCGGAGGGCCCGGTGCAGTCGTTCACGATCTCCGGGGTCATCCGCTTCGGCGAGTCGCTGTCCACCATCGGCGACGCGACCCTCGCCGGCTTCGACCTCCCGACCGCCCAGCGCCTCTACGGCAAGGTCGGGCGGCTCGACGAGATCGCGGTGGCATCGGAGCCGAACGTCCCGTCGAGCGAGCTCGTGTCCGCGCTCGAGGAGGTCGTCCCGCCGACGGCGCAGGTGCGCACCGGCCAGGCACAGGCGAGCGAGGAGGCGGCCGAGACGAACGAGTTCATCTCGTTCCTGCAGGGCTTCCTGCTCGCGTTCGCAGGGATCGCCCTCTTCGTCGGCAGCTTCGTGATCGCGAACTCGCTCTCGATCACGATCGCGCAGCGGACACGCGAGTTCGCGACGCTGCGGATGATCGGCGGCTCCCGGCGCCAGGTGCTCCTCTCCGTCCTGCTCGAGGCGCTCGTCGTCGGGATCCTGGCGTCGACCGTCGGGCTGCTCCTCGGGCTGGCGCTCGCCGAGGGGCTCTTCTCCCTCTTCGACGCGGTCGGCTTCACGCTGCCGAACATCGGGCTCGTGTTCGAGACCCGGACCGCGGTCGTCGCCTTGCTCGCCGGCGTGGTCGTCACCGTGCTGGCCAGCCTCCGGCCGGCGATCCGGGCCACGCGCGTTCCTCCGATCGCGGCCGTCCGGGAGGACGCGACGCTGCCGCCGAGCCGGTTCGCGCGCTTCCGGACCGTGTTCTCGTTCGTGCTGACCGCCCTGGGCTTCGCGGCCCTCTCGTATGGGCTCTTCGGGCCGGGGCTCAGCACGACGGAGGTCCTGGTGTGGATGGGGCTCGGCGCCGTGTTGATCTTCTTCGGCGTCGCGCTGCTCTCGGTCCGGCTGGTGCGGCCGATGGCGGGTGCGCTCGGCTGGCCGGCCAGCCGGGTCGGCGGGATCGCCGGCGCGCTCGCGCGCGACAACTCGCGCCGCAACCCGCAACGGACGGCGTCCACGGCGTCCGCGCTGATGATCGGGCTGGCGCTCGTGACCGTCGTCTCGGTGCTCGCCGCCGGGATCACGTCGTCGTTCCGCGGCGCAGTGGACTCGCTCTGGGGTGCAGGCGACTACGCGCTGACCGCGCAGAACAACTTCTCGCCGATCCCGATCGCGGTGGCCGACGCGGCCGCCC
Source organism: Gaiellaceae bacterium (assembly GCA_036554945.1). Classification (GTDB taxonomy): domain Bacteria; phylum Actinomycetota; class Thermoleophilia; order Gaiellales; family Gaiellaceae; genus JACDAN01. The sequence goes on along the minus strand of DATBMH010000062.1, from coordinate 44,392 downwards.
GGGCTCCCGGTGTCGAGTCGGTCGCGAACGTCCGGACCGGCGACGCCCAGGCCTTCGGGAACCCGTTCTTCGCGACCGCGATCAACCCGGCGGCACAGCGCTTCTTCACGCTGGACTGGACGGAAGGCTCACAGGACGTGCTCTCGTCGCTGGGCGAGAACGGCGCGTTCGTCGACGACGACTACGCGAATGACCACCGGCTCCGCATCGGCTCGACCTTCCCGCTCACCTTCGCGAACGGACGGTCAGAGGACGTCGTCGTCCGTGGGATCTTCAACCCGCCCGCGGGCGGCTCGCCGTTCGGCCGCGTGACGATCTCGGCGGCGACCTGGGACCGCTTCAACGAGCAGCCACGCAACCTCTACTCGTTCGTCCTCATTCGAGGCGGGCAGTCCGACGCGAACCGGGCGACCCTGGAACGGGCCCTGGCCGACTTCCCGAGCGCGAAGGTCCAGACGCGGGAGGAGTTCATCGACAACCAGATCGCCGCCCTCAACGCGATCCTGAACATCCTCTACGTGCTGCTGGCGCTCTCCGTGATCGTCAGCCTGTTCGGGATCGTCAACACCCTCGTGCTGACCGTGTTCGAGCGGACGCGCGAGATCGGGATGCTCCGCGCGATCGGGATGAGCCGGCGCCAGCTCCGCCGGATGATCCGCTACGAGAGCGTGATCACGGCGCTGATGGGCGGCGTGATCGGGATCGTCCTCGGCGTCGTCCTGGGCGCGCTGCTGGGCTCCCGCGTCGAGTTCATCGACTTCACGGTGCCGGGGGCCCAGATCGTGATCTTCGCGATCGCGGCGCTCGTGGTCGGCTTGGTCGCGGCGATCTTCCCGGCGCGGCGAGCCGCGCGCCTGAACGTCCTCCAGGCGCTCCAGTACGAGTAGGCCGAGGGGGCGCCCGGAGGCGACCCCTCGACTCGATGCGTCAGTGCCTGCGCCTGAACGAGTCCGCGAGGTCGTCCAGCGCGTCGCGGAGATCGCGGTACTGGCGCCCGCGCAGCTGATCCTCCGCCCGCTCGAGCTCCTTCCTCGCGGACGAGTACTTGCGCCGCTTGGCGAACCACTCCGCCTTGTCGATCGACCGCGTCACGCTCTTGAGCGTCTTCGACGGGATCTCATCGGCGCGCACCAGCTGGTCCAGGTAGGAGCGGACGACCGCGAAGCTCGGATCCCAGCTGAAGTGCGGCTGGTGCTGCGGCGTCAGACGGTCGAGCTCCACCTCGGCCGCGGCCTTGATCTCGTTCTTGGAGAGATCGGCCGTCGGGGTCAGCTTCCACGAGTCGAAGCCGCGGGCGATCTCCGAGCCGTAGACGCCGCCGTTGTAGTAGTACGCCGACCACAGACCGCCGAGGATCAGGTTCGTCCCCGTGCTGATCGGGCCGCGGTCGTAGTACCCGATCTCCTTCGGATGCGCCGAGTCGGTGAAATCGATCACCGACGCGCCGGCCTGGTACCAGGCCTGCACCATCAGGTCGCGGCCCGGAACAGGGATGAGCGACGGGAGATGCGAGACGCAGTTCTCCTGCAGAGTCTGGGTGGCCGGCATCTTGAAGTAGCTCCGGAAGACCAGCTTGCGGTCGACGATGTCGTAGATCGCGTTCGCGCCCCAGCTCAGCTGGTCGGTCTCGCGGCAGCGCGGCTGCGTGCCGCCGCCCCACTCGTCCGTGAAGACGACCGTCTTCCCGTCGTTGGAGAAGGTGGCGCCGTGCCAGTACGCGAAGATCGGGTCGGCCACCTGGTCGATGCGGACCGGGTTGGCCGGGTTCCTGATGTCGAGCAGGAGGCCGTTGCCCTCACACGCACCGGCCGCAAGGCCGATCGCCGGATACGTCGTGATGTCGTGACACGAGTCCGACGAAGGCGACGGCGACCAGTTGGTGCCGGACGGGTGCTGCGGCGTCGTCGGCCCGTTCTGGAGGCTGTTGATCTGGCCCGTCGCCTGATCCTTGAAGAGCCGCGGCTCGTTCACGACCGCGGCGGTCTCCGGCGCGTCGAGCGGAACCTTGATCACCTCGATCCGCCACTGGGAGAGCTGCTCGTCGAACTGCGGGGTGGTCAGCGGCGTGTTGGGAGGCAGCGCCTTGCAGCTCGGCATCTCGGTCGCCGACCGGACGCCGCCCGTCCCGGAGACGTAGACGTACAGGTTCTTGCGATCGTTCGGGCTCTTCAGCAGCGTGTGGGTGTGCGATCCGCGGCACGTCTGGACCGCCGCCACCTGCACCGGCGCGTCGAGGTTGCTGATGTCGAAGATGCGGACACCGCGGAAGCGAAGCGGATCACCGGTCGGGACGCCGGGCGAGCCGCAGTCGGTGCGCGCGCGTGTCTCCTCTGCGGACATGAAGAGGAGGTTCCTGTAGACGGAGACCTCCCCCTGGCCCCCCGGGCAGACGACCGCCGTGCGGATCGAGGGGTTCGCCGGGTTGGAGATGTCGTAGATCTGGAAGCCGTTGAAGTTCCCGACGAACGCGTGCTTGCCCTGGAACGCCAGGTCCGAGTTGACGAAGCCGAAGTTGCCCGGGTTCGCGGGGTCGAAGAAGCCGGCCGGCTTCATCCGGTTCGCCAGCAGCTCCATGCCGAGCTTGGCCACGCCGGCGTTGTCGAAGCCGGGGCTCAACCCGACCCTGGGATCAGGATTCCCCTGGGCGGCTGCGACGGAGGTCAGGAGCGTGAGCGCCACGAAGAGCGCTCCGAGAGGTGCAGCGAGCGGCTTCTTCATCCGGTTCAATCCTTCCGCTTCCGGGGACGCGAACCGCAGAGGTAGCGAGACTAATATCTTTCCGTGGTCAGGGTCGGACGAAACATGACCGTGTTCGTCCTTCTCGCGGTCGTGCTCCTCGTCGCCGGCTGCATGGGATCCGGCGAGGATGCGGAGGTTCGGGGCGAGACCGCGCCGAACATCGTCCAGCCCGGGGCGCCCGGCGAGAAGTCACGCAGGCTCACCCCGGAGGAGCTCGAGGCGATCGAGCCGCCACGCCACACGGCGGCCGACGTCCGCTTCATGCAGGGGATGATCCACCACCACGCTCAGGCTCTCCGCATGACGGGTCTGGTGAAAACCCGCAGCAAACGCCGCACTATCGCCCTCCTCGCACGGCGGATCGACCTTTCGCAGGAAGCCGAGATCGAGCAGATGCGGACCTGGCTCGACGAGCGCGGCGAGGAGGCGCCCGAGCTGCACCGGCCTCACGGCCACGCGCACGGAGTCGGCGCGCAGCTCATGCCGGGGATGCTCACCGAGGCGCAGATGAAGCGCCTGGAGGGAGCGCGGGGGCTTGCGTTCGACCGACTCTTCCTCCGGTCGATGATTCGTCATCACGAAGGGGCGGTGACGATGGTGAATCGGCTCTACGCGGGAGACGGAGGCGCCGAGCCGGAGGTCGACGCCTTCGCGCGGCACGTGGACGCCGACCAGCAGGTGGAGATCGCCCGGATGCGTGAGCTGCTGGACGGGCTGCGAGCGGTGCGCTAGCCGGGTGACGCTGCAGCAGATCAGCGAGCGCGTCTACTGGCTCGCCCCCGGCCCGCCCGACCGGCCGTCGCTCTGCGCCGTCGTCGGCGACCGCGCCACGCTGATGCTGGACGCCGGCTCCTCGGCGGCGCACGCGCAGCTCGTCCTCGACGGCCTGGCCGCGGACGGTGTGCGGCCCCCGAGCTACGTGGTGCTCACCCATTCGCACTGGGATCACGTCTTCGGCGCGGACGAGATCGGCGCGACCGTGATCGCGCACGAGCTCACGGCCGAAACGCTCGCCGAGCTGGCGGCGACCGACTGGAGCGACGAGGCGCTCGACCGGCGCGTCGCCGACGGGGTGGTCTCGGCGGAGCACGCCGAACACGTCAAGGAGGAGCTCCCCTCCCCGCGCGACGTCCGGGTCGCGCAGGCGGACATCGTCTTCCGGGAGGGACTGGACGTCGAGCTCGGTGGGACGACGGTACGGGTCCGCCACGTCGGAGGCGATCACGCCGCCGACTCGTGCATCGCCCACGTGAAGCCCGACGGCGTCGTCTTCCTGGGAGACGCCCTGTACCACTCGCCGGACGGCCGGCTGACGGCCGAGCGCATCTTCCCGCTCTACGACGTCGTGCTGGGCTTCGAGGGCGACCTCTTCGTCGAGGGCCACCACCCGACGGTGATGCCTCGCGCCGAGCAGGAGGCGCTGCTCGACAAGATGCGGCACGCGCATCGCCTCGCCGAGGCCGGTGAGCCCGCGCCGGCCGACGCCGACGAGGATCTGGCCTTCTTCGTCGGCGCGTTCGTCGCAACGTAAAGCGGTGGGAATCGAGCCCCGCGTCCGAAGGTCGGCTCACAATGGGCGCGGCGTGCCCCCGCTACAGGTTGTTGCAGCCGCCGTCATCGACTCCGGGAAGGTCTTGCTCGTCAGCAAGCAGGAGGCGCCGGATGTCTTCTATCTGCCCGGCGGAAAGCCCGAGAGGGGTGAGAAGCCGCCGGACACGCTCGCTCGAGAGCTCGAGGAGGAGCTTGGCGTGACGATCGTCGACGCGGACCTCCTCGGCGTCGTCTCCGACCAGGCTGCCCTCGAAGGCGTCGCGATGGAGATGCACGTGTACCTGGTCCGGGTCAGTAGTCCGATCTCGGCTCGAGCAGAGATCGCAGCGCTGGCCTGGGTCGGCGCGGACGGCGACGGGCCAGGGAGACTCGCTCCAGCCATCCGGAACCACGTACTGCCGGAACTGGCCGCTCGGCAGCTGATTAGCTGAGTGGCGGCAACTGAGCGCACAATGTCCGTGCAGCCATGAAGGTTCTCGATCGAGCCCAGAGCCGGATCCCGCAGCCGTGGCGGACGGTCGTCGACTGGTTCTTGACCATCGCGGTTGCGATTGCCTTCGTCCTCGCATTCCAGGCGCAAGTGGCCAAGCCGTATGTCATTCCGTCGCCGTCGATGGAGCCGACGCTCCACTGCGCCAGACCCGTCGCTTTCTGTCAGGGCCGATTCAACGACCGAGTGATCGCCGACCGCCTTGCGTACCGGTTCGGCGACCCCAAGCGCGGACAGATCGTCGTGTTCACCGCTCCTCGTTCAGCCGACCGATGCGATGAAGGTGACGGAGGTTCCACGTTCGTCAAGCGCCTGATCGGACTCCCCGGCGAAGTGGTGTCGATGCGCGAGGGCGTCGTCTCCATCGACGGCGAACGTCTGGCCGAGCCTTACGTCGATCCCGGTCTGCGCGGAGATGAGAACGGGACGTGGCCGCGCATCCCGCCCGACCACTACTTCGTGCTCGGCGACGGTCGCGTGCACTCCTGCGACTCCCGCATGTGGGGAACCGTGCCTCGCAGCAGCCTGATCGGCCCGGCGAGGCTCACGTACTGGCCGCCCAGCCGCCTCTCGTTTCGGTAGCGGGCCGAGTCGCATGGACGAGTTCGTGCCGCGCGACTTCGACGTCCCTCAGCGGCTCGACACGCCGGAGTTCGTGCTCGAGCCGCTCGGCCCCGAGCACAACGAGCAGGACTACGACGCGTGGACCTCGTCGATGGATCACATCCGCGCGACACCCGGTTGGGAGGAGAGCAAGTGGCCCCGCGAGATGACGCCTGAGGAGAACCGGGCAGACCTGCAGCGGCACGCCGACGACTTCCGCAACCGCACGGGGTTCACCTACACGGTGCTCGATCCGGCAAGCCGCGACGTTCTCGGGTGTGTCTACATCTACCCGCTGCCGGACAGCGACCAGGACGCCCGTGCGCACTCCTGGGTACGAGCGAGCCACGCGCAGCTCGACACCCCGCTCTGGCGTGCCGTGAGCGAGTGGCTCGCGTCCGACTGGCCGTTCGGCACCGTCGAGTACGCGCCGCGCGCCTAGTAGGCGCCCCGGCGAGGTCTCTCCTCACGCTCGTTTCGGCTCGTAGCGAAGGAGCACCACACCTGAGTCGTACGTCTCCGCCCCGAGCAGCGTCAGCCGGATCTTCTCCTCCTCCCAGAACGGCCGCTCGCCCTTGCCCCACACGGCCGGGTGAACCGAGAACCAGAGTTCGTCGACGAGGCCGGCCGCGAGGAGATTTCGTGTCAGCTCACCACAGCCGTTCGTGATCAGGTCTCCGTCGCGCTCCGCCTTCAGCTTCGCCACGGCGTCCTCGAGCTCGCCTTCGAGCAGCGTCGCGTTCCAGGTCAGCGGCTCCTGCAGCGTCCGCGAGGCGACGAACTTCGGCATGGGGTTGAGCCGGTCCGCCCACTCGCCTTCGGCCGCCATCCAGTAGGCGGCGAGGCCCTCGTAGTTCTTGCGCCCGTACAGCAGTGCCGCGTCGCCCTCGAACAGCCGAAGCGACGCTTCCATGTGGTCACCTTCGGGCACGAACCACTCCTCGACGGTCATGACGCCGTCGACCGTCATCGCCGTCAAGACGATCAGCCTGCTCATCGTCCCTCCCCGCCCTCGTACCGGTCGTGCAGCCACGTGCTCATGCGGACTCCTTTCGGTTCGGCACTTCCTTGGACGGCTCGGAGGCCCGGAACTCATCGCCGGCCCTGGCCGGGAGCAGCCCCGGTGTCGGACACCGCGATGTGTCAGGAGTGCCGTAGCAGAACGCCGCCTCGCATGCGCGTAGATTGGGTTGCGATGTCGAGCTGGTACGACGCCTTGGCGGACCGATACGGGGACTGGTCGTCCACCGGCGTCGCTGCTGACGTCCCGTTCTACGTCGGGCTTGCCCGCGACGCTGACGGGCCATTGGTCGAGCTTGCGGTTGGCACCGGGCGCGTTGCGATCCCTGTTGCTCAGGCAACGGGCAGGCGTGTAATCGGGATTGATTCTTCGCCGACGATGCTCGCGCAGGCTCGAGTGCGTGCAGTTGAGGAGGGAGTCGACCTCGACCTGCGCGAAGGAGACATACGGGAGCTTGAAATCGAGGAGCCGGCGGCCTTGATCTACTGCCCCGGGCGGTCTCTGCTGCATCTGCCCACGTGGCGTGATCGTCGCCGCTGCTTCGAGCGGGTCGCGGCATCGCTTCGGCCGGAGGGCCGCTTCGCCTGGAACGCGTTCGCCTTCGACCATCACTTCGCATCCGCCACGGACGGCCGGCATGTCGACGCGCACGCCGGCATCCCGCTGCCGCACACCAACCACTACAGCGTCAGCGACAACCGAGTCGACATCACCTTGGACGACGGCGGGACCGGCTCGCTCTGGTGGGCAACCAAGAACGAATGGCTGGGGCTCCTCGACGTCGCGGGCCTGCGGCTGGAAGCTCTCTACGGCGGATTCGCCGGCGAACAACTCGACGACGACAGCGCAGAGTACGTCTTCGTGGCCCGACGCTAAGTGCTGCACCTGGCCCGTCACGGAACGCCAGGAGACGCCGTGCACCGTCCGGCGGGGTACCTGGTCGAGTGGAGGCGGCGGGAATTGAACCCGCGTCCGCGGACGCACCGACAGAGCGTCTACAAGCTTAGGCTGCCCTTCGATTTCGCCCGCCGGCCGGTGGACAGCCGACCAACCGCCGAGCTAGTCATCCTTTGGATGTCGCGCCGCGGGCGATGACATTCCCTTGGCGCCGAGCCCGTTCGTTGACGCCGCTGACCGAGCCACGGGCCGAGCTCGGAGCGACGCGCTTCGCTACGGGTTAGGCAGCGAGAGCGAGTGCGCGATTGTTATCCGCACTTGCGTTGGTTTCCCGGTTGTTTAACGAGGCCGACCGGGGACCTCGGCTTGCGACTCTGCCGGAGAACCGACCACGTCGAAACCTGGTCGCCCCCGTATGTGCAGCGAATTGTAGCCGCGAAGCCGCGGAGGGCCCGCGCGGGGCGGGCCCTCCCGGCAGGCTCAGGGCTGCAGCCTGTACGTGTCGAGGCCGCGCACCATGTCGGCCGCGACCGCCTTCCCCTTGTACTCCTTGAACGACCAGGTGTCCGCGCCGGGCATGACGTTCCAGCCGAGCGTGTTGCCCCAGGTCGTCCGCGGATCCTCGGCCACGCCGTCGTCGTCGCGCGGCGGGCCGGAGAAGTCGATGTGCCAGACGCCGGCGCCGTACCACGCCTCGATCAGCTGCCGGTTCGGCAGCCGCGAGACGCCGTCGAAGCCGGTGGCGGTCTCGCCCGGAGAGACCGAGCCGTTCCCGCCGAGACGGAAGACGTGCGCCGTGCACCCACGCTCGAACCGCGGCAGGCCGCTCAGCTCGCGCCGCAGGTTCAGGGCGTCGATCGCCTGCTGCAGCGGATCGGGGCCGAGCGCCGGGCTCGGGTTCACGTAGGAGCCGAGCTTCTTCGGGCTCCGCAGGCTCGCGTTGGAGCTCTTCGCGATGCCCTTGATCGGCGCCAGCGCCCAGAAGTGCACCGCGCCGATCTGACCGCCGGGGCCGGTGTTGCACTCGCTGTTGGAGAGCCCACCGCCCTTCTCGTCGCCGATGACGAGCATCTTCCCGTCGGACGTGACGTCCGCCTGGTGCGAGATCGCGATCTCGCGGGACGGGTCTGCCTCCCCGGTCCGGTTCGGGATGATCGCCAGCGTCCGGACCTGCCCGTTCAGGACATTGGCGACATCCACGATCCACGTCGAGTTGATCGCCGCGACGAACGCCGTCTTCCCGTCCTTCGAGAAGTGGACGTCGTGCGGGCGCCAGAGCCCGTCCGCCGAGGAACCGTCGGGCCGCTTCATGACGATGCACGCGACCGGGCCGGGCGCCGTTGTGCGCGCCTCGCAGTTCTCGGGCGACGCGGTCGAGCCGTCGATCAGCCGGTAGCGGTGCACCGGGAAGCCGCCGTCGGCGAGGTCGACGCGCGCCCTGCCGACGGTGACCGGCCGCAGGTCGATTACGTCCACAGCCCAGTCCGAGCAGCAGTTCGAGATCGCGAGCCAGGTCCGCTGCGGGCTGACGGTGTGGTTGTGCGCGCCGCCCGGCGGGTTGGCGATGCAGGTCGGGTTCGTGAGCGTGAAGTGCGGACCCCCGCCCGAGGCGGCCGCGTCCGGGTGGTACGTGAGCTTGAAGAAGTCGACGCCGGAGTCGTTTGTGACCCCGTAGTTGAGCCGCATGCAGGTCGAGGTCGTCGAGGCCTCCCCGTCTACCCCGTCGAAGCCGCTCGCGGCGATGTTGCCCCAGACCTGGATGTCGTTCTCCCAGCCCGCGTCGAGGTAGCCGCCCGCGAAGAGGGGCCGGCCCGGGTTCGTCACGTCGTAGATCCGGAGGCCGCCGCCCATCGTGCCGATGAAGGCGTAGTCGTGGACGTTGCCGGCCGCGTCCCTCCGGGACTGGAACTCCGTGTCCGTGCCGACGAACCCGCAGACGTTCGCGAGATGGTCGATGTTCTTCGCGGCGCGGGTGACCAGGCCCTTGCCCTGCGTCCCGCCGATCTCCTCGCAGGGAAGCGCGGTGTTCCGCGCCGGATCGAGATTCGTCAGCTCGCTCTCGGCGCCCGCCAGAACGCTGAAGGCGAGCGGGATGATCGCCACGAGCCCGCACGTCAGCGCCAGAACGCCAAGTCGCATTGACTTGCGCATCAATCTTCCTCCTGAAGCTGGTTGCCTGGGCGGGCAGTGACCCTGTTCCCGCCCGGCGCGCGGGAAAAACCCTGAGGAGCTAGCGGGACCGCTGCTTGAGCGCCCGCTCCATCTGGCGGTCGGCGTCCCGCCGGGAGATGTCCCGACGCTTGTCCCGGACGTCCTTGCCTCGGGCCAGCGCGATCTCGACCTTCGCCCGCCCGTTCTTGAAGTAGAGCCGGGTCGGGACGAGCGTGAACCCGCGCTCCTGCACCTTCCCGATCAGCGAGGCGATCTCACGGCGGTGGAGCAGGAGCTTGCGGTCGCGGTCCGGCTCGTGGTTGCGGTCGCCGGCCTGGTCGTACGGCGCGATGTGGGAGCCGACGAGCCAGAGCTCGCCGTCCCTGATGTCCGCGTACGACCGCTGGAGCTGCGCCTGCCCCTGGCGGAGCGACTTCACCTCGGATCCCGTCAGGACCAGCCCCGCCTCGTGGCGCTCGAGCAGGTGGTACTCGTGCCGCGCCTTCCGGTTCTCCGCGATCAGCTTCTCGCCGGCTGCCATGGCGTCATTGTCGCTCTGAACGTCCGGACCCCGGGGGTCGGACCTCGATCTTGCCCTCGGCTCGGTTGATCTCGCCCACCACGACCTCGATCGGATCGCCGAGCCGGTACGTCCGCTTCGTCCGTCGCCCGACGAGCGCGGTGGCGACCTCGTTCAGCTCGTAGTAGTCGCCCTCGAGCCGCCGCACGGGCACGTAGCCCTCGAAGACCTCGCCGAAGCGCACGAAGAGGCCCGAGCCGATCACACCGTTGATCTCACCCTCGAACGACGCCTCCCACCCGCGTTCGAAGAGGATCGACTCCAGGAGCCAGGCCAGGCAGATGTCGTCGGCTCGGTACTCGATGTCGGCGTAGCGGCGCTCCTGGATCGACGCGTGCTCCGCGAGGTCGACGAGCTCGTCCGGCAGCGCCTCGTCCGAGACACCGAGCTCGCGGAGGAGCGCCCGATGGACGACGAGGTCCGGATAGCGGCGGATCGGCGAGGTGAAATGCGCGTACGCCGGGCTGGCGAGGCCGGAGTGCCCGAGGTTGCGCGTGTCGTACCGCGCCTGCTTGAGCGCCCGCAGCACGAGCGCCGGAAACGCCTCCACCCCGCGCCCCGAGCGCTCCACGTACTCGGAGACCCGCTCGCTGATCTCCGCGGCGAGCCCGGCGGCGACCCCCGGCGTGAGGCGCTCGCGCTCGGGGGCCGGAGGCGTCGGAACGTCGAGGTCGGTGAGCTTCGCGAGCAGGAACGCGATCGCCTGCGGGTCCGGGCGCTCGTGCACGCGGTACATCGCCTCCCGCCGCCGGCCCGCGAGCAGCCCGCCCACGGCCTCGTTGGCGAGGATCATCAGCTCCTCGACGAGCATGTGGGCGTGCGGCTCGGACTCGAGCCACGCCCGCTCCACGCGGTCGTCGTCGAACGCGAACGTGATCTCGCGCGTGGTGATCCGCAGCGCGCCGCGCGCGAAGCGGCGCCGCCGCAGCTCCATGGCGAGGGTCTCCGCGAGCCGCAGGCCTTCCGCGATCTCCGGATCGATCGTCTCCTCGCCGCGGAGGATCCGCTCGGCCTGCCCGTACGTGAGGCGCTCGCGGCTGCGGATCACCGAGCGGTAGAAGCTCGGCTCGCCGGCGTCGAAGTTGGCGTCGAACGGCACCTCGACCGTGACGCAGAGACGGTCCTGCCGCGGACGGAGGCTGCAGAGGTCGTTCGAGAGCTCCGGCGGCAGCATCGGCGCGACCGCGCCGGGGACGTAGACGGAGAACGAGCGGTCCGCGGCGCCGCGGTCGAGCGGCGAGCCGGCCGGGACGAAGTGGGCGACGTCCGCGATGTGGATCCACGCGCGGTAGCCGTCGCCCTCGCGCCGCACGGCCACCGCGTCGTCGAAGTCCTTGGCCGTGTCCGGGTCGATCGTGAAGCAGAGGTCGTCACGGAGGTCGACGCGCCCTTCGAGGCTCGCGGGAGGCGGCTCGTGGGGCTCGAACCCGGTCCGGACGCCCTCCTGCTCCAGCAGCGCCTCGAGCACGTTCTGGATCCGGTCGGCCGGGCCGAGCGCCTTCTCGAGCCGCGCGCGCCCGCGCTTCGCCGGCGCGACCACGGCGAGCTGGCCGGGCTCGACGGACTCGAGCCCGCGGCGGTCGAGCGTGATCGGAACGCCGGGCGTGAAGAACGGCTCGCCGACGAAGAACCGGCCGCGCCGGGCGACCTCGACGACGAGGCGGTCGCTCAGGCTCTCAGACCCGCAGGAAGCGGCGGAGCGTGAGCCCCGAGCCTGCCGCGCCGAGCAGCAGCCCGAGGCCGAGGAGGATCAGCGCGGTCGCCCAGAACCCGAGGGCCTGGACGTCCGGATCGCTGGTCAGGCGCGGAAGCAGCGAGGGCAGCGCAGCCTCCTTGCTCACGAAGAGCAGGATCACGGCGAGCAGCGCGCCGACGAGGCCGCAGATCAGCCCTTCGAGCATGAACGGCCCGCGGACGAACCAGTTCGTCGCGCCGACGAGCTTCATCACCTCGATCTCACGGCGCCGGGCGAAGATCGAGAGCCGGATGGTGTTCGCGATCAGGATCGCGGCCGCGGAGAGGAGCACGAGCACGGCGATCCCGAAGATCGCGTTGATGATGTTCGCGACCTTGAGGATCCGCTTCGCCTTCTCCTTCCCGTACGTGACGTTGTGGACGCCGGCCGGATACGGGCTCGCCTTCGTCCCCTGCCCGACGGTGGAGGCGATCTCCTCGACGAACTCGGCCTTCGTCGGATAGACCGTCCACGCAGGGCCGAGCGGGTTGTACGGGAGGTCGGTGCCGAACAGGTCGGGGCGCTGACGCCGCATCTGGGCGAGGCCCTCCTCGGCGGACACGAACTCGATCCGGTTCTGGTCGACTCGCCGATCCTGCTCGAGCATCACGCGGACGGCGTTGACCTGCTGCGGCGTCGCGTCGCGATCGTGGAAGACCTTGACGACGAGGCCGGCCTTGACGTCGTCGCTCCACGAGCGCGCGTACGTCGCGAACGCGATCACGAGGCCGAGCAGGAACATCCCGATCAGCACGGTCATGATCGCGGCGACCGTCGTCGAGATGTTGGCCCCGATCGACCGGACTGCCTCGCTGAGCATCATCTTCAGCCTCATTCGGACGCGTACCCCCCGCGGCGCTCGTCGCGCGCGATGCGGCCGTCCTCGAGGGCGATCACCCGGCGGCGCATCTTGTCGACCATCTCGCGGTCGTGCGTCGCCATCAGGATCGTCGTGCCCGAGCGATTGATGCGGTAGAGCAGCTGCATGATCCCCACGGACGTGTCGGGGTCGAGGTTCCCGGTCGGCTCGTCGCAGACGAGCAGCGGCGGGTGGTTGACGAACGCGCGCGCGATGGAGACGCGCTGCTGCTCGCCGCCCGAGAGCTCGTCGGGGTAGGAGTTCGCCTTGTGGCTCAGGCCGACGAGGCCGAGCACCTCCGGCACCTTGCGCCGGATCGCGTTGCGGCTCTCGCCCTGCACCTTGAGCGCGTAGGCGACGTTCTCGGACGTCGTCCGGTCGGAGAGCAGCTTGAAGTCCTGGAAGACGCAGCCGATGTTGCGGCGCAGCTGCGGCACCTTGCGGTGCGGGAGCCGGCCGAGGTCGCGGCCGCCGATGATGATCCTCCCCGTCGTCGGCTCGATCTCCTTGAGGAGGAGCCGGATCAGTGTCGACTTGCCCGAGCCCGAGGGGCCGACGAGGAAGACGAACTCGCCCTTCTCGATCACGAACGAGGCGCTCTCGAGCGCCACCACGTTCGGGTCGTAGACCTTGGCGACGTTCTCGAACACGATCATCGCCCCCGCGCCCGGGGCGGCGGGGGTCGGTTCCTGGGCAGCCGGGTCGGCCAGGGCTGTGGGCGTGTCTGTCAGAGGAGTGGTCTCGTCTACGGCGGTCATCGCTAACGCGCGTCGCGGCGCGCCGTTTGGGTCTGGAACGACGCCCCACTCTAGCGAAAGGCCCTGCTAGACCACCCTTCCGGCGGCCTTTTCCAGCAGGTACGCCTGGATGAACGGATCGAGGTCTCCGTCGAGCACGCCGTCCGTGTTGCCGGTCTCGTGCTCGGTGCGATGGTCCTTGACCATCTGGTACGGATGGAGCACGTAGCTGCGGATCTGGCTCCCGAAGCCGGTGTTCTGCGCCTCGCCCCGCTCGCGCGCCAGCTCGGCCTCCCGTTCCTCCTCCGCGACCTCCGCGAGCCGGGACCGGAGCATCCGGAGCGCGGTCTGCTTGTTGGACGACTGGGAGCGCTCGTTCTGGCACTGGACGACGATCCCGGTCGGCAGGTGGGTGATCCGGACCGCGGAGTCGGTCTTGTTCACGTGCTGGCCGCCCGCGCCGCTCGCCCGGTACGTGTCGATGCGGAGGTCCGACTCGTCGATCTCGACCTCCGCGTCGTCGGTCACGAGCGGGGCGACGATCACCTGCGCGAAGGACGTCTGGCGCCGGTGCGCCGAGTCGAACGGCGAGAGCCGGACGAGCCGGTGGACGCCGCGCTCGGCCTTCAGCGTCCCGTAGGCGTTCTCGCCCGAGACGGTGATCGCGGCGGACTTCAGCCCCGCCTCCTCCCCCGGGCTCGCCTCCACGAGCTCGGCCTTGAAGCCCCGGCGCTCGGCCCACCGGAGGTACATCCGGACGAGCATGTCCGCCCAGTCCTGCGCGTCGGTGCCGCCCTCGCCGGCATGGACGGTCAGCAGCGCGTCCCCCGCGTCGTACTCGCCGGAGAAGAGCGCGTCCTCGCGCAGTCGGTCGAGCTCCTGCTCGAGCGGCCGGAGGTGCGCGTCGAGCTCGCCGGCGAGGTCGCCGTCGAGCGAGAGCAGCTCCTGGGCGTCCTCGTACTCGCGGACGAGCCGTGCGTAGCGCTCGAGCCGGCGCGTCAGCCGCGCGTGCTCGGCGGAGACGTCGGCCGCGCGGCGCTGGTCGTCCCAGAAACCGGGCTCGCCCATCGTCTGCTCGAGCTCGGCGGTGCGTGCTTCCAGCGCAGCCGGGTCAAAGGTAATCACGGACCCAGGCGAGCTGGGCCCCGATCTCCTCCAGGCGGGCGTTGAGGTCGGCTGCCTCCATCGGCAGGATGGTAGTCGGAGAGCATGGGCCGGTCGGAGGCGCAACAGCGGCAGTTCGTCATGTTCGGGCGTCCGGCCGCCTTCGCCGTCGCGTTCGTGGGCTTCGGAGCCGGCGCGCTGCTGTCGGACTCGGAGGCGCTCGACCGGTTCCTGGTCGTCCTCGCCGTGGCGCTGATCGTGACCCAGGTGCCCGCGTGGGTCGCGCTGGCACGCGGTGCGCGGCCGGATCTCGTGGCTCGGGCGGTGCTGCTCTCGGACATCGTCATGGTGGCGGCACTGACGGCGGCGCTGGACACCGAGAGCCTGCTCGCGGTCGCCTTCTTCGCGCCGATCGCGTTCAGCGCGCTGATGTTCGGCTCGAGGTTCACGCTGCTCCTGACCGCGCTGGCGATCGCCGCGGTGCTCGTCGTCGCCTTCGTGTTCGTCGAGCCCGACGGGATCACGCTCCTTGCGGATCTGATCGTGCTGGCGGTGACCGGAGGCATCCTCGCGGCGCTCTCGACGGAGGTGCACGCCACGCAGGGGCAGCTCGAGCGGGACCGTGCGTCCGACGCGGCGGCGCTGTCGGTCGCGGAGCGGATCGGCTTCCCGCGGCGGCTCGAGGACGTGCTGGCGCCGACGGTGGAGGAGCTCGGCCGCGCG
Source organism: Gaiellaceae bacterium (assembly GCA_036554945.1). Classification (GTDB taxonomy): domain Bacteria; phylum Actinomycetota; class Thermoleophilia; order Gaiellales; family Gaiellaceae; genus JACDAN01. The sequence goes on along the minus strand of DATBMH010000062.1, from coordinate 29,202 downwards.
ACCGGCGCGACGCGCTGCATCGTCAGGCTGCGGCCCGCGCCGGACGGGACGGCTCCCGTGTACGAGTGGGACCGACCGGGCTCGGAGCCGGCGGGCCCACCGCGGCCGCCGCCGAACATCCGGGAGATCTTCGAGTCGGGCGAGCCGCTCGTCGTCGGCGACGCGCACCGCGCCGATCCCGCGATGCGCGAGTGGGCGGACAGCATCGGGGCGCGGGCGATCGTCGGGTGGCCGGTGACCTGGCGCGGCGAGGTGACGGCGGTGCTCGGCTTCACCGACACCCGCACGCGCGAGTGGGAGGTCGACGGCCTGCCGCTGATCCGGCGTGTCGCGCCGCTCGTCGGCGCCGCGCTCGGCCAGGTGGAGGCGTTCGACGAGCTGCAGCGTGTCAACGAGCTTCGCGCCGAGCTCGTGGCCCGGGTCTCGCACGAGCTGCGGACGCCGCTGACGTCCACGATCGGCTTCCTGCAGACCCTCGAGCGGACCGACATCGAGCTCGAGGAGGAGGAGCGGGAGCGCTACCTCTCGATCGCGCGCGCCGAGGCCGAGCGCCTCGCCCGGCTCGTCGACGACCTGCTCGAGCTCGCGCGGCTCGAGCGCGGCCACACGCGGCTGGACGTCCGGACCGTCGATCTCGGAAAGCTCGCCCAGCACGCCGCGACGGGGCTGGAGATCCCGCCTGGGCGCATGGTGGCCGTCGAGGTCCCGGCCGGACGGACGGTGCAGGCCGACCCGGACCGCCTGAACCAGATCCTCACGAACCTGATCACGAACGGGCTCCGCCACGGCGAGGGCAGCGTCGTGGTGACCTCGGCAGTGGACGACGGCCAGGTCGAGATCGCCGTGACCGACGACGGGCCGGGGATCCCCGAGGAACAGGTCGGCGACGTCTTCCAGCCGTTCGCCCGCGGCGGCGGCGGGTCGATCGGCACCGGGCTCGGGCTCGCGATTGCGCGCGCCCTGGCCGAGGCCCACGGCGGGACGCTCGAGTACCGGCCGCCACAGAACGGCTCGCCGCACGCCTTCGTCCTCTCGCTGCCTGCCGTCGCTGATTCGGGACCGTAGGCGACCGGCGGCCGGCGCAGCTCGATCGGCTGCTGACCGAAGGGCCACGGCCGCGAAAACTGGCCCCAGTAGACCAGCCGGCGCGCTCCGTCGCCGGAAAACGTCACACATTCGACACGAACTCCATGCCTCCGCCAGCCGCGTCCGAGGGACAGTCCCTCGCGACCCGGCGAGCGCTGCGCCCCGCGTCCAGTCACGAGGTTCGGGTTCTTCAGGGAGAGGGTCGCGCGGCGGCTAGGCGCCGTGGCACTTCTTGAACTTCTTGCCCGAGCCGCACGGGCACGGGTCGTTCCGCCCGACCTTGTCGAACTCGGACGCCACGCGCTGGCGCGTCGCGACCGCGGTAGCTCCACCTCCGACCGCACCCGCGGTGACTGCGGGCTCGGCGCCGCCGGTCGCGCCGGCCGCGGCGATCGCGTCGGAGCCGGCCAGCGACTCGTGCTGGTAGGCGTAGCCGTCGCCGTCCTCCTCGAAGCGCTGCTCCTCCTCGAGCGCCGCCGCCTGGTCGGCGGTGACCTCGGCGTGGAAGAGCAGGGAGACGACCTCGCTCCGGATCAGCCGGCTGAGCTCCTCGAACATGAGGTGGCCCTCGTGGCGGTACTCGACGAGCGGGTCCTTCTGGGCCATGGCCCGCAGGTGCACGCCCTCGCGGAGGTAGTCCATGTTCTCGAGGTGCTCGCGCCACCGCTGGTCGACGACTTGCAGGATCACGTACCGCTCGACCTGGCGCGCGATCTCGTCGCCCCACGCCTTCGTCCGGTCGTCGTACTCCTCCTGCGCGGTCGCGGCGAAGTCGTCGACGAGCGCCTCGCGCGTGAGCTCCGGGAGGTCCTCGCGGATCTCCTCCTCGGTCATGTCCGTCCCGAAGAGGTCGTTCGTCGCCTTGACGAGCTCGGCGATGTCCCACTCCTCGACGAACTCCTCGGCCGTGTACTCGGCGACCAGGGTTTCGACGACCTCGTCGATCCAGCCCTTGACGTCTCCGGACAGGTCGTCGCCCTCGAGCACCCGGCGTCGCTGCTCGTAGATGACCTGCCGCTGCGTGTTCAGGACGTCGTCGTACTTGAGGACGTTCTTCCGCATGACGAAGTTCTGCTCCTCGACCTTCTTCTGCGCGCTCTCGATCTGCTTCGAGAGGATCGAGGCCTCCATGGGCTGGTCGTCGGGGAGCTTGAAGCGCTCCATGATGTTGTAGATCCGGTCGCCGGCGAACAGGCGCACGACCTGGTCCTGACCGGACAGGTAGTAGCGCGACTCGCCGGGATCGCCCTGGCGGCCTGAGCGGCCGCGCAGCTGGTTGTCGATCCGGCGCGCCTCGTGGCGCTCGGTGCCGAGCACGTAGAGCCCGCCGAGCTCGCGCACGCCTTCGGCGAGCTTGATGTCGACGCCTCGACCGGCCATGTTCGTCGCGATCGTGACGGAGCCGATCTGGCCGGCGTCCTTGATGATCTCGGCCTCGCGCTCGTGCTGCTTCGCGTTCAGGACGTTGTGCGGGATGCCCCGGCGCTGCAGCCGCTGCGCGAGATGCTCGGAGGTCTCGACGTCGATCGTGCCGACGAGCACCGGCTGGCCCTCCTCGTGGCGCTCGGCGATGTCGTCGACGACGGCGTCGAACTTCGCGTCCTTCGTCTTGAAGATCAGATCGTTCTGGTCCTCGCGCGCGACCGGGACGTTCGTGGGGATCTCGACGACGTTGAGCCCGTAGATCTCGACGAACTCCTTCTCCTCGGTCTTCGCGGTGCCGGTCATGCCGGCGAGCTTCTCGTAGAGGCGAAAGTAGTTCTGGAGCGTGATCGTCGCGAGGGTGACGTTCTCCTCCTGGATCCGCATGCCCTCCTTGGCCTCGATCGCCTGGTGCAGGCCCTCGGACCAGCGCCGGCCTTCCATGATCCGGCCGGTGAACTCGTCGACGATCTTCACCTCGCCGTCCTGTAGCACGTAGTCCTGGTCCTTGTGGTACAGCGCCTGCGCCTTGAGCGCCTGGCTCAGGTGGTTGACGAGCTGGACGTTGCGCGGGTCGTAGAGGTTGTCGATCCCGAGCGCGCGCTCGACCTTGTCGATCGCGGACTGGCTCGGGGAGACCGTCTTGTGCTTCTCGTCGAACGTGTAGTCGAGGCCCGACTGCTCGGTCTCGTCGATCCCCTTCGGCGTCAGGCCCTCGCTCTGGCGGCCCTCCATCGTCTTCACGACGCGGGCGAAGTCGTAGTAGACCTGCGCGGCCGTCTCCGGCTCGCCCGAGATGATCAGCGGCGTCCGCGCCTCGTCGATGAGGATCGAGTCGACCTCGTCCACGATCGCGAAGGCGTGGCCGCGCTGGACGGTGCCCTCGAGCGAGACGGCCATGTTGTCGCGGAGATAGTCGAACCCGAACTCGGAGTTCGTCCCGTAGGTCACGTCGGCGTCGTAGGCGCGGGTCCGCTCGGCGAACGGCATCATGCTCTGGATGAAGCCGACGCTGACGCCGAGCTCGTCCCAGACCGGCTTCGTCCACTCCGGGTCGCGCTTGGCGAGGTAGTCGTTGACCGTGACGAGGTGGACGTTCTGTCCGGTCAGCGCGTTCAGGTAGAGCGGCTGGACGGCGACGAAGGTCTTTCCCTCACCGGTCTTCATCTCCGCGATGTCGCCCTCGTGGAGCGCGATGCCGCCCATCAGCTGGACGTCGAAGAGCCGGACGCCCATCGTCCGCTTGAACGCCTCGCGGACGGCGGCGTAGGCCTCGAAGAGGATGTCCTCGGCGGTCTCGCCGTTCTCGATCCGCTGCCGGAACTCGGCGGTCTTCGCCTTCAGATCGGCGCTCTCGAGCTCCTCTTCGAGCGTCCCGATGTAGGCCGCCTGGTTCTTGAGTCGCTTGAGCCGACGGCCTTCGCCGACGCGGAGGAACTTCTCGAAGCTGCCGAGCTCCTGGGCCACGAACCTAGGGTATCGGAGCTAGACGGCGTGACCCTGAGCGCGATCGGGCCGCTTCATAAAGGATTTACGTCCACGGCCCAGAGGTTCCCGTCGAGCCGCTCGGCGGTCAGCGCGAAGTCGGCGTTGACGGCGGCGCCGTGCGCCTCCAGCTCGGGAATGCTCTCCCAGCCGGGGCGCTCGTCCACGAGGAGCGTCCGCTCGCCGTCCTGCACCGCGAGGCTGACGACGTCTCCGGGGATGCGCTCCGGCAGCTCGAGCACCTCGATCTTGTTCGCGGCCACCGCCCACAGGTCGCCCTCGCTGCGGACGCCGCGGGCCCGGTACGGCGGCTGGAGCTCCTGCTCCACGACCTCTGCGAGCGGCGACAGGGCGCCGTCCGGGATCTCCTCGTCGACGAGCAGCGTGCCGTCCTCGAGCGCGGCGAACTCGAGGGTCTCGCCGGGGAGCTCCGGCGCCTCCGCGGTACCGAACGCGTCCCACTGGCGAGGGCGCCCGCCGTGGAGCACGTCGAGGGTGCCGCTGAGCGACGGCGGCACGACCGGTGCGTGCTTGGACTTCCACTCGAGCAGCCCGGTTCCCTCGGCCAGCTGCTCGTGCAGCGACTTCTCCCGCCGCCGCCAGAACGGCATCGCTCGACCTACGTCTGCGGCTCGATCAGGCCGTAGGCGCCGTCGCGCCGACGGTAGACGACGTTGACGCCGCCGGTGTCGGCGTGCTGGAAGACGAAGAAGTCATGGCCGACGAGCTCCAGCTGGAGCACTGCCTCCTCCGGGCTCATCGGCTTCACCGCGAACTGCTTCGACTTCACGATGCTCGGCTCGTCGTCGGCCGGGAGGCTCTCCTCGGGGATCCCCGGCTCCGGGAGCTGCGTGCGCCGCGACCGCCGCTTCTCGCGGTAGCGCTTGACCTGACGCTCGAGCTTGTCGACGAGCTGGTCGATCGAGGCTCGGTGGTCCGCGGACGCCTCGCGCGCCCGGAGGATCGGCCCCTTCGTCCAGATCGTCGCCTCCGCCACGTGGTTCTGAGAGATCGAGGGGTTCCGCTCGACCGCGAGCTCGAGCTCCACGCGCGTCGGGTCCGCCAGCTGGCGCCCGAGCTTCGAGAGCTTCTCCTCCGCGTACTCACGAATCGAGTCGGTGACCTCGACGTTCTTGCCCTTCACCTGGAGTCGCACCAAGCCCTCCCGAGATCGCCGTTGTCGGTCGCGCTGCCGATTGTATTGACCGGACGGCGCCTGCGAGACCGACCCCACGGGCGGGGTGGGCGGCTCGCGCGAGCCGCCCACCCCGTGCCGGTGGTCAGAAGTGCTTCGAGCAGCGGAAGTTGTCCGCATCGTCCGTGCTGCCCCTGCCCTTGTAGCGGGCAACCAGGGGATACGGACAGAGCGGTCGCGACCGGATGACCGTGCCATTCGCATCCGTCCGGATCGCATCGAGCGTGTCAGGTGCGTCGCCCTTCTCGACCCACCTGACGAGCGCCTCGAACTGGCCGCTCGGAGGCGGACCGGCGCCGCCGCCGCAGTGCGCGACGCCCGGGGCCATGAAGAGCCTCAGGAACTTGCTCGTGCTCGAGTGGCCGAGCTCGTCCTGAACCCGTTCGTAGTAGTCGATCGTGCCCTGCGGATAGATGAGCTGGTCGGCCCAGCCATGCCACATGACGATCTTCCCGCCGCGCTTGCGGAACGCGGAGAGATCGGGGTTGTCGGTTCCGATCAGCGCACCGAACTCCTCGAGTGACTGATCCCAGTAGAGCTCGTAGGCCTCAGGCGTGATCGTCCGCCAGTCGAGCGCCGGGTTCTGCGAGAGCCAGTAGCGGAACCACTCGATCGTGATAAAGAACGGGAAACCGGTGAGCGGCGTCCCGATCGAGTTGTTCAGCGCCGTCAGGTTCGCGCCCCGAGGCAGTCCGTACCACATGAACTCGCCGTTCTGCCGGCGCGGGCCCTGCCAGATCTTGCGGATCATCTCCGCGTCGGCCGCGGTGATCTCGCCGCACGCCGTGGCCGTACCGACGAGTGTCGCCGGGTCGAACTTGCAACGCAGCGGATCCTCGATCACGCCGTCCGAGACTCCGTCGATCGTGTCGCAGGCGGCCACCGCCGCCGTCGTCGCGGCGACGAGCTTGCACGGCGCGACGAAGTTCCCGGCCGCGTTCATCGCGATCTGGCCCCAGAGCTGAGCGACGTGAAGCTTCTGCCAGTTGATCGCCGGAGCCCCGGCGAGAATCCCGTCGTAGTCAGCAGGGTACCGCTGGGCCTCCGACAGTCCTTGCCGGCCGCCGGTGGAGCAGCCGTTGAAGTACGAGTAGCGGGGGGTCTTTCCGTAGTACGCCGCGGTGAGCGCCTTCCCGACCACGGTCATCTCATGGATGCCGAGGTACGCGTTGTCCCGCATCAGGACCCATGCGAAGCGGCCGTTCGCATCCAGCGCGAAGCTACCGCTGCCACCGACGTGGCCCGTGTCGGTCGCACCGGCCGCGTAGCCGTCGCGAATGGGAGCAGGTAGTGAGCCCGGCCCGCCGCCGGAGAAGCCTCCACCGCCCGTGCCCTGGAAGCGGCCGTTGTAGTTGTCGACCGGGAGCCAGATGTCGATCGTGACTCGGTCGCCGATCGGCGGGTGCGTCGAGGTGGCGTTCACGCGGCAGGAGCGCGGCGTCGTCGCGTTGCCGGGATCGAGCACCGCCGAGTTGATCGTCACGTTGGTAAGAGAGAGCGAGGCAAGGCTCTCGCACGAGCGGACAGGCGCACGTGGTCCACCGCCATGGTGTGCGAGCGCATAACCAGGCCCGACCGAGGCGGGTGCAGCGGTGCGGCCGGCCTTCTTGGTCGTGCCGGCGACGCCGAACGCCGCCGTCGCCGCCACGGCGAGAGCCGTGACCGCCATCGCTGCGACTGCGACCAAGCGACGGAGCCTGGACGAGCCGCGTCTCGGGAACGACATTGCCCCTCCTTCCCGAATGGACGTTGTGTTCGCATAGCGCACGAGTGTCCGCTATGAGTATGGCGACCATCTCACGGACGCCTGCGGCAGGTCAAGCGTGCTTGCGACCTGTGCTTGCGATCCGGACGGCGCGCGCGAAGGTGACGACGTCCACGCGCGCTGCTCCTGCCTTGCGCAGGGCGGTCGCGGCGGCGGAGACCGTCGCTCCCGTCGTGTAGACGTCGTCGACGAGGACGAGCCGGCGAGGCACCCGTCCGGGGGCCGCAAACGAGCCCTTCACGTTCCGCCGTCGCTCGGGCAGCGTCAGGCCGCGCTGCGGCCGCGGTGCCCGGGTGCGCCGGAGCGGAGCCACGACCGGGAGATCCCAGCGTCGACCGAGCTCGCGGGCGAGCCGCTCGGCCGGGTGGTGGCCGCGCTTGACGCTGCGGTCGCCGTCCGGCGGGACGAACGCCAGGACAGCGGCGGCGGGAGGCTCGAGAACGTCGCCGACGACGTCGGCGGCGACCTCGGCCAAGCGCCGGAGCCCGCGCTCCTTCCACGCGGACACGACGGCCGGAACAGGTGTCTCGTAGGCGACGGCTGCCCGCGCGGAGGCGAACGAGAGCCGCCGGCCCGAGCACTCGCGGCAACGCAGGACGGGCCAGACCGTCGGCGCGCCGCAGCGTGCGCAGTGGGTGCCGAGCAGGAGGGGAAGCGCGGCCCTGCAGCTCGCGCAGAGATCGTCACCCAGACGGGCGCAGGAAACGCAGCGACGCGGCAGGACCAGGTCGAGAAGCACATCGGCTCGACGCTAGCCCGAAAATCCGCACGCGTGGCGCGCGGCTCTGGAACAAGAGTGCGCCGTTCGCTAGTCGGGCGAGTACTCGGCCCGCTCGGGCAACCCCCGCTCGCGCCGAAGCCGGTTGTCGGCGTCGAGGAGCTGGTCCCGGTCGCCGATGTCGAGCCACCCGCCCGGGAACCGGTAGCCGTAGACCGGCACCCGCGGGTAGAGCCAGACCACGAACCGCCCGGGCTGGTCGGGCGAGTTCCCCTCGTCCAGGTAGTCACGCACCAACCCGGCGTGCGCCGCCGGGTAGAGGTAGACGGCGATCCCGGCGAGTGTGCTCCTCGGCTCGTCCGGCTTCTCCTCCAGATAGGTGACGCGCTCGTCCTCGTCCAGCTCGACGACCGAGTACTGCTTCGCGAGCTCGAGATCACCGACGTCGTGGACGCCGACCGCGCTCCCGCCGCCCTTCGAGCGCCAGAACCGGACGAGGTCGGCGAGCTCGAACTCGAACAGGTTGTCGCCGGCGACGATCAGCAGGTCCTCGCCGTCGAGCCCTGCTCGGTCGAGCACGAACCGGATGTCGCCGACGGCGCCGAGCCGGTCGTCGTTCGACGTCGTTCCGTCGTCGTGGACGACCACCGGCAGCGGTCGCTCGCCGGCCTCGGCCCACGCGTGGAAGTCCGCGGCGAACCGCGAGTTGGTGACGACGTGGAGCTCGTCGACCTCGTCCACCGCCGCGATCTTGTCGTGCACGTAGTCGAGCATCGGCCGCCCTGCCAGCGGCAGGAGCGGCTTCGCTACCCGGTCGGTGAGCGGCCGGAGCCGGGTGGCGTACCCGGCCGCGAGCACCAGTGCTTTCAGGGCCTTACGTCCCTTCGTTCCAGGAGGCCAGGTAGTTCGCCTGCTCCTCGGTCAGCTGGTCGATCGTGATTCCCATCGTCTCGAGCTTGAGGCGGGCGATCTCGCGGTCGATCTCGTCGGGCACCGGGTAGACCTTCCGCTCGAGCTCCGCCGCGTGCTCCACGGCGTACTCGGCCGCGAGCGACTGGTTGGCGAAGGACATGTCCATGACGATCGCCGGGTGGCCCTCGGCGGCCGCCAGGTTGATCAGCCGGCCGTCGCCGAGCAGGTAGAGCCGGCGACCGTCCTCGAGCGTGAACTCCTCGACGAACGCGCGTGCCTCGCGCGACTCGACCGCCATCTGGCGCAGCGCCCCGATCTCGATCTCGACGTTGAAGTGGCCGGTGTTCGCGAGCACCGCGCCGTCCTTCATGCGCTCCATGTGCTCACGCGCCAGCACCGACTTGTCGCCGGTCGCCGTGCAGAAGATGTCGCCGATCTCGGCCGCCTGGGCCATCGGCATCACCTCGAAGCCGTCCATCGCCGCCTCGATCGCGCGCAGCGGGTCGACCTCCGTGACGATCACGTGCGCGCCCATCCCCTTCGCCCGCATCGCGACGCCCTTGCCGACCCAGCCGTAGCCGGAGACGACGAAGCGCTTGCCCGCGAGCAGGATGTTCGTCGCGCGGACGATCCCGTCGATCGTCGACTGGCCGGTCCCGTACCGGTTGTCGAAGAGGTGCTTCGTCTGCGCCTCGTTGACCGCGATGATCGGGAAGCCCAGCGCGCCGTCCGCCTCGAGGGCCTTCAGCCGGATGACGCCGGTCGTCGTCTCCTCGGTGCCCGCGATGATGTCGCCGAGCTGCTCGCGGCGATGCGAGTGGAGGACGCCGATGACGTCGGCGCCGTCGTCCATCGTCAGCTGCGGCTTGTGGTCCACCGCGGCCTCGATGTGCTGGTAGTAGGTGTCGTTGTCCTCGCCCTTGATGGCGAAGACGGACACGTCGAACTCGTCGACGAGCGCCGCGGCCACGTCGTCCTGGGTGGACAGCGGATTCGACGCGCACAGCACGACGTCGGCGCCGCCGGCCTTCAGCGTGCGGGCGAGGTTGGCGGTCTCGGTCGTGACGTGGAGGCACGCGGAGACGCGGTAGCCGGCGAGCGGCTGCTCCGCCTCGAAGCGCTCGCGGATCGCAGCGAGCACCGGCATCTGCCGGTCCGCCCAGGCGATCCGCCGCACGCCTTCGGCGGCGAGGTTCAGGTCTTTGACGTCGTAGCGCTTCGTGGTGGCCATCAGCTCTCTCTCTGTCTCGATGTCGGCGGCATTGTTCCAGTGGTCAGGCGGCCAGGAGCCGCTCGTGCTTGCGCTGCTCCCAGTCGACCCAGTCGGCGGCGCCGACCTCGGAGCCGGCGAGCCAGGTGTCGACGGCGCCGCGCAGGTCGTGCTCGCGGCGAAGCCGGGCGGCGAACGCCAGGTCCGTGAGCTCGACGCCGAAGCGGCTCCGAAGCTGACGGAGCGAGCGAAGCTGGTTCAGCTCCCGCAGACCGTACAGCCGGTAGCCGGACGGCGAGCGGCGCGGGACGACGAGGCGAGCCTGCTCCAGGTAGCGGAGCATGCGGGCCGACCATCCGGTCGACTCCGCGGCGGCACCGACGGTCAGCCCTTCCACGGGGCCAACCTTACCACAGGTGTGTAAGGGTTTCTACGGGGCGGACGTGCCCTCTCGGCCGTACTCGTCCTCGAGCCGGACGACGTCGTCCAGGTGCGGCGTGGAGACCTCGAGGATCGTCGTGTCCTCCAGGGCGGTGACGCGGTGCACGGTGCCCGGCGTGATGCGGAATGCCGCGCCCGGCGTCACGACCTCGCTCGTCGGGACCGTCTCCCCCGCGCCGGCCATCTCGATCTGCGCCCGGCCCTCGAGCAGGTACCACGACTCGTCCTTCTCACGGTGGAACTGGAGCGAGAGCGCCTGGCCGGCGTTCACGACGAGCAGCTTGCCGCAGTAGGTCTCCGTGAGCGCCCACAGGAGCTCGTAGCCCCAGGGCTTCTCCACGCGCTGCGGTTCGAAGGCCCAGCGGTCGAGGAGCGTCAGATTGGGCGACAACCGATCCCTCGACACACGGCGATCATCTCACCTGACTCCGGGGAACCGCTCGGGGTTCGTCTCGACGAACTCCTGCGCCACGCGGAGGTCCTTCGGCGTGTTCACGGTCAGCCAGAGCCCCTCGTGGCGAAACGCCGCCAGGCGCCCTTCCGCGGCGAGCTCGGGGAAGGTCGTCGTCTCGTGGTCGCCGCGCTCGGGCAGCCGCGCGATCGCCTCGTCGTCGAGGACGTAGAGACCGGTGTTGACCCAGAACGGCAGCACGGGCGCCTCCCGGAAGCCGCGGACGAGATCGTCGTCGGCCACGTCCACGACGCCAAGGTGACTCCGGAGCGGCGCGACCGTGATCGTGGCGGCGCGGGCGTTCTCGACGTGCCGCGCCAGCAGCTCGCCCAGGTCGAGGTCGAACAGCTCGTCACCGTTGACCGCGTACACCGGGCCGGACTCGCGCCGTTGCGCGGCTGCGAGACGCAGTCCTCCTCCCCGGCCGAGCGGCTCCTGCTCGCCGACCAGCACGAGCTCGATCCCGAGCTCACCCAGCTCGGACTCGAAGGCCTCCTCCTGGCCGGCCGCGCAGCTGATCAGCACCCGCTCGACGCCGGCCTGCCGGAACAGCGCGATCTGGTACGCCGCCAGCGGGCGGCCGCCGATCGGGACGAGCGCCTTGGGGCGGCCTTCGGCCGCGTCGCCCAGCCGCTCGGCCTTCCCGCCGGCGAGGATGATCGCTTCCACGACGGCTCAGGCGAGCTCGTGCTCGGGCTCGGTCGTCTCGGGGAGCCCGGAGAGCGGCGACGTCGGGCGCCCGACGCCTTCGTAGGCGAACCCGGCGCTCCTGACGGCCTCCGGGTCGAGGATGTTGCGGCCGTCGACGATCAGCGGGTTGCGCATCACGGCCCGAACCTCCTCAGACGCGAGCTCGCGGAGCTCCGGCCACTCGGTGACGACGACGGCGGCGTCGGCGTCCCGCACCGCTTCCAGGACCGAGTCGGAGATCTCGACGCCCTTCATCAGGTCGCCGGGACGCGCGACCGGGTCCCAGCCGCGCACCTCGGCTCCCTCGGCGAGCAGCCGCGAGGCGAGCACGATGCTCGGCGCCTCGCGCATGTCGTCCGTGTTCGGCTTGAAGGAGAGGCCGAGCAGCGCGACGCGCTTGCCGCGCAGCTTGCCGAGATGCTTCTGGAGCTTCGCGACGACGCGTCGCTTCTGGAGCTCGTTGACCTCGATCACCGCGGAGAGCAGCTGGAAGTGGTAGCCGGAGTTCGAGGCGAGCTGCTTCAGGGCAGACGCGTCCTTGGGGAAGCACGAGCCGCCGTAGCCGATCCCCGCGCGCAGGAAGTGCGGCCCCAGGCGGTGGTCGAGCCCGACGCCGCGGGCGACCTCCTGCACGTCGGCGCCCACGAGCTCGCAGACGTTGGCGATCTCGTTGATGAAGCTGATTCGCGTCATCAGGAACGCGTTCGCCGCGAGCTTGATCATCTCGGCGGAAGCGACGTCCGAGCGCACGACCGGCGCGTCGAGGGTCTCGTGCAGCGCCTCGACCCGGTCGCCGTCGGACTGGTCGAAGGCGCCGATCACGATCCGGTCGGGCGACATGAAGTCGTGGACGGCGGTGCCCTCGGAGAGGAACTCCGGGTTCGACACGTAGCCGACGTGGTCGAGCCCGCGCGCGTCGAGCGCAGCGCGGACCTTGTCACCGGTCCCGACCGGCACCGTGCTCTTCATCACCAGCACGGGCTCGCCGTCGAGCTCCGGCAGGTCGTCGAGGACGCTCCAGACGTACGAAAGGTCGGCGTCGCCCGAGTAGGTCGACGGCGTGCCGACACACACGTAGAGGAACTCGGCTCCGGTCGAGGCCTCGGCGGCGTCGAGCGTGAAGCTCAGCCGCCCGGCGTTGCGCTCGATCAGATCGACCAGCTCCGGCTCGTGGAACGGCAGCCCGCCCTCGCGCAGGGCATCGATGCGCTCGTTGGACACGTCGCGGACGACCACCTCGTGGCCCAGCTCGGCGAGACAGGTGCCGGTGACGACGCCGACCCAGCCGGCACCGAAGATCCCGATCTTGCTCACTGCTTGCCACCGAGCGGCCGGAGGCCGCGGGCGATCGAGAGCATCGTCTCGTTCGAGAGGGTGTCGCGGAGGGTGTTGATCACCCAGTACTGGGCCTCGTCGGTCCGGAGGACGACCATGTGGAGACGCGCGCCGTCGTAGTACAGGTCGTAGTCGCGCTTCCCGAGCCGACGGTTGACGTTCTTCGCCTCGAGGATCGGCGCGTCCTCCCAGCTCGCCTGCTGGATGGCCCAGTACTCCTGGCTGCCGGTGCGGAACGTCATCCGGACGGCGCGCTCGCCCTTCTTCATCGCGTACACGCGCACGGGATTCTCGAAGTGCAGGACGGAGCTCCGCTCGACGAGGCTCGGGACCATCAGCGGGAACGGCACGCGGTGCCGGACTGCGCGCAGCTGCGAGAGGGTCATGGCCGGGTTGCGGACGGTGTTCGGCGGCTGGCGCTTGGGCGTTCGATCCGTGGGCGCAGGCGCGAGGTTCCCGTGGAAGGTCGTGCCGACCACCACGACGAGCATCGCCGTGTTCGCGAAGCCCGCGATCGCCGGGGTCATCGCGCCCTTGACCTCGGCCGACCCGAAGAGGTTCCGGACCGACCGCGCCGCGGCCTGCGAGCCGCGCTGCCGCGGATCGAAGTAGATCTCCGTCTTGAACCGGTTCGGCGGCGGGGCGTTCGCGATCACGCCCTCGGGCGGCGGCAGCGTCCGGTAGCCGCGCCGCTGGAGCAGGTAGCTCGCGTTCGCTGCCGAGCCGGTGATGCCGTTGCCGTTCAGGACGACCAGCGAGGTGCGCCCCGGCGGCGGCGCCTTCGCGCCCGGGAGCCGCGGCCGCTGGCCGAGCGCGGCTGCCGTCGCCTTCTCGCCTGCGACGACGTCGGGCGTCTGGAACTCCTCGACCGCAGCCTGGATGTTCGCCGGGTCGGTCTGCAGGGGATCGCCGGCCGTGCCGGAGCCGTACAGACCGCCCACCCGTGACTGGAAGATGCGGCCCGGCGGGAGCTGGAGCGCGAAGAACGCCCACGCCCTGAACTCGTCCGGCTCGAGCGCCTGCTGGCCGCCTTTCCCGATCTTCACGTGGTCGCGGACGATCTTCGTCAGCTTCGGGATCGTCCCGATGTTGAACGAGGTCGCGAGCTTGTCGTTGAGCGCGCGCATGAAGAGCCGCTGGCGCTCGATCCGGTAGAGGTCGGAGTCCGTGTGCCGGTAGCGCACGTAGGAGAGCGCCGCCCGGCCGCTGACCTCCTGGTAGCCGGGTTGGAGATCGATCGGCGGGAAGGTCTCCACGCGTCCGGCGTTGTCGTTGAAGTACCGGCGGTCGACGTCGATCCAGACCCCACCGAGCTTGTCCACGGTGCGGATGAACCCGCGGTAGTCGATCGTGACGAGGTAGTGGATCGGGAGCCCCGTCATCGCCTTCACCGTCTCGACCGTCCCCTGAAGCCCGCAGAGCGCATACGCCGAGTTGATCGGACCCGGGTAGGGCGTCCGGCCCGGGCAGTGGATGTCGACCATCAGGTCGCGGGGGAACGAGAGCGTCGAGAGCGTGCCGACGTTCGGGTCTGCGCGGATCAGCATCACGGTGTCCGCGCGACCGCCCTGCTCCGCGGCGTCGGCCCAGCGTCGGAAGTCCTGGCCGACCACCATCGCGATCGCGGGGCGACCCGGAAGCGCGATGTCGAGCCTCTGCGCGGCCTTCCGGATCTGCGGGTCCTTCCGCGAGGCGCGGTCGATGTCGACGACCGTCTGCTCCCCGTCGAGCCAGTACCCGCCGGCGACCCCGAACGCGAGCGAGGTGACGGCGACGAGCAGGAAGAAGAGGCTCCGCGCGATCAGCCCGGGGATCCCCCCGCGCCGCCGCGGCTGCCGGTAGTGCGTGACCGGGGTCAGCTGAATCGGCGGCACGGCGGCGTGGCCGTTGCCGTTCACCTCGGTCGCGCGACCGATCCCTCGCTTGAGCGTCGTCCTCATAGAAATACGACAGACGCCCTCACGAGCGCCTCGGCGCCAGAATAGCCCACAAACCGGACTTCCTTCGCCGAGGAACGGGCTCTGCCCGTTCCTCCGCAGACCAACCTCGATAACGGAAGCCGCGCACCGCCTTGGCCGCCGCGCGACGGCGGAGCCGTCGCCCGGCTAGATCTGGTCGCCGGAAGTCGTGAGACTTCCGGCGAGATCTGCGGCCGTTTCGGCCGCAGATTGGTCGGGGTCGTACGCGAGATTCGGGCGCAGCCATCGTTCTGCCTCCTCGAGGCTGATTCCCTTCCGGCGGGCGTAGTCCTCGACCTGGTCGCGGCCGATGCGGCCGACCGAGAAGTAGCGAGCGGCGGGGTTCGCGAAGTAGATCCCGCTCACCGCGGCACCGGGGACCATCGCACAGGTCTCCGTGAGCTCGAGGCCGATCTCGTCCACCGGGAGGAGCGAGAAGAGCGTCCGCTTCTCGCTGTGGTCGGGGCAGGCGGGGTAGCCGTACGCCGGGCGGATGCCACGGAAGCGCTCGGCGATCAGCTCGTCGTTCGAGAGCTCCGGCCCGGTTTCGTACCAGTCGCGGCGGGCGTGCTCGTGCAGGTACTCCGCGAACGCCTCGGCGAAGCGGTCGGCGAGCGCCTTGACCATGATCGAGTGGTAGTCGTCGTGCTCGGCCTCGTACGCGGCCGCGAGCTCGTCTGCGCCGTGGATCGCGACCGCGAAGCCGCCGACGTGGTCGCCCTCGGGAGCCACGTAGTCCGCGAGCGACCGGTTGGGGCGCGAGTCGCCGTAGGCGGACTGCTGACGCAGCATCGCGAGCCGCGTGCCGTCCTCGAGCACGATGTCGTCGCCGTCCGACCCCGCGGGCCAGAAGCCGTAGACGCCCTTGGCCTGCAGGAGGCGCCGGTCGACGATCTCGGCCAGCAGCGCCTGGGCGTCGTCGTAGAGCTCCCTGGCGGCGGGCTCCTCGAGGATCGCCGGGAACCTGCCCTTGAGCTCCCAGGCGTGGAAGAAGAACTGCCAGTCGATGTAGCGAGCGAGCATTGCGAGGTCGGGCTCGACGTCCCTGGTCCCCGTGAACGCCGGCACCGGAAGGTCGGCGAAGTCCGGAGCCTCCCGGTTCTCGCGCGCCTCCTCGAAGGGGAGCAGCGGCTTGCGCTCCTTCTCCGCGTGCTGGTCTCGGAGCCGGTCCTGGAGCTCGGCGTTCTCCTGCTCCAGCGTGACCCGGCGGGTCGCGTCCAGCAGGTCCGAGACGATGCCGACGACGCGCGACGCGTCGAGCACGTGGATCGTGGGCTGCGCGTAGGCGGGAGCGATCCGCACGGCCGTGTGCTGCTTCGACGTCGTCGCGCCACCGATGAGCAGCGGCAGCTCCAGGCCGCGCCGCTCCATCTCGCGGGCGACGTTCACCATCTCGTCCAGTGAGGGCGTGATCAGGCCGGAGAGGCCGACGACGTCGCAGCCTTGCTCGACGGCGGTGTCCAGGATCCGGTCGGCGGGGACCATGACGCCGAGGTCGATGACCTCGTAGTTGTTGCAGCCGAGCACCACGCCGACGATGTTCTTGCCGATGTCGTGGACGTCGCCCTTGACCGTGGCCAGCACGACCTTGGCCGCGGGCGGCCGGCCGCCGTTCTCCTCGGCCTCCGCCTCCATGTACGGCTCCAGGTAGGCGACGGCGCGCTTCATGGCGCGCGCGCTCTTGACGACCTGCGGGAGGAACATCTTCCCGGAGCCGAAGAGGTCGCCCACGACCTGCATCCCGCGCATGAGCGGCCCCTCGATGACGTCCAGCGGGCGCGGCAGCTCCTGCCTCGCCTCCTCGGTGTCCTCCTCGATGTAGTCGACGATCCCGTGGACGAGGGCGTGCTCGAGCCGCTTCTCGACGGGCGCCTCCCGCCAGGCCACGTCGAGCTCTCGCTTCGTCCCCTCGCCGGCAACCGTCTCGGCGAAGGCGACGAGCCGCTCGGTCGCGTCGGGACGGCGGTTGAAGATCACGTCCTCGACGTGCTCGAGGAGATCCTTCGGGATGTCCTCGTAGACCGCGAGCTGCCCGGCGTTGACGATCCCCATGTCGAGGCCCGCCTGGATCGCGTGGTAGAGGAACGCGGCGTGCATCGCCTCGCGGACGACGTCGTTCCCGCGGAACGAGAACGAGAGGTTCGAGATCCCGCCGCTCGTGCGCGCGCCGGGGCAGCACTCCTTGATCAGCGGCAGCGCGTCGATGAAGTTCTTCGCGAACTCGTCGTGCTCCTCGATCCCCGTCGCGATCGCGAGCACGTTCGGGTCGAAGACGATGTCCTCCGGCGGAAAGCCCACCTCGTCGACGAGCAGGCGGTACGCCCGCTCGCAGATCGCCACCTTCCGCTCGACGGTCTCGGCCTGGCCCTGCTCGTCGAAGGCCATGACGACGACTCCGGCGCCGTAGCGGCGGATCGTCCGCGCCTGCTCGAGGAACGGCTCCTCGCCCTCCTTGAGGCTGATCGAGTTCACGACGCCCTTGCCCTGGATGCACTTGAGCCCGGTCTCGAGCACCGACCAGCGGGAGCTGTCGACCATGATCGGGATCCGAGCGACCTCCGGCTCGGTGGCGAGGACGTTGAGGAAGGTCGTCATCGCGCGCTCCGAGTCGAGCAGGTCCGCGTCCATGTTCACGTCGAGGAGGTTCGCGCCCCCGCGGACCTGCTCGAGCGCGACGTCGACCGCGCCCTGGAAGTCGTCCGCCTCGATCAGGCTGCGGAAGCGCGCCGAGCCGGTGACGTTCGTCCGCTCACCGACCATGACGAAGCCCGTGTCCGGCCCGATCTCGAACGGCTCCAGGCCGCTGAACCGTGTCCGCCGCTCGGTCTCCGGAAGTCGGCGCGGCCTCATGCGCGCACCACCTCGGCGATCGCCTTCACGTGCTCCGGCGTCGTCCCGCAGCACCCGCCGACGACGTTGACGAGGCCGTCGCGCGCGAACTCGCCGAGGATCCTGCTCGTGTCGCCCGGCTGCTCGTCGTGCTCGCCCATCGCATTCGGGAGGCCGGCGTTCGGGTGGCAGGCGACGTAGGTCGTCGCGACCCTGGAGAGATCCTCGACGAACGGCCGCATCTCGGTTGCGCCGAGGGAGCAGTTGACGCCGACGATCAGCGGCCGGGCGTGCTCGACCGAGGTCCAGAAGGCCTCCACCGTCTGGCCGGAGAGGTTCCGGCCGCTCCGGTCGATCGCGGTGAACGAGATCCAGAGCGGCAGCTCGGGCGCGGTCTCCTGCGCCGCGACGATCGCGGCCTTCGCGTTCAGGGTGTCGAAGATCGTCTCGATCATGAGGACGTCGACGCCGCCCTCCGCGAGCCCGCGGATCTGCTCGGCGTACGCCTCCTGAACCTGCTCGAAGGTGGCACTTCGGAAGGCGGGGTCGTCCACCTTCGGCGAGAGGGAGAGCGAGACGTTGAGCGGGCCGATCGAGCCGGCGACCCACGCCGGGCGGTCGAGCTCGTCCGCGGCCTCGCGCGCCAGCCGCGCGCCCTCCACGTTCATCTCGAAGGCGAGCTCCTCGAGCCCGTAGTCGGCCTGCCCGATCGTCGTCGCCGTGAACGTGTTCGTGGTGACGACGTCGGCGCCGGCCTCCAGGTACGAGCGGTGGATGTCGCGGACGACGTCCGGCTGCGTCAGGTTCAGCAGGTCCGGGTCGCCGGCAAGGTCCTGCGGATGGTCGGCGAACCGGTCACCGCGGTACGCCTCCTCGCCCTTCACGGTCCGCTGGATCAGGACGCCGTAGGAACCGTCGAGCACGACGATCCGCTCGTCGAGGAGGTTCTTGAGCTGTTCGATCGTTGCCTTCACGAAAAACGCTCCCGGCCTAAAGATCTCGGGAGCGGACGGCTCCGCGGGCTCTTTAGGCGTTTGGTAACCCGGTCGCCAAGCTGCCGTTCAAAGCTCTCCGGGGGCCTGTAACTGTAGCCACTCGAGCAGCGGCCCGGCAGCGACGTCGAGGAAACGGGGCTCGAGGTCTGCCCCGCGCTCCACGAGCAAGCGGGCTACGCCGAGGAAGTCGCGGCCCGGCAGGTCGGAGTAGTGACCCGAGGCGAGCGCCGTCCAGGCGAGCGGAGTCGAGAACTCGTCGCCCGATTCGGCCGTCGCGTCGGCGCCGAGCGCGAGCAGATCGCCGACGACCTTCGCGTTCCCCATCCACGCCGCGTGGTGGAGCAAGGTCCCTTCGGGCGACCCGCCGACGACACCGCTGAAGTTCGGGCCGACGGCCTCGACGACCGGCTCGAGGTTGCCCCGGATCGCGGCGAGGATCAGCACCTCCTGCTGGTCGACGTCGAACTCGGCCGGAAGCGGCTCGGTCGGCCGCTCCCCGCGGGCGAGCGCCGCCACCGCCGCGTCGGTGGGGTCCAGCTCGGTCGACGCGCCAAGACGGGCGAGGAGCTCGGCGTTGTCCTCGCGATTGCGGAGCACGGAGTGCGCGTACGCGGTCCGCAGCGGGACGTCGCCGCGCCAGGTCTCACCGCCCGGACGGTCGAGCTCTGCCCCGTGCTCGACGAGCAGCTCGAGGAACTCCGGCCCGCGGCCGCGGCGGACTGCATGCGCGAGGTGCGCATGCTCGTTCGGGTCCGCCCCCGCCTCGAGCAGCATGCGCACGGGCTCGATGCGGTCGTAGTCGAGCGCGTGCCCCAGCCCGTTGGTCCCGGTCGCCTGCGCGCCGTGTGCGAGGAGCAGCCGAAGGCAGTCAGGGCTGTCGGCCGCGACCGAGTGGTAGACGGACTCACCGTCGTCCGGGTTCGCGCCCGCCTCGAGCAGCACTCGCGTGAGCTCCGGGTCGTGGACCACGCCTGCCGCGCCGTAGAGCGCGGACATCTCGCCGTACTCGTTCGTGAACGTCGCGTTGGGGTCCGCACCGCGCGCGAGCAGCTCGCGTGCGAGATCCGCGTTCGCGTAGACGGAGTGGGAGACGTACAGGATCGGCGCCCAGCTCAGAGGCCCGCCGGGCCGGTTCGGGTCGCCGCGCCACCCTCGTCCCAGCACGAGCGCGGCCCACGGATCGTCCGCGATCTCGGGTCGTGCCGCGAGCATCGCGTCGGCGCGCGCCTTCTGCCCGCTCGTCGCCGCCTGGACGAACGCCTCGGTGCCGGCCTCCGCCGCGACGGCCAGCGCCGGCCAGCTCGGGTAGCCCTGCTCGCGCGCCAGCGCGAGCTGGGCGTTGGCGAGGATCGGCTCCCGACCGGCGAGGCGGCGCACGGCGTCCGCGTCCCCGGCGCGGGCCTCCTTGACGAGCTCCTTCGCCTGCTTTCGGAGTTGCTCGAGATTCACTGCGACCTCCCTCCTTGGGCCCGTGTCCGCGGTTCGGGCGGAGAAGAGATCGGATGTCTGGCCCTGCGTGTGCCGAGGTGGGCGCTGCCCTGCCCGCGAACCGGATGCGTCCTCGAACGCAACGGGATTCTACGATGAATTCCCGCCGCCGGATCCGTCTCAAGGGCATGACCACATTCCTCAACATCACGATGTCCCTCGACGGGTTCGTCGCAGGGCCGAACCAGACACTGGAGGAGCCGCTCGGCGAGCGCGGCGACACGCTGCACGAGTGGGCCGTCGTGCTCGAGAGCTGGCGCACGCAGCACGGGCTCGAGGGCGGCGAGCAGAACATCGACGACGAGATCATCCGCGAGTCGCACGAGCGGACCGGCGCGTTCGTCATGGGGCGGCGCATGTTCAGCGGCGGCTCGGGGCCGTGGGAGGACGACCCGAAGGCGAACGGCTGGTGGGGCGACGATCCACCCTTCGACGGCCCGGTCTTCGTGGTGACGCACCACGCGCGCGAGCCGCTCGTCCTCGGCTCGACCACGTTCACGTTCGTCGACGGCGTCGAGGAGGCGATCCGGCAGGCGCGCGAGGCGGCCGGCGACCGGGACGTTCAGATCAGCGGCGGCGGCAGCGTCGCCCAGCAGGCGCTCAACGCCGGGCTGCTGGACGAGCTCCACATCCACGTCGCGCCTCAGGTGCTCGGCGGCGGGGTGCGCCTGTTCGAGTCGGCCGACCCGGGTACGCTCGAGCTCGTTCGCGCGGTGGAGTCACCCCACGTCGCGCATCTGACGTACCGCGTGGGCTAGCCGGGGGGCGCGATCGTGCGGGGGCGGCCGCCCCCGCCGCCCGAGTAGACCTCGAGCTGGTTCTCCGCGTGGCGGATCCGCTGCTCGACCTGCCAGCGGTCGCCCTCCGACTCGCCCCGCTCGATCGCCTCGAGCTCGGCGTTGGCCTCCTCGAGCTGCCGGCGGGCCCGCTCGGGGTCGATCTCCCGCGAGTCGACGGCGTCGTCGACGAGCGCGAGCGCCCGGTCCTGCTCGACCTTGAAGAAGCCGGGCCCCGTCGCGAACTCGCGGATCTCCTCGTCGCGCCGGATGTGCACGCGCGTGCCGCCCGCCTTCAGCGTCGCGACGAGCGGCGCGTGCCGCGCGAGGATGCCGATCTCACCGTCCTGGCCGGGGACGATGAGCATCTCGACCTCGCCCTCGAACGCCGCCCCGTCGGGGGTGACGAGCGAAAGGTCGAATGTGTGCCTGCCCTCGGTCGCCACTAGGCGGGTACAGGCTCAGCGGGCTCGGCTTCTGAAGACTCCTCTTCGGCCTCGGCCTGCTCCTCCGGCTGCCGTTCCTCGCCGCTCATCTCCCGGCCCTTCTGCACGGCCTCGTCGATCGTGCCGACCATGTAGAAGGCCTGCTCGGGGAGGTCGTCGTGCTTGCCGTCGAGGATCTGGCGGAACCCGTCGATCGTGTCCTCGAGCTTGACGTACTTGCCGGGCGTGCCGGTGAACTGCTCGGCGACGAAGTTCGGCTGCGAGAGGAAGCGCTGGATCTTGCGCGCCCGCTGCACGACGAGCTTGTCCTCGTCGGAGAGCTCGTCCATGCCGAGGATGGCGATGATGTCCTGGAGGTCGCGGTACCGCTGCAGCACCTCCTGGACGCGCGTCGCCGTCTCGTAGTGCTCGTCCGACACGATCCCGGGCTGGAGGGCGCGTGAGAACGAGTCGAGCGGGTCGACGGCCGGGTAGATCCCCTGCTCGACGATCGCGCGCGAGAGCACGGTCGTGGCGTCGAGGTGGGCGAACGTGTTCGCCGGCGCGGGGTCGGTCAGGTCGTCGGCGGGCACGTAGATCGCCTGCACCGAGGTGACCGAGCCGGTGCGCGTCGAGGTGATGCGCTCCTGCAGCTGGCCCATCTCGGTCGCGAGCGTCGGCTGGTAGCCGACAGCGCTCGGCATGCGGCCGAGGAGCGCGGAGACCTCGGAGCCGGCCTGGACGAAGCGGAAGATGTTGTCGATGAAGAGCAACGTGTTCTGGCCCTGGTCGCGGAAGTACTCCGCCATGGTCAGCCCGGAGAGGCCGACCCGCAGGCGTGCTCCCGGCGGCTCGTTCATCTGGCCGTAGACGAGCGCGACTTTGTTGAGCACGCCCGACTCCTCCATCTCGAGCCAGAGGTCGTTGCCCTCGCGCGTGCGCTCGCCCACGCCGGCGAAGACGGAGACGCCGCCGTGCTCCTGGGCGACGTTGTGGATCAGCTCCTGGATGAGGACCGTCTTGCCGACGCCGGCGCCGCCGAAGAGACCGACCTTGCCGCCCTGCACGTACGGGGCGATCAGGTCGATAACCTTGATGCCCGTCTCGAAGATCTCGACGGTCGGCGAGAGCTCGCGGAAGCTCGGCGGGTCGCGGTGGATCGGCCAGCGCTCGATGTCGCCGGCGGGCTCCTCGGACTTGTCGATCGGCTCGCCGATGACGTTCCAGAGGCGGCCGAGGGTCACGTCGCCGACGGGAACGCTGATCGGGTCGCCGGTGTCCTCGACGTCGAGGCCGCGCGCGAGCCCGTCGGTCGAGTCCATCGCGACGGCGCGGACGCGGTCGTCGCCCAGGTGCTGCTGCACCTCGGCGATGAGGTCGCGGCCGTCTACGGTGATGCGGAGGGCCGAGTAGATCGCCGGCAGGTCGTTGGGGAACACCGCGTCGATGACGACGCCCTTGATCTCGACGATCTTGCCGAGGTTCTTCTGGTCCGAATCAGTGGCCACGAGCCTCCCGCATCCTCAGTCGTAGTGGAAATGGGCGGCGCCACTTGGGCAGGCGCCTGCCGCTCGGCAGTCTATCGGAGCTTTCCTGCTCCGAAATCAGCAGTCGGTGCCGCTCTGACGCGTCCGCCAACCTGGCGGCATGGTCGAGCGCTCAGACGTAAGACGTGATCGGCGAGGCGTACACGCCTCGAACGGTACCCGGCCGGGGCCTCCTAGCGTCCTCGGGCGACGTCAGGCGTGTGACGGAGCCGGGCTCCGCCCGGCGGGAGTCACGCGCCGGCGATGGCGCTAGGTGACCGGGAGGTTGAGGCCGCCGGGGGAAATCTGACGCACGGGCCGGCGGAGCATCTCCCGGCGGATGTCGCTGAACTCGCGGCTCTCGATGGTGTTGGAGACGCCCGGAGCGCCGAAGCTGAGCGTCGGATTCGTGCTCTCGACGGTGCGCAGGGCGCCGGCGACGCCGAGCGTCGTGATCATCAGCGCGGCTGCGGCCGCGACCTCGACCGGCCGGCGCATGCCGATGCGGCGCCGGGACGGGAGCGAGACCGGCTGCTCGAGCCGCGCGAGCGGCGTCGAGCGGACGTGATCCGTCAGCGACTCGAGCTCGCGCGCGAACGACGCGCATGCCTCGCAGCGCGCCAGGTGGGCGACGAGCAGCGCCTGCTCGAACTCGGAGAGCTCGCCGTCCAGGCGCAGAGACGCACACTCGCGAGCGCGCTCGCACTGTTTCGTCATTGGTTTCACCAGGCGCACGTCCATTGTGACGGAGCTTTCACAACATAGTTAGGCGGTCGGCGAACCGCTTCAGTTTCAGACCAAGTCATACCGATTGTCGGCAACCACGCCGACGAGGATGAGCACGAATCCGAGGACGACGAAGATCGCCGAGAGGTTGATGTTCTCCTCCCGCTCGGCCGGCGAGGCCCAACGGACGAACCTCGATCCCCAGAAGAGCGGCGCACCGCTCTCGCGCTTGAAGCGGACGGGGCCCCGGTTGCCCACGAAGAAGCCGGCCACGAGCAGGAACGACCCCATGAGGTAGAAGCCGACCGAGACCGCGCGCGACGGGTCGGCGCCGAGCGCGACCCCGAAGATGAGTGCGCCGACGAGCGTCAGCGCCGAGGCGAGCACGAAGAGCCCGGTCAGGCGGCGGAGCGCCGCAGCCCACATCTCAGGAAGCTGAGGCAGGCTCGGCCGACGGCTCCTGGGGAGCCGATGCCGGCCGCGAGCTCGGGCGCCGCATCTCTTCCTCGGTCAGCGGCCAGCTCTCGAGCGGGTAGTGGCACGCAGCGACATGCCCGTCGCCGAACGGATAGAGCGGCGGCGGCTCGACGTCGCAGTGCCCCTCCTGGAAGCGCGGGCAGCGCGGGTGGAAGTTGCACGCCGACGGCGGGTTCATCGGGCTCGGGACGTCGCCCTGGAGGACGATCGGCTTCCGCGCCCGGCCCAGCTCGGGGTTCGGGATCGGCACGGCCGAGAGGAGCGCGCCCGTGTACGGATGCTTCGGCTCCGTGTACAGCTGGTTGCGGTCGGCCGTCTCCGCGACCTTGCCGAGGTACATCACGAGCACGCGGTCGGAGATGTGACGGACGACGTTCAGGTCGTGTGCGATGAAGATGTACGTCAGGCCGAAGTCGCGCTGGAGGTCCTTGAGCAGGTTGAGGATCTGGGCCTGCACGGACACGTCGAGCGCCGAGACCGGCTCGTCGCAGACGATCAGCTTCGGGTTGACCGCGAGGGCGCGCGCGACGCCGATGCGCTGGCGCTGGCCGCCCGAGAACTCGTGGGGGAAGCGGTTGTAGTGCTCCGGGTTCAGCCCGACGACCTCGAGCAGCTCCTGCACGCGGCGCTTGATCTCCGCGTCGGTGCCCATCTTGTGGACCTCGAGGGCCTCCGCGATGATGAAGCCGACCCGCTTGCGCGCGTTGAGCGACGCGTACGGGTCCTGGAAGATCATCATCAGCTCGCGACGGATCGGCCGCATCTCCGAGCGCGACAGCGTCGTGATGTCCCGCCCGTCGAAGATCACCTTGCCGCCGGTCGGGTCGAGCAGCCGCATGACGCAGCGCGCCATCGTCGACTTGCCGCACCCGGACTCGCCGACGACGCCCAGCGTCTCGCCGGGCTTCACGCTGAAGCTGACGCCGTCGACGGCCTTGACCGACGCGACCTCCTTCTGGAAGACGATGCCGCGCGTGACCGGGAAGTGTTTCTTCAGGTCCTCGACGACGAGGAGCTCGCCCCCGCTCGCCATGGTCGGCTCGGGCGCGGTCGCCGGAGTCGCGTTGTTCGACACCTAGGAGGCCTCCGCCATCGTCCCCGAGAGGAGCTTCGCCGCCTCCCTGTCCTTCGTCTGCTCGTCGAGGTGGCAGGCCTGGAGGTGCGTCGGGTCGTTGCTGATCGGCGTCAGCTCGGGCTCCTTCTCCCGGCAGACGCTCATCACGTAGGGGCAGCGCGGGTTGAACCGGCAGCCCCGCGGGGGGTTGAGCAGCGAGGGCGGTTGGCCGGGGATCTGCGTCAGCCGCTCGGTGTCCGCGTCGAGGCGCGGGAGCGAGCCGAGCAGGCCCCACGTGTACGGCATGTGCGGGCGGTTGAAGAGGTTGTGGACGGGCGCCTTCTCCACGACGCGCGCCGCGTACATGACGACGACCTCGTCGGCCGTCTCGGCGACGACGCCGAGGTCGTGCGTGATGATGATGATCGCGCTGCCGAACTCCCGCTGGAGCCGGTTCATCAGCTCGAGGATCTGCGCCTGGGTCGTCACGTCGAGCGCGGTCGTCGGCTCGTCGGCGATCAGCAGGTCGGGGTCGTTGATCAACGCCATGGCGATCATCACGCGCTGGCGCATGCCGCCCGAGAACTGGTGCGGGTAGTCCTCGACCCGCCGCTCCGCGCGCGGGATGCCGACCGCCTTGAGCAGCTCGAGCGCCCGTGCCCGCGCCTGCTTCCGCGTGACGTCGCGGTGGAGCTGGATCGCCTCGACGAGCTGCCGGCCGATCGTGTGCACCGGGTTCAGCGACGTCATCGGGTCCTGGAAGATCATCGCGATGTCGTCGCCGCGGATCTCGCGCAGCCGGGCAGGCTTCATCGACAGCAGGTCGTCCCCCTTGAAGATCGCCTCGCCAGACGAGGTCGTGATCCTCCTGTTGTTCAAGCCCATGACGGTCAGCATCGTCACCGACTTGCCGCACCCGGACTCCCCCACGATGCCGAGCGTCTTGCCCTTCTCGATCGAGAAGCTGACGCCGTCGACCGCCTTGACGACACCATCGTCCGTGCGGAACGACGTCCGCAGCTCGGTGACCTGGAGGAGCGGCACGCTAGTTCAGTCTAATTCGGGGATCGATGGCCGCGTAGACCAGGTCCACGATCAGGTTGAACACGATGATCGCGAGCGTCGCAAAGACGACGATGCCCATCGTGATCGGCAGGTCGAAGGCGTTGATCGACTCGAGCGCGGTCTTGCCGAGCCCGGGTAAGCCGAAGACCGACTCCGTGAAGATGGCGCCTCCGAGCGCGAGCGCGATGTCCATCCCGAGCATCGTGACGATCACGAGCAGCGAGTTGCGGAGCACGTGCGAGCGCAGCACCTGTCCCTCCGGGGCGCCCTTGGCGCGCGCGGTCCGCACGTAGTCCTCGTTCAGCGTCTCCATCGTGTTCGCACGGATCATCCGGACGTACTGCGCCGCGAAGAGGATCGCGAACGCCGTCCACGGCAGCATCAGGTGCCACGCCCAGTCGACCGGGCCGCCGCAGTCCGTGCCCGGGTTGATCATGTCGCAGTAGCCGGTGATCGGGAACCAGCCCAGCTTGTAGCCGAACACGTAGGCGAGGATCAGGCCGATCCACACCGGGTGCGCCGAGATCCCGATCAGGACGAACACCATCGCGGCCCGGTCCAGCAAGGAGCGTGGACGGAGCGCCGAGAAGACCCCGATCGGGACCGAGATCAGCATCCAGAGGATGGCGCCGCCGAACACGAGCGAGGCGGTCACCGGCGCCGCCCGGAAGACGACGTCGTTCACCTCCTGGCGGGTCGCGAACGAGGTCCCGAGCGAGGGCTCCTTGAACCCCCAGCCGCCGTAGTCGCCGGGCGCCGTCTCGATCCGCCCGAACGGCGAGAGCCGGTTCAGGAACCGGATGTACTGCACGTAGACCGGCTTGTCCGTGCCGAGGAACTTCTCGGCGCGGTCGATGTCCTCCTGCGTGGCCGACTTGCCGGCCACGAGCTGCGCCGGGTTCGCCGGGATCACGTAGAAGATCACGAACGTCACCACCGTCACCGCCAGGAAGAGCACGAAGGCCCAGAGCAGGCGGCGGACGAGGTACTGAACCATCGTGTTTTAGACGGGTCTCGGGCCCCGAAAGTTGGCGGGCGGTGGACGTTCGGCGCGAGTCTAGCTCCGCCGCGCGACACTAGCAATGGGCGCAGCGGATCCCCGATCTTGCGCCAACAAGACCGAGGCGCCGGCCTTGCGACCGCCCGTTCTGCGGCCGCGGCAGCGGCCGCCTTCAGGGGTCTTCGCGCGAGCGGGGATCTGCACAAGTGTGCAGATCCCCGCTCTTGCGCCAACAAAAAGGAAGCGCCGGCCTTGCGGCCGGCGCTCCGGGTTCATCGGCGACCGTTTGGGGTCCGGTCGCGGCGTCGTCGGATCGTTACTTCTTGCAGATCGCGACGAGGTTCATCACGCCGTGGGTCGGGTCGACCGTGAAGCAGCCGACGCCCTGGCTGACGTAGTAGCGCCCGTTCGTGTTGATGTACGTCGCGAGCGGGGCACCGTTCTTCGTGATGTCGCGGTCGAGCTCGCCGTAGGCCTTCAGGCGGGCGTCGCCCGAGAGGACGTTGGCGTCCAGCATCCGCTTGTTGAACGCCGGGTCGTTGAAGTACGACTCGTTGACGTTGTTCGCGGCCTGGATGCGGCCACCGTCGAGCAGCACGTTGATGAAGTTCGACGGATCGGCGTAGTCCGCGCCCCAGCCCGAGTGCGAGATGTCGAACGGCTCACCGCGCGTCCCGACCTTCTCGTGCTGGACGGTGCGGGTGAACGACTTGATCTCGACGTCGATGCCGATCTGCTTCAGGTTGAACTGCACGACCTGGGCGACCGTCGGGCCGAAGGACGTCGTGAACGCGTAGTACACGGCCTTGCCGCCGCGGAGGTTGCCGTTGGCGAGCTCCTTGGCCTTGTTCAGCGAGTTGTTGTTCACGCCGCCCAGCGGGTAGACCGACCACTGCTTGTAGCCGGGCATGCCCGGAGGCAGGATCTGGTCGGTCCGGCCACCGGCGAGGAAGCCGTGCTGGCGCACCATCTGCGGGCGGTCGATCGCCCAGTTGACGGCCTGCCGCAGCTTCAGGTTGCCCTTGAAGAGCGCGCTCTCGTTGTTCATCGCCAGGTACCAGAAGACGACGTTCTTGCGGATGAAGAAGCGCTCCTTGTTGATGCCGTACTGGTCGACGAGGCCCGAGTAGGCCGACGTCGGGACTCCGCCGTAGTCGGTCTCGTTCTTGTCGATGCGCAGCTTGGTGGCGTCGAGCGAGTTGCCGACGGTGTACGAGATCGAGTCGACGTTCGCCGGGCGTGCGAGCGACTTCCACGGCTCCTGGTTGTTCCGCCAGAACGGGTTCCGCACGACGACCGCCGAGCGGTTCTTCACCCATTCCTTGACGTAGTAGGGGCCGGCCGAGACCATCGGCGCGTTCAGGCCCTCGGGCTCGATCGCAGTGCCGACCGGCATCGCCGGGAAGAACTCCATCGTCATGCGCGACAGGAAGTCGGGCGCGACCTTGGTCAGGCGGATCACCAGCGTGAACGGGTTCGGCGTGGTGATGCCGGCGGCCTTGGCGGCCTTGCCGTCGAGCACGGCCTTGGCGCCGACGATGTCCTCGACGAACGAGGCGGCCGGCGACTGCATCCTCGGGTTCAGCGCCCGGTTGATCGCGAAGGCGAAGTTGCGCGACGTGACCGGCGTGCCGTTGCTGAACCGGAAGCCCTGCTTGATCTTGAAGGTGTAGGTCTTGCCGTCCTTCGAGACCGTCGGCATGCCGGCGGCCGCCTCGGCGCGAAGCCGGCTGCCCTCCGGGCCCTCCTTGTCGGCGTAGCCGAGCAGCTGGAGGCCGACCGCTGCGCCGAGCTGCCACGTGTGGCTGAAGTAGGCGAGCGACGGGTCGATGTAGTCGAAGTCGTTGATGTTGTCGTAGCGGAACGTCCCGCCGCGGGCGTCGGCCTTGCTCTGGGCCGAAGGCGCGCTCGTCGCGGCGCCGGCAAAGACCGTGGCCACGAGGAGAGCGACCCCGATCGTCGCCATGACGATCGAGAGCCAGAACCGGTTCTTCATGTGACTCCTTTCGAAGACCGAGCCGCGCGAACCCCACTCGCACGACTCAAGATGCAGACGCATCCTCACCCCGCTGAGACGGAGCGCGACGGAAAAGGTTAGCGACGCGTTAATCCAGTTGCGTGGACGTTAAGCAGCAGGCCGGCCGGTGGCGCGGCTCGAGCTGCCCCTGAACGC
>DATBMH010000025.1:0-44402 GCA_036554945.1 Gaiellaceae bacterium | reverse complement strand
TCACTCCCGCGTACACGACGAGGAGCACGATCGAGACCGGGACCGAGAGCGCAGCCAGCGAGTCGCGATCCGGGTCGCCCTCCCAACCCGGGATCGCCGGGATCAGGAACATCACCGTCGCGAAGGAGAGGAGCCCGAACGCGAGGAAGCTCGAGTGGCGGTCGAGACGGCCGCGCCCGCCTGCGACGAGCGACGCGCCGAGGACGAGCAGGAGGTTCGAGACGACGCTCCCCGTCAGCGACCCGCGAACGACCTCGGTCAGGCCCTCGTTGACCGCGATCAGGGCGATGATGAGCTCGGGCGCGTTGCCGAAGGTCGCGTTGAGGAACCCCCCGATCCCCGGTCCCGTGTGGTGCGCCGCGTGCTCCGTCGCCTCGCCGATCAGCCAGGCGAGCGGAATCAACGCCGCGGAGGCGAGCGTGAACTCCGCCACGTCACCGATGTCGGCGAGGTAGTGGAGGGCGATCGTGACTGGCGCGAGGGCCAGCAAGGCCCAGAGGATCCGGCGCGCCATGGAGGGCTTACCCTACCCGCCCGTGCTCAAGGCAATCCTCTTCGACTGGGGCGGGACGCTCATGCAGGACGAGTGGAACGACGAGATCGCCCTGGAGGGCAATACCGCCGGGATCGCGGCGATCGCGCGGGACGGTCTGCCGACCGCCGAGGCCTTCACCCGCTACATCGCCGACCACGAGACGGAGCTCCTGCCGCTGCTCGGCGAGGACGAGATCGACATCGAGGACGTCATGCGCCGTGCGTTCTCGGAGCAGGGCGTCGAGCTGAGCGACGACGACCTGCGGCTCTTCCTGACTGCGGCGCACGACGTCTGGACGTCGTACTACTCGCTGGCCGCGTCGACGCACGCGCTGCTCGAGTCCCTCCGGGCCCGCGGCCTCCGCCTCGGTCTCGTCTCGAACACGGCGAGCCCGGAGTGGCTGCTCCGGCCGGTGCTCGAGCGCCAGGGGCTCGTCGAGCGGGTCGACGCGATCGTGCTCTCGTCCGGGGTCGGCAAGCGGAAGCCCCACCCGGTGATCTTCGAGCGCGCGCTCGAGGAGGTGGGGGCGCCGCCGGAGGACGTGCTCTTCGTCGGCGACAGGCTCGAGGCCGACATCCTCGGCGCCTCGCGCGCCGGCATGCGGACGGTTCAGGCGCTGTGGTTCCGCGCCGACGACGTCCCTGTCGACGCCGAGCCCGACTTCCAGGCGTTCACCCAGATGGACGTGCTGAACGTGGTCGACCGGCTGCTCGACCCGCGCGCGAGCTAGCGCGATCGGGCCGCCCTGTCAAGTCTTGCGGAGGGCGAAGACCGTCCCCCAAAATCACTTCATGGACTCACCGCCGACGGCCCGGCCGAGGAGCCTTCCGCTCCGTCCGCAGGACGAGGTCGAGTGCAGGCGGTGCGGGATCCACTGCGACAAGGTGGTCTATCCGGCGGCGTGTCTGGCGCGGGCGTGCCCGTTCCTCTACGCGTTCGAGGAGGTCGGCCGCACGTACGTCGGGTGCATGCAGAGGATCTTCTCGGTGGAGATCGACCTCGAGCTCTTGCAGGAAGCCGAAGCCCGAGCCCCGGGCTTCGGCGCTGTTCGGGCCAGTCGCAAGCCGCTGCCGATGTGCCGTGCCGACGTCGAGAGCACCTACATCGGCCGGTCGGACGACCTCGGGTGCGTCAACCCCGAGTTCCACGAGCTGCCCGTGGGCGAGCCGAGCTTCCGCGTCTTCGCGCAGGTCCGGCCGAGCGCCTAGTTCCCTTCTTCCACAGCTCGCGCAGCTTTCGCATCTCCTCGGCGTCGGGGCCCTTGCCCTTCTGGCCCTCGGTCTCGACGAGCGCCGCGAGCTCCTGCAGCCGCGGGTTGCCGAGGAAGACCGAGAGCCCGCTTCCGATCAGCCCCTCGCCGACGTTCTCGTGGCGGTCGCGGTTGGAGCCGAGCGGGGTCTTCGAGTCGTTGACGTGCAGGACGCGCAGCCGGTCGAGCCCGATCAGCTCGTCGAACCGGTCGAGTGCCTCGTCGAGCGTCGCCGGGTCGGTGATGTCGTAGCCCGACGCCCAGAGGTGGCACGAGTCGAGACAGACGCCGAGCCGCGGGTGCGGGCCCGTCCGCTCGACGATCACCGCGAGCTCCTCGAGCGAGCGGCCGATCGTCCCGCCGGTGCCGGCCGAGTTCTCGATCAGGAGCCACGTGCGGTCCGAGCAGCGGTCGAGCACCTGCTGCAGCGCCGGCACCGCCCGGTCGACCCCGGCCTCGAAGCCGGCGCCGAGGTGCGAGCCGACGTGGAAGACGACACCGTCGGCCTCGATCGCGCAGGCCGTGTCGACGGTCGAGGCCAGGGTCGAGACCGACTTCCCGTAGAGCTCGTCGTCAGGGCTCGCGAAGTTGCAGAGGTAGATCGCGTGGACGAAGGTCGCCTCCATGCCCGCGGCCCGGGCCCGCTCGGGGTAGCCGGCGAGCACCTCGGGGTCGTGCTCGGGGAAGCGCCACGCCCGCGGGCTCTGCACGAAGAGCTGGACGGCGTTCGCGCCGATCTCCTGCGCCCGTTCCGGCGCCGCCTTGACCCCACCGCCGACGTGGCCGCCGAAGAGCACGCGCCTACGATAGAGGGGTGAGCCCGCCGTCCGTCCGCGTCCGCATGGCGCCCAGCCCGACCGGGATGCTGCACATCGGCAGCGTCCGGACGTTCCTCTTCAACTGGCTCTTCGCGCGCCCGCAGGGCGGCGAGGTGCTCCTGCGGATCGAGAACACCGACACGAGCCGCGAGGTCGCCGAGGCGACCGACCAGATCCAGCGCTCGCTGCAGTGGCTCGGGATCGACTGGGACGGACCGGTCCGGTTCCAGCTCGACCGGATGGAGGACGCGACGCGCCTCGCGCACGGGCTCGTCGAGGAGGGGAAGGCGTACGAGGACGAGGGCGCGATCCGGTTCCGCATGCCCGACGAGGGGACGACGGGCTGGGTGGACGTCATCCGCGGGGCGGTGGAGGTGCCGAACGAGAGCATCGAGGACGTCGTGATCCTCCGGGCCGACGGCCGCCCGACGTACAACTTCGCCAACCCGGTCGACGACATGCTCGACGAGATCTCGCACGTCATCCGCGGCCAGGACCACATCTCGAACACGCCGAAGCAGCTCCAGATCCTGCGCGCGCTCGGCGCGGAGCCACCCGTCTACGCGCACGCGCCCGACGTGCTCGGCACGGACGGCAAGAAGCTCTCCAAGCGCCACGGCGCACAGTCCGTCGAGGACTTCCACCGCGCGGGCTACATCCCGGAGGCGCTCGTGAACTTCCTCGCCCGGCTCGGCTGGGCCTACGACGACAAGACGGAGGTCTTCACGCGCGACGAGCTGCTGGAGCACTTCCGGCTCGACCGCGTGACGCCGAGCCCGGCGGTCTTCGACTACCAGAAGCTGACCTGGCTCAACGGCGTCCACCTGCGGAACCTCCCGTCCGACGAGTACGCCGACCGGGTCGTGCGGTACCTGCGGGAGGCGGGCGTCGAGTGGGACGAAGAGCTCGTCCGCAGGGCCGCGCCGCTCGTCCAGGAGAAGATCGAGACGCTCGACCAGTTCGTCGACTACACGCGGTTCTTCTTCGAGGAGGTGCATCCGGCGGTGCCGCTCGACGGCGAGGGCCAGGTGCTCGAGCGCGCGGAGGAGGCCCTGTCCTCGGTCGAGCCCTTCGAGGCCGAGGGGATCGAGCGGGAGCTCCGGTCGCTCGCGGAGCGCCTCGAGCTGAAGCCGCGCGAGGCCTTTCAGCCGATCCGGATCGCCGTCACCGGCTCCAAGGTGTCACCCGGCCTCTTCGAGAGCATCGAGCTCCTCGGCCGGGACGAGACGCTCAGGCGTCTCGCAGCCGCCCGCGCCGCAGCGGTCTAGGCGGCGCAAGCGGGTCCAGCGCACGCTGGAAGTCGAGCCACGCGCGCCGGCGATAGCTCGCCGTCGGCCGCGGGAGCTGATGCAAGAGCGGCCGTTCGAGCAGTGAAGACCTGTGGGAACCCGGCTCGTTCCTCATTTCAAAGAGATAAACGCACGACCCGTGCGAGAGGGTACGGCCGATACACTCGCCCCTATGGCAGGGGAACCGGCGACGGTGCTCGTCGTGGACGACGACCCGTCTCTCAGGCTCCTGTGCAGGGTCAACCTGGAGCTCGAGGGATACCGCGTGATCGAGGCCGAGAGCGTCGAGTCGGCGGTCGCCGCGCTCAAGGAGGAGCAGATCGACGCGATCCTGCTCGACGTGCATCTCGGCAACGACGACGGACTGGCGCTGCTCCCGACGATCGAGGAGGGCGGGCCGCGCGTGGCGCTCCTGACGGGCAGCCCGGGCGTGCATCTCCCCGAAGGCGCCACCGTGATCGGCAAGCCGTTCTCGATCGGAGAGCTGACCGACACGGTCGGTCGGCTGGTCGGTCGCTAGCGCTGGTCCCTCGGGTAGATTCCGCAGTCCGATGAGTGTGACGGCCGTCAGGACGCCCGCCGAGTTCGAGGCGGAGCTCCAGCGATACCTCTACGAGCGCGCCGAGGAAGGGCGCGCTGTTCGTGTCGGGGAGAAAGAGGTCTCCGAGCGCGCCGAGATCGTCGCGCGCTACCGGGAGCTCTTCACGCGCGAGCAGCTCGATGCCCTGCACGAGGCCGAGTCGAAGGCCGGCGACGACGACCGTGAGCGGCTCTACCGGCTGCGCAAGACCTGCGAGTCGGGCCTCGTCGAGGTCGAGCTGAGCGCGCGGGAGGACGAGCTCGAGAACGCGATCCTCGCCGCGCGGGTCCAGTTCCGCGGCGAGGAGCTGCCGCTCCGCTCCGCGCAGGCCCAGCTGGCCGTGCTCTCGGCGTTCGGCGACCGCGAGGAGCTCGGCGTGATCCACGGCGACGCCTCGGCCGGGTTCAACGACCAGCGCCTGGAGATGCTCCGCGCCCGCGAGGACCTGGACGCCGAGCTCTCCGGCGAGCCGGACCCGGTCGCGCGCAACGAGGAGGAGAAGGGGATCTCCCTCCGCCAGCTCTCGAAGGTCCTGACGGACGCGAGCCGCGCGGCCGACGAGGTCTACGGCCGGCTGACCGGGAAGTGGTTCGACAAGCTGCTCGGCGAGGGCCGGCCCGACGTGCCGTCCTCCTACCACGTCGCCTGGCTGCGGCGCCTGTCGCCGCTGGAGTCGACGTACACGAAGGACCGCGCGACGGACGTCTGCCTCCAGACGCTCCTCCACCTCGGCTTCGACATGGCCGACGAGCCGAACATCCGGATGGACCTCGACGACCGGCCGCAGAAGTCGCCGCGCGCCTGCGTGATCGCCGCCGACCCGCCGAAGGTCGTCCACCTGATCACCCGCGCGCAGGGCGGCCTCCACGACTACCAGGCCTTCCTCCACGAGGCCGGCCACGCGCTCCACTACGGGAACTGCGACGCGAGCCTCCCGTACACCTTCCGGAACCTCTCGCGCGACCACGCGCTGACGGAGATCTACTCGTACATCTTCGAAGCGATCTCTCGCGAGCCCGGCTGGCACGTCGAGCACTTCGGGCTCAGCGACGAGGAGGCGAAGGAGAACGCCGAGGCGACGGTGTTCCTCGAGGCGCTGCTCTACCGCCGCTACACCGCGAAGCTGCAGTTCGAGATCGAGTTCTGGGAGGGCTTCGGGAACGGCGCCGCCGGCCCGGACCGGTACCACGACCTGCTGACGTCGGCGAGCGGCGTCTCCTACCGGCCGGACGCCTACCTCGCGGACATGGACGCGGGGTTCTACTCCGCCGACTACCTCCGTGCCTGGATCCGGTCCGCGCAGCTGCGCAACTGGCTGACCAAGGAGGTCGGTGAGGACTGGTGGCGCAACAAGGCCACCGGTGACCACCTGCGCTCGCTGTTCGCCGAGGGCACGAGGCCGTCCAGCGAGGACATCGCCGGGCGCCTCGGGTACGACCCCTACGACACCAAGCCCCTCCTGCACGAGCTAGGTGCCTAGACCGGACTTCGACCGGTTCTACCGGTACGAGGAGCTCACCGGAGTCTTAGAGGCGTGGGTGCAGGAGCACCCCGGCCTCATCGCGCTCGAGTCGATCGGCAAGAGCCACGAGGGGCGGGAGATCTGGCTCGCCACGATCACGAACACCGACACGGGGCCGGCGCTCGAGAAGCCGGCCTTTCTGATCGAGGCGAACATCCACTCGATCGAGGTGACGGCCGCCACGGCGGCGCTGCACCTGATCGACAAGCTCCTCGCGGGCTACGGCGAGGACGAGCGGATCACGCGCGTCCTCGACACGCGCGCTTTCTACGTCATCCCGCGGCTCAACCCCGACGGCGCCGAGCTCGCGCTCGCGGAGCGGCCGAAGTTCATCCGCTCGAGCACCAGGCCCTGGCCGCTGGCCGAGGAGCTCGACGGGCTCTACGAGGAGGACCTCGACGGCGACGGCCGGATCCTGATGATGCGGATGCGGGACCCGAACGGCTCCTGGAAGCCGCACGCGGAGGAGCCGCGCCTGATGGTCCGGCGCGACCCCGACGAGGAGGGCGGCGAGTACTACCGGATGCTCTGGGAGGGCCGGATCCGGAACTACGACGGGGTGACGATCAAGATCGCGCCGCCGCTCGAGGGGCTCGACCTGAACCGCAACTTCCCGATGGAGTGGGCGGTCGAGGCCGAGCAGCGGGGCGCCGGCCCGTACCCGACGTCGGAGCCCGAGATCCGCGCGATGGTGCAGGCGATCGTCGAACGGCCGAACATCACCGGCCACATCGCGTACCACACGTTCAGCGGCGTCCACCTCCGGCCGTACTCGAGCTACCCCGACGAGCAGTTCCCGACCCAGGACCTGCGCACGTACAAGCTGCTGGGCGACAAGGCGACCGAGCTCACCGGCTACCCCGCGGTCTCGATCTTCCACGACTTCAAGTACGACCCGAAGCAGACGGTCAAGGGCGGCGCGAACGACTGGCTCTACGACCACCTCGGCGTCTACACGTGGACGACCGAGTTCTGGAGCCCGCAGCGCGAGGCCGGGATCGAGGACTACGGGTACATCGAGTGGATCCGCGACCACCCACCCGAGGACGACCTCAAGCTGCTCCGCTGGAGCGACGAGCAGCTGGACGGCAAGGGCTACGTCGACTGGTACCCCTTCGAGCACGACCAGCTGGGCGAGGTCGAGCTCGGCGGCTGGGACCTCATGCACGCCTGGGCCAACGTGCCGACGCAGTTCCTCGAGCGGGAGATCGCGCCGCACTCCGAGCTCGCGATCTGGCACCTGGCGATCTCGCCGCGGCTCGAGCTGCTCTCGGCGGACGTCGAGAAGCTGGGCGAGAGCTCGTGGCTCGTGCGGCTCGTCCTGCACAACACCGGGTGGCTGCCGACGTCGGTCTCCCAGAAGGCGGTCGAGCGGAAGGCGGTACGTCCGCTGGAGGCGGAGATCACGCTGCCGGAGGACGCGAGGCTCCACGGCGGCGAGAAGAAGGTCGAGCTGGGCCAGCTCGACGGGCGCGTGCACCGGCGCTCGCTGCTCTGGTGGGCGTCCGACGACGCGACGAGCGACCGCGCGAAGGTCGAGTGGATCGTCGAGGCGCCGGCGGGCTCGGTCGTCCAGGTGGAGGCCCGCCACCAGCGCGCCGGCACGGTCCGACGCGAGCTCACGCTCGAGTGAGCGACCTCTTAGGCGTCGCCACCGCGCTCGCGGGGCTGCTCACGCTCGGTGTCGTCGCCCTGGGTCGGTTCCGGAACGCGGTCGTGGAGACCGCGGTGGTCGCGGTCGGAGTGGCGGGGATCGCGTGGCTCGTCGGTCTCGCGCTGACGCTGATCACGTGGAACTGGGTCGTCGGGCTGCTCGTGTACACGCCGCCGCTCTTCGCGCTCGCGCTGGGCTTCGCCCTGCTCGTCGCCGTGCTCCGCGGTCGCTTCGAGGGCGGCCCTGCGCGGTAGTCCGTCCTTTCGCGCCGGGCTCAGGGCGGGTACGGGGATCGCGCCTGCGATCTTCGTCATCGCCGTGTCGTTCGGCGTGCTGGCCCGCGACCTGGGCTGGGGCGTCGTCGCGCCCATCGTCTCGTCCGCGGTCGTCTTCTCCGGCTCGGCGCAGTTCGCGCTCGCCGAGGTGCTCGAGGCGGGCGGGACGGCGCTAGCGGCGATCGTGGCAGCGATCCTCGTCAACGCGCGCTTCGCGGTCATGGGGGTCGCGGTGGCTTCGGTCTTCCGCGGCGGCCGGCTCCGTCGGGCGTTCGAGGCGCAGACCACGGTGGACGCGTCGTGGGCGCTCGCGAACCAGGGCGGAGGGCGGTTCGACCGCGAGCTCCTCATGGGCGCGACGCTGCCGCAGTACCTGGCGTGGGTGAGCGGCACCGCCGTCGGCGTCTTCGCCGGAAACGCGCTCACCGACCCGGAGGCCCTGGGGCTCGACGTCGTGTTCCCGGCGTTCTTCCTCTACCTGCTCCTCGCGGAGATCCGTCGCGGCCCCGACTACGTGGCGGCCGCGCTGATCGCGGCCGGCGTCGCCCTCGTGCTCGTTCCGCTGACGCCGCCGGGAATCCCGATCATCGCCGCCTGCGCGGGTGCGCTCCTCGGGCTCCGGAGACCGCCGGCGTGACCGCCGTCTGGACGACGATCGCCGTCGTGGCCGCGTCGAACTTCGTCATCAAGGCGGCCGGGCCCGTGCTCCTCGGCGGCCGCGAGCTGCCGCGATCCGTCGTCGCCGTCATCGCGCTGCTCGGCCCGGCGCTGCTCACGGCGCTCGTCGTCGTCGGGACGTTCAGCGAGGGCAGCAGCCTGCGAATCGACGCGCAGGCGGCCGGCGTCGCGGTCTCGGGCGCGGCCTTCGTCCTCCGGGTTCCGATGCTTGTCGCGATCGCGCTCGGCGCGCTGACCGCGGCGCTGCTGCGGCTCTAGGAGAAGATCGAGAGCGGGAGGACCGCGCTGACGACGTACTGGCCCGCGTCCACGACCTCGGAGATCTTCAGGTCGACGGCAAGGCTCGCCAGGACGTACGCGTCCTCCCGGCTCAGCCCGTAGCTCTCGCTGAGGTAGTCGATCATCGCGCGGACCGCCTCCTGCGCCGCCACGTAGAGGTCGGGGCCGATCCCGGTCGTCCCGTAGAACGCGCCCGTGTCGACGCGCGGCGTCAGCGGCCCGGCCGCCGTGAGGTACTGCGGGCCGGGGATCGAGCGGTCCTCGTGCAGCGTGAACCGCAGCTCCACATACATCGGCGACTCGATTCCGGTCACGCAGACCTCGCCGTCGCCCTGCGCGGCATGGGCGTCGCCGCAGCTGAACAGCGCGCCCTCGACCTGCACCGGGAGGAAGAGCGTCGTCCCGCGCACGAGCTGGCGCGTGTCCATGTTCCCGCCGAACGTGCCCGGCGGCATGACCGCCTGCTCGCTCGCGCCCTCCGGGCAGACGCCCATTGTCCCGAGGAACGGCGCCACCGGGATCGCGACGTCGTCGCGCAGGTGGGTCACGTCGCCCGTCGTGAGGTCGAAGACCTTGAGGTAGGCGTCGGGGAAGTCGTCCGGCAGCAGGCCGAAGCCGGGGAGGATCGCCGTCCAGCCCCAGCCCTGCGTCTGCAGGTCGAGGATCTCCACCGCGAGGGTCTGGCCCGGCTTCGCGCCCTCGACGGCGATCGGGCCCGCGAGCGGGTAGACCCGGTCCCAGTCGAGCGAGGCGATCGCATCCGCCGTCGAGTCGGACGTGATCTGGTTGTCGCTGACGTCGCGGGTGTGCATCGTCACCGTGTCGCCGCTCGCGATCGTCAGGACGGGCTCGTTGCCCGTGTCCCACGTGAAGTGGACGCGGTCGGCGGGGAACTCGTGGGTCTGCCCGCTCACGGGCCGAAGCTACATCCTCGCGTGGCTCAGCGCCCAGTCGAGGGCGTAGTCGGCGATCTCCTCCCACCCTTCCTGGGCGGGAAGCAGGTGCGCCTTGCCCTCGTACTCCTTGACCTCGGTGATCGCGCTCGACTTGTAGTGCTTGGCGTTCGACCGCTGGACGCTCGGCGGCATCAGGTGGTCCTCGGTGCCCGAGATGAACAGCAGCGGGGCGCGACCGTCGTTCTTGTAGTCGACCCACGCGTCCTGCCGGCCGGGCTTGAAGTTCGCGCTGACGATGCCGAACAGGATCGAGCCCGAGGCCGGGATCGCGTAGCGCTGGTAGAGCGCCTGGGAATCCTCGTCGCTGAACGTGTTCGTGAACGTGTACTGCCAGTGATCGGGCGTGAAGCCGACGGCGCGCTTGCGGTTCCGCGGGTTCTTGTAGACGGGGAAGAGCGACCTGAGCTGCGACAGCGGTGCCGTGCGCACGCCCTCGGTGGGCGCGGAGTTCATCGCCACGCCGGCGGCGCCGTACCCACGGTCGAGGAGGAGCTGGACGAACGTCCCGCCGGCCGAGTGGCCGATGAGGATCGGCGGCTTCTCGAGCTCGCCGACGACCTTCGAGAGGTGCTCGACGATCGCGGGAACCGTGACCTTCTCGATCGGCGCCGGGTCCCGGTTCAGCGCCTCGACCTCGACCTCGAAGCCGGGGTAGGCGGGTGCGAGAACGCGGAAGCCCTTGGCCTCGTAGTGCGTGATCCAGTGCTCCCAGCTTCGCGGCGTGACCCAGAAGCCGTGGATCAGGACGATCGTGTCCGGCTTGGACGGCGTTGCGCTCATGTTCGCCTCCCGTGGCGGATGAGTTGGCACCGGCGACTGTAAGGCTTGCCTGACGCCGAAGCGAGCCGCGTAGGATCGCTGCGTGAAGGTCAGGGCCGCCGTGCTGGAGGAGTTCGGGCAGCCGCTCGTCGTCCAGGAGATCGACCTCGCCGAGCCCAAGGCCGGCGAGGCGCTCGTCCGGCTCGAGGCGTGCGGGGTCTGCCACACCGATCTCTACACGGCCTCGGGCTCCGATCCGACGGGGTACACGGCCTCCGTGCTCGGGCACGAAGGCGCCGGTGTCGTCGAGGCCGTCGGGCCCGACGTGACGCTCGTCGCGCCGGGCGACCACGTCGTGACGCTGTTCGCACCGGAGTGCGGGCAGTGCGTCCACTGCCTCGATCCACGGACGAACCGGTGCGTCGCGATCCGCGACGAGCAGGGAGTGGGGAACCTGCCGGACGGGACCACGCGCTTCTCGCGCCACGGCGAGCCGATCCGGCACTTCATGGGCACGTCAACCTTCGCCCAGTACACGGTCATGCCGGAGATCGCGCTGGCCAAGGTCAGCCCGGAGGCCCCGCTCGCGGGCTGCGCGCCGTTCGCGTGCGGGCTCTCGACCGGGATCGGCGCGGCGCTTTACACCGCGCAGGTCGCGGCGGGCTCGACCTGTGTCGTCTTCGGCTGCGGGCTCGTCGGCCTCGGCGCCGTGATCGGCTGCCGGCTCGCCGGCGCGGAGCGGATCGTCGCCGTCGACCTCTCCGAAGGGAGGCTCGAGGAGGCGCGCCGCCACGGCGCGACCGACACGCGGGTCGCGGGCGACGACGTCGTCGACTGGATCCGGTCGGAGACCGGCGGCTTCGGCGCCGACTACACGTTCGAGGCGACGGGCAACGTCGGCGTCATGCAGCAGGCCGTCGAGGCCGCCCGCGAAGCGTGGGGCCTGGCGACGATGATCGGCGTGGCGGGAAAGGGCGAGACGCTGGACGTCGTCCCGCGGCTCTTGATCACCGGCCGCCGCGTGACCGGGTCGTCGTTCGGCGGCGTGAAGGGGCGGACGCAGGTGCCGCAGCTCGTCGACCGGTGGCTCGTCGGCGAGATCGACGCGGACGCGCTCGTCACGAACCGGATCACGCTCGACGAGGTGAACGACGGCTTCCATGCGATGGAGCGCCAGGAGGGCATCCGCACCGTCATCACCTCGTTCGCCTGAGCGCGATGGCGATCCGGAGGCTCACGCCCGAGGACGCCGCCGAGTACGCGGCCCTGCTGGTCGTGAACCGCGAGTACCTCGCGCCCTTCGAGCCGGTCCGCGACGAGCGGTTCTTCACCGCGGAGGCGCAGCGGGAGCGGATCGAGAGCGACGCATTTCGATATTTCGCGATCCTGGACGGCGACCGGATCGCCGGCGCGGTCGCCCTCTCGAACATCGTCTTGGGCCCGGCTCAGAGCGCGACACTGAGCTACTGGGTCGCAGAGGCGGTTCGCGGCCGCGGCTTGGCGGCGGATGCGGTGGCCGACGTGATCGAGGTCGCGTTCGGCGAGCTCCGTCTCCATCGGCTCCAGGCCGGAACGCTTGTCGACAACGTCGCGTCCCAACGCGTCCTGGAGAAGAACGGCTTCGAGCTGATCGGCCTGGCCCGCCGGTACCTCCAGATCGCGGGCGGGTGGCGCGACCACCTGCTGTACCAGCGAACCGTGGACTGAAAGAAGGCGCATACGGGATTCGAACCCGTGCTACCGCCGTGAGAGGGCGGCGTCCTAGGCCACTAGACGAATGCGCCGGGAGGCATGATTGTAGCGGCGGCTGGGTAGGACTGCGGTCGTGCGCTGGCTACGCAGAGTCCTCGGCTCGGAGGAGGAGCGCCACCGTGCGGGTGATGACCCGCGGGGCGGTCTGCAGTCCGACGAGTACCGCCACGCCGACCCTCGGGAGCTCGTCGAGGAGGGCGGCACGGCGATGGCCGGGCCCGCCGGCGCGCCCCAGGAAGGGCTCACGCCAGACGAGCGTCGCGAACAGGATCGGAAAACCGATTGACAAGTCAACCAAGATTTTCGACCGACCGATTGATCAATCAGGACAGATTCCGGCTCAGAAAAATCGCTGAAATCTATCGCTTGCTTTCCGCGTTCAAAAAAGTTTGACAATTCGCTCTCTCCGGGAATAACTACCGCCGGCCGAGAGGCCAGGACGCGTACAACAATTCAAGCCCGGGGGTAACGGATGCGACGCAGGTTTTCGCGTTTCGCCCAGCTGGCGACCATCGCGGTCGCCCTAGGCGCGACTCTCACCTACGCCGGCACGGCGCCGGCCGAGCCCACGCCTCAGCACGATGCGTCGGGGTTCCTCTTCGTGAAGATGATCGACTCGGCCGCCTGCCAGACGGTCTACGTCGGCGGCTTCGAGGCACGTCATTACACGCGCGGCGAGTGCCTGCGTATCGACTTCAGCGTCACGAACACGACCGCCGCCTCGGCGGTCAAGGCCGACTTCGTCGGCGCGAACGGCGAGACGGTCGGGACGGCGAACGCCACCCGCCTCACGAGCGGCCTCTGGCGGGTCGTCGCTCGCGCGGACACGGCGTGGCCGGCCGGGGAGATCGCGATGAAGATCTCCGTCGGCCCGGAGCCCGCAGGCCAGGGCTCGTTCCTGCTCAACGCCCTCGGCGCCGACCTCTCGGTGACACCGAAAGCCGGTGGCAAGAAGTACCAGCCGGGTGACGCCGTGACCGTCTCCGGCGCGATCCAGGAGCTCAACGACCTCGCGGGCTCGACGCAGCGCTCGGCCGCCCGCAACGCGCAGTTCTTCCTCCGCGCGCGGACGCCCAGCGGCGAGATCCGCGGGCCGTACGGCCCATTCACCGCGGGCGCCGACGGCGCGTTCTCGGGGATCAAGCTTCCCGCAGCCGCCACCAGCGGCCTGACCGCCGGGCCCGAGACGAACTTCGCGCTCACACTCGGCCTCGACGTAGTCGACGCCTCGAGCTCGAACGCCGCCTCCGGCGGCTGGGCGTCCGACGTCGCGGGCAGCGGCTCGGTGCAGCTCGTCTCGCGCCCGTCGACTCTCGTGCTCGAGAACAAGTTCGTCTCGTCGGTCGGCTGGGTGAAGCCCGGCGACGCCTACCCGTTCCGGGTCTTCGTCAAGAACTTCACCGACCAGTGGCAGCACAACGTCCGGGTCACGATCCCCGCGCCTCCGGGCGTCGTCTTCACCGGTGCGAAGGCGCTCAAGAACGCCGGCAGCGCGACGGTGACGCCGACCTCGCTCTCGTGGACGATCGCCTCGGTCGCGACCGATACGACGGCGACCCTCGTCGTCGACGCGCGCGCGAAGAAGACGACCGAGGACGCGCGGATCGTCTGGAAGGACCTCTCGGCGAAGGCGACCATGACCTACGACGGCGGCCCGGCCGCCACCGCGAGCACCCGCGGCCCGAAGGTCATCCCGCCGCACGGCAACTTCGAGACCGCGCGGTACGGGGACAAGCCGTTCCCGATCATCCCCGTCGACTTCACCGACCGGAAGCACAAGGGCCGCCACAGCGGCGACGAGCTCGCCAAGGTCGTGAACTCGCCCGACTACCCGGGCTCGACGTACAACCTCTACCAGGAGATGTCCTACGGGCAGCTGCACCCGTTCGGGTCGGTGCCCTCCGCCGGCGTCGCCTCGAAGAACTTCGACTACGAGCACGGCTTCACGTTCTCGGAGCGGGATCTGAAGAAGCCGACCTGCCGCGGTGTGACGCTCGGTCAGGCGAACCAGCTCTTCGGCACGCCTGCCTATCCCGAACGGGTCCACGACGGCTGGTACCAGCTGCCGGGCGACACCGAGTACTACGGCGGCGACTTCCCGGTCTTCACCACGCAGACCTCGCTCGGCATCGACGCGGCCTGCGGCGACACGTCGCGGATGATCTACGACGCGGTCCAGATCGCCGATCCGGAGATCGACTACAACCAGTTCGACTCCGACAAGGACGGCATCGTCGACTTCGCGATGGTCGTCTTCGCCGGCTGCGGCGGCAACCTCTCGTCGCAGCTCGGTGCGGCCGGCTGCGAGGACGCGGCTCCGTACGACAACCCGTGGCCCCACTCCTCGACGCTGGAGGTCGGCTGGGAGGACCCGGTCACGAAGCTGACCGGCTACATCTCCGACGACCAGCTGACGGACCTGCACGGCACGCCTCAGTGCTGGGTCGACGACACCTACTCCGACTACACGG
The DNA here is from genome assembly GCA_036554945.1 of Gaiellaceae bacterium. Lineage (GTDB taxonomy): Bacteria > Actinomycetota > Thermoleophilia > Gaiellales > Gaiellaceae > JACDAN01. The sequence goes on along the minus strand of DATBMH010000025.1, from coordinate 29,585 downwards.
CCTGCCAGGCGAACGGCGGCACGGGCGCAGACGAGCTCCCGACCTACGTTCGGGTCGGCCCGTACAACATCAACCCGGAGACCGCGATCGACACGGCAAGCGTGATCGCCCACGAGTACGGCCATCACCTCGGCCTGCCGGACTTCTACTCGGGCTACAGCTCCTACAACGACTGGAACCTGATGGCGTCCGACTACTCCCAGCACATGACGATCTTCGGCAAGCAGGATCTCGGCTGGGTCGTCCCGCGGTTCATGCAGCCCGGCGAGACGCGCAGCGTCTCGAACTGGGAAGAGATCAAGAACGACACCGGCGAGATCCAGTGGCGGACGCCGGGAGGCCAGGCCTACACGCTGTCGGCCGCGAACGGCGACCAGAACATCCACAACGGCGAGGCGTACGGGCTCAAGCTGCCGAGGAAGCTGCTCATCGACCCGGCGACGGTCGAGGCGGGCGCCTCGGCGCCTGACGTCTTCTGGTCGGGCCGCGGCAACGACTTCGGCTGCTCGCCGAAGGCCGGCCACAACCTCGACGTGATCCTGCCGGAGCTCGAGTTCCTGCCCGAGGGGACGCCGGTCACGGTCAAGTTCAAGTCCAGCTGGGACATCGAGTGGGACTTCGACTACGGCTTCGTGCTGGCCTCGACCGACGGGACCTCGTACACGTCGCTGCCGTCGGCGAACGGCTACACGACCTCGAACGTGCAGAACCCGAACAACTCGAGCTGCATGGCGAACACGAACAACGGCCTGACCGGGACGAGCGGCGCGTATGCGGCCGGCCCGGCGACCGTCGCGACCGACCGGGCCACGGGCTCGGCCGCGAGCGGCGCGCCGTTCATCGAGGACGAGTACGACCTCACGCAGTACGCGGGGCAGCGCGGTGTCGTCCTGCGGTTCTCGTACTCGACCGACCCGGGCCTCGACCGGCCGGGCTGGTTCATCGACGACCTGGAGATCCGGGCCGGCGACGACCTGATCTACAAGACCGACTTCTCCACCGAGGACGAGCTGCGGCTCTTCCCGGGCGGCTGCAACGAGGGGCGCAAGGTGGCCTCGAAGTGCACCGCCGGGTGGAGCTCGGTCAAGTCGGACGAGCCCTCCGCGCTCGACCACGGCTACTACCTGGAGCTGCGGGACCGGTCCGGCTTCGACTTCGCGAGCCACGGCCAGTCCGACCGTGGTTCGATCGCCTGGGAGCCGGGCGTCCTCGTCGAGTACACGGACGAGGCCCGCGGGTACGGCAACAACGGCGCGCCGACACCGCCGCGCCAGCAGTACCTCGACTCGCAGCCGACGCCGAACTACGACTGCGGCGACAACCTCGCCGAGGATCACCCGGAGCCGGCCGTCCTGACCGCGCCTCGGTGCCAGGACGCCGCGTTCACGGCGGCCCCCGGCGACAACGCGTTCCAGGATCAGGGCTGGATCGACAACTTCTGGGACGACTCGGCGCCGGACGGCCTGTGGCACTTCGACTACGGGTGCCTGACGCTGAACGTGTCCTCGATGTCCGGCAACACCGGCAACAGCGAGGCCCTGCCGTCGGACCTGGCCGCGGACGCCACGATCACGGCGGGTACTGGCTGCGAGACCTTTGAGTACTGGTCGAGCAAGCTCAACGCCGCGCCAACGGCGAACGCGACCGTCAACCCGAAGACGCCCGGCGCGGGGAAGGCGGCGACCTTCGCCTCGTCGGGGTCGTTCGACGACCTCCAGCCGTCGGACGAGCTGACCTACGAGTGGACGTTCGGTGACGGGGCGGCGGCCACCGGCGCGACGGTCACGCACGCCTATGCCGCCAAGGGCACGTACACCGCGACGCTGAAGGTCACGGACGCCCAGGGTCTCTCCGGGACGACGACGATCCCGGTGACCGTCCTCGGGCCGGACCTGCAGGTCACGAACATCTCGGCCCCGGCCGGCCGGATCCGCGAAGGCCGCCCGGTGCCGGTGACGGCGACCGTCCTCAACGCGGGACCGGGGAACGCGCCGGCCTCGCAGACCGAGTTCCTCTACGACGGCTGGAAGGTGCTCGGTCTCGTCTCGACGCCGGCGCTCCCCGCCGGCCAGTCCGCGCAGGTCACCGTCAACTGGGACACGCGCGGCGTCCGCGGCGAGCACTCGATCCGGGCCACGGCCGACCGGCCGAACGCGGTCGCGGAGGAGCTCGAGGGCAACAACGCCGCGCACCGGCTGTTCGACGTGAGCGGCAACCGTCTCTCGAACGGCGACTTCGAGCAGCAGCCGACGGCCGAGGGGCAGCCGGCGGGCTGGTCCGGCCAGACCACCGGGGCGGGCACCGCCTCCTCGAGCTCGAGCGGCGGCACGAACGGCTCGAAGTGCGTGCAGGCTAAGGGGAACGGCAAGAACGCCGCGGTGCACGGCTCGCCCTCGTTCACGAGCGCGCCGTTCTCGGTCGAGGCCGGGAAGGTCTACGACCTCGCCGCCGCGGTCAAGGTCGACGGCGCCTCGTCAGCGCCGTCGGTCGGCCTGGTCTACCTCGGAGCTGCGGGCCAGGTGCTGAGCACGGTCAAGGTGCTGACCGCGCCGCTCCAGACCGACGGCTTCGCGGCCCTTGAGCAGTCGGTGACGATCCCGCCCCTGGTCACGCAGGTTCGCGTCGTCCTGACCGGCTTCGCGCCGACGGACACGGCGACCAGGGGAACGGTCACCTTCGACGACGTGGGGCTGTTCGCGAGCTGACGGGGGACGGCGAAGGTTTCCGTGCCCCCGGGCGGGTGACACGGAATGCAGGGCCGGACGGCGAGTCTCTCCCGTCCGGCCCTGTGCTTCTCTAGAGTTGCGCGGCTATGGCGACGCGTGCTGACAAGCAGGCGGACCGTCGCCGACAGATCCTCGCTGCGGCGGTCAAGGTCTTCGCGCGAAACGGGTTCCACGCGTCGCGCGTCGGGGACATCGCCGAGGAGGCCGGCGTCGCCTACGGGCTCGTCTACCACTACTTCAAGTCGAAGGACGAGCTGCTCGAGACGATCTTCCGGGACACGTGGACGCAGATGCTCGCGCGCGTCCGGGAGGTCGAGGCGTCCGGCGTCCCGGCCGACGAGCAGGTCCGTCAGGTCACGGCGCTGCTCCTGCGGACCTGGCGTCGAGACCCCGACCTCGTTCGCGTGCTCGTCCGCGAGGTGACCCGCAGCCCGCACGTCCAGCAGGAGATCGAGGAGATCACGCACGCCATGCAGGCGCTCGAGGGGATCATCCGCCGGGGCCAGGAGTCCGGGGAGTTCCGCTCGGAGCTCGATCCGCGGCTCGGCGCCGTCGTCTTCTACGGGGCGCTCGACGAGATCCTGACCGGCTGGGTGCTCGGGCAGCTACCCGATCACGACGAGGACATCGCCCAAGCGGAGCAGAACGTCGTCCGGCTGCTCGTCGACGGGATGCGCGAAGGCTAGGAGAGCGCCGTGTCGCCCGGCCGCGGCTCGACCACGCCGGTCTCCGGCGGTCCGACCACGGGCGGGTTGAGCGGGCGGAGGTAGAGCCACTCGTACGTGACGGCCCCGAGGATGCCGCCCGCGAACGGGCCGATGTACCAGATCCAGAAGTCGTCCCAGGTGCCCGAGATGAGCTCCGGGCCGAACGCGCGGGCCGGGTTCATCGCCGCGCCGGTCAGCGGCCCCGCCATGAGCGCGTCGAGCGTGATCGTCAGCCCGATCGCGAGGCCCGCGATCGCCTTGAACGTCCCGCGCGGGTCGGCGGCGGTGGCGAAGATCACCCACACCAGGAAGAAGGTCAGGATCGCCTCGATGATCAGCCCGGCCTCGGGGTCGATCCCCGGGCCGAGCGCCGGCGAGCCGAGCGTCCCCTGCTGGTCGCTCGGGAAGATCCACTTGAGGAGCGCCGCGCCCGCGATCGCCGCCGTGAACTGGGAGACCCAGTACGCGACGGCCACGATCGGCGACAGGCGCCCGGTGACGAGGAACCCGAGCGTCACCGCCGGGTTGAAGTGCCCGCCGGAGATGTGGCCCACCGCCGAGGCCATCACGGCGATGACGAGGCCGTGCGCCAGCGCGATGTCCAGCGTGGCGGAGCCGGAGCTCGGCGCGGCAACGAGGACGGAGCCCGCGCCGACGAAGATCAGCGCGAACGTGCCGACGAACTCGGCGGCCGATCGGCGGAGAACGTCGTCCATCGCCGCGGAGGGTAGGGAGGGCGTCGGACGGCACCACACCGCTAGGTCCGCTGCCTCCTGGAATAGGCCGAACGGCCTATTGAAGCGGGGTGCCCGCGCTGTCACGCTCCGCGGCGTGGAGAGGGAGAACATCGCGAGCCTGAGACTGGCGTTCGCGGCGGCGTTCATCGCGCTGTGCGTCTTCGCCGTCGCCCTTCTCGGCGCCGCAGCGTAAGGAACAAAAAAGGCCGCAAATGCGGCCCTTTCTTTCGAGGCTGCGGGGCTAGGATTCGAACCTAGACTACTCGGTCCAGAGCCGAGCGTCCTACCATTAGACGACCCCGCAACGGGTCATGGATTGTAGCGGCGCCGCGCTCAGGCCACGTCCACGGCCCAGTCGCCGTAGAGCGCCGTGTAGAGCCCTTTCCGCGCCATCAGCTCCTCGTGCGTGCCCTGCTCGACGATCTGCCCGTGCTCGAGGACGACGATCAGGTCGGCACCGCGGATCGTCGAGAGCCGGTGGGCGATCACGAAGGCGGTGCGGCCGGCGAGGAGCGTCCTGAGCGCCTCTTCGATCTTCCGCTCGGTGCCGATGTCGACGGACGACGTCGCCTCGTCGAGGATCAGCAGCCGCGGGTCCGCGAGCAGCGCACGCGCGAACGCGACGAGCTGCCGCTGCCCGAGCGAGAGGCGCGTCCCGCGCTCCTGGACGTCCGTGTCGTAGCCGTCCTCGAGCCGCATGACGAACTCGTGCGCGCCGACCGCCGCCGCGGCGGACCGGATGTCCTCGAGGGACGCGTCGGGCCGTCCGAAGGCGATGTTGTCGCGGACCGACCCCGCGAACAGGAAGCCCTCCTGCGGCACGATCCCGAGCTGGCTGCGGAGCGACTCCTGCGTGACGTCTCGGAGGTCGATCCCGTCGACCGTGATCCGGCCCTCGACGGGGTCGTAGAAGCGGGCGAGGAGCTTCGCGATGGTCGACTTCCCCGCGCCCGTGTGGCCGACGAACGCGACGGTCGTCCCGGCCGGGACGTCGAGCTCGATGCCGTGTAGCACCTCGGGCCCGGTGCGGTAGGCGAAGCGGACGCCCTCGATGCGGACGTGCCCCTCGATCGGCGGCAGCTCGGCGGCGTCCGGCCGGTCGCGGACCTCCGGCTCCTCGTCCATCACGTCCATGATCTTGTCCAGCGCGGCCACGGCCGCCAGGAAGGTGTTGTAGAGCTGCGAGAGCTGCTGGACCGGCTCGAAGAAGTTGGTGACGTAGAGGATGAACGCGAACAGCGTCCCGACCGAGACCTCGCCCTGCGTGAGCAGGTAGCCGCCGTAGCCGAGGACGACGGCGGTCGCGACGGCCGAGAGGAAGTCGACGAACGGGAAGTAGAGGCCGTTGTTCACGACGGTCTGCTGGTTCGCGAGCCGGTAGTGCGCGTTGACCTCCTCGAAGTTCCGGCGCCGTGAGCGCTCGCGCGTGAAGGTCTGGACGACGCGCATCCCGGCGATGTCCTCGGCGAGCGTGGCCGTCACGAGCCCGAGCCGCTCGCGCACGTCGCGGTACGCGCGCGACGACCGGATCCGGAAGACCGCCGTCGCGATCGCCATCGCCGGCATCACGCTGAGCGTCGCGAGCGCGAGGCGCCAGTCGAGGTAGAAGAGGACGGCCGCCGACCCGACCAGGATCAGCGTGTTCTGGACGAGCGTCGTGACCCCGTCCGTGACCAGCTGGTCGAGGGCGTCGACGTCGTTCGTCAGCCGGCTGATGATCACGCCGGCGCGGTTCCGCTCGTAGTAGCCGAGCGAGAGCCCCTGGAGGTGCCTGAAGAGGCGGTTCCGGAGGTCGGCCAGGATCCGCTCGCCTGTCCAGCCGGTGAAGTACGTCTGCGCCGAGCTCGTCGCGAGGTTCGCGAGCCCGGCGGCGACGAAGAGCCCGACGATCACGGTGAGGGCCTCGAGGTCCCGCTGCCGGATCCCGTCGTCGAGCGCCAGCTTCGCGAGCAGCGGCGGCGCGAGGGCCGTCAGGGTCGCCGCGAGCAGGGAGACGACGGCGAGCGTCGTCTGCAGCTTGTACGGCGCGGTGAGGCGGGCGAGGGTCGAGACGCGCCGCATCGTCCGCTGCCACGACCAGTCGTCGACCTGCGCGTCCCGCTGCGCGGACAGATGCGACCCGGGCTGCCAAACTCTCACGCCGTCGCCTCCGCGCGCTGCTCCACCCGGTCCGCGAACTCGCGCTCGAGCAGCCCGTGCTCGTAGATCTCGCGGTAGACCGGGCTGCGCTCGATCAGGTCGTCGTGCGTGCCGCGCGCCGCGACGCGTCCGCGGTCGAGCACGACGAGCTCGTCCGCGAGCGCCAGCGTCGAGAGGCGGTGGGCGATGATGATCGTCGTCCGGCCCCGCATCGCCTGGCGGAGCCCGAGCCGGATCTTCGCCTCGGTCGTGGCGTCCACTGATGCGGTCGCGTCGTCGAGGATCAGGATCCGCGGGTCGAGGAGCAGCGCTCGAGCGATCGCGATCCGCTGCCGCTGGCCGCCCGACAGCGTGATCCCGCGCTCGCCGATGACGGTGTCGTAGCCCTCGGGCAGCTGGACGATGAACTCGTGCGCCTGCGCCAGCCTCGCGGCGTCCTCGATCTCCTCCTGCGTGGCATCGGGCCGGCCGAAGGCGACGTTCTCGCGCACCGTGTCGGAGAAGAGGAACGGGTCCTGCGCGACGATGCCGATGGCGCGGCGCAGCGAGACGAGCTTCAGGTCGCGGACGTCGGCGCCGTCCACCGTCACCCGTCCCTCGGCCACGTCGTAGAAGCGCGGGACGAGGCCGGCGAGGGTCGTCTTGCCGGAGCCGGTGTGACCGATCAGCGCCACGGTCCGGCCGGGCTGGAGGGCGAGGTCGATCTCGCGCAGGACCGGCCGGTCGGGGTCGTAGCCGAACGTCACCCGCTCGAAGCGGACGAGGCCGTCGCCCTCCGGCAGCTCGGCGGCGCCCGGCCGGTCCGTGACCTCCTCCGGCTCGTCCATCACCTGGAAGATCCGCTCGCCGGAGGCGGTGGCCCGCTGCGCCTGGCCGATCCACATGCCGAGCATCCGCAACGGCATCACGAGCATCACGACGAGGACGTTGAAGAAGATGAACGAGCGCAGGCTGAGGTCGCCGTTCACGACCATGCGGCCGCCGACGAGCAGCACGATCGCCTGGGCGACGAGCGGCAGGAACGACAGGAGCGGCACGTAGAGCGCGCGCTGCTTGTTCGCCTTCACGCTCTGGTCGAAGACCGCCTCCGACCGGCCGGCGAACTTCTGGGATTCGTCCTGCTCCTGCGCGAAGGACTTCACGACGTGCACGCCGACGATCGACTCCTCGGCGACGGTGGCGACGTCCGCCATCTTCTGCTGGACCTCGCGCAGGATCGGGTGCGAGACGGTCGAGTACCGGTACGCGACGATCACGATCAGCGGCGTGACCGCCGTCGCCGCCAGCGCCAGGCGCCAGTTCGCGACGTACATCACGGCGGTGACGCCGACGATCGTCGCGATGTGCTGGAAGAAGAAGATCAACCCGTAGCCGAGGAAGAAGCGCACCGCCTGGAGGTCGACGGTCGCGCGCGACATCAGCTGCCCGGTCTGGTGCGTGTCGTAGAACCCGAACGAGAGCCGCTGCAGCTTGGCGTAGAGCCCGTTGCGCATGTCGAACTCGACGCCGAGCGCCTGCCGGCCCGAGATCAGCCGCCGTCCGACCATCAGCAGCGCCCGGATCAGGCCGACCACGAGGATCGCCAGGGCGATCCACCAGATCGTGCTCGTGACCGGCTCCGTGAGCGCGGTCTGCAGCCCGTCGCCGGTCAGCCAGGCCATCACGACTGCGCAGGCCTGTGAGCCGACGGCCAGCACGATCGAGACGATCAGCGACCACTTGTACGGCCTGAGGAAGCCCAGCAACCGCGCAAACGTCCGCCTATAGGAAGGAGCCCCGCTCACCGTCAGAATCTAGCCGTGGCTTTGCCCGTGCCGGAAACACGCTACGCCCGCAGCGGCGAGGTCAACATCGCGTACCAGGTCTTCGGCGAGGGCGAGACGCCCTTCGTCTGGATCCCCGGCTTCGCCCAGCATCTGGAGCTGAACTGGGAGGAGCCCAACCGGCGCTCCTGGTTCGAGGGGCTCGGCGAGTTCGCGCGGGTCGTCGTGCTCGACAAGCGCGGCACGGGCCTCTCCGACCGGGTCGAGGGGTCGCCCCCGCTCGAGGTGCGCATGGACGACATCCGCGCGGTGCTCGACGACGCGTCGATCGACCGCGCGGTCGTCTGCGTCGCGGGCGACTCCGGCCCGCTCGGGATCCTCTTCGCGGCGTCGCACGCCGAGCGGGCCCTCGGGCTGATCCTGTGCAACGCCGTGGCGAACTCGACGCGGACGCACGATCTGCCCTGGCTCGACACCCCGGAGGAGTACGCGAGGAGCGTCGACGAGGTCGTCCGCGGCTGGGCCGACCCGGACTTCTGGGACGAGATGTTCCACGAGCTCCCAACGCGTGAGGAACGACTCGCGTTCGCCCGGCCGATTCGTTTGAGCGTGAGCCCCGGCTCGATGGGCGCGTACCTGCGGATGAACGCGGACATCGACGTCCGCCACATCCTTTCGAGCGTGCGCGTGCCGACGCTGGTGCTCGCCCGCGCCGGACGGGACTCGATCATCACGAGGACGGCTCCGTACCTGGCCGAGCACATCCCGACGGCGCGGCTCGTCCGCGTGGAGGGCGACATCTCGATCCCGGTGCTCGGCGACCAGCGCCCGATGCAGGCGGAGATCCGGCGCTTCGTCGAGGAGGTCGCGGAGGGCGTGCCCGTGGAGCCGGACCGGATCCTCGCGACGGTCCTCTTCACCGACATCGTCGGGTCGACCGCGAAGGCGGCCGAGCTCGGGGACGCCGGCTGGCGCGAGCTGCTCGCGGCGCACCACGAGCGGATCAGGCGCGAGCTCTCCCGCTTTCGCGGCCGCGAGATCGACACGGCCGGCGACGGGTTCTTCGCGACGTTCGACGGGCCGGCCCGGGCGATCCGGTGCGCCCGCGCGGCGATCGAGTCCGTCCGCGAGCTCGGGATCGAGATCCGGGCGGGCCTCCACACCGGCGAGTGCGAGGTCGTCGAGGCCGGCGTCGGCGGGATCGCCGTCCACATCGGGGCTCGGGTGTCGGCGGAGGCGGCGCCGGGCGAGGTGCTCGTCTCCAGCACGGTCCGCGACCTCGTGGCGGGCTCGGGGCTCGAGTTCCGGGAACGCGGGATCGCCGACCTGAAGGGCGTCCCGGGCGAGTGGCGGCTCTACGCCGTCGAGCGCTGAGCGTCCGCCTGCAGCGCCGGCCGCAGGTCCGAGAGGCAGTTCAGGAAGGCCTCGAGCGCGCCGGTCGCGGGACCGGCGTCGCGGCGGCGGAGGAAGACGATCTCGCGCCTGAGCTGAGGCGCGTCCCTCAGGACGGCGGCCTTGAGCGTCCCGGCCTCGAGCTCTCCGGCGACCGCGGTGTGGGGGAGGAGTGCGACACCGAGGCCCTGCTCGACCATCTTCTTGGCCGCGTCGATGTTGTCGAGCTCCATCACGCCGCGCGGGACCGCGCCGGCGCCGCGGAAGAACTCGTTCGTGAGCCGGTGGTAGCTCGAGGTGCGGTCGAAGAGGATCAGCTGGACGTCGCTGATCTGCTCGGTGCCGACCGCCTCGGCCGCGGCGAACGGGTGCTCCGGGTCGACGACCAGGACGAGCTCGTCCTCGTACAGCGGCGTTGCCTGGATCTGCGGGTGATGCAGCGCCCGGGCGAGCCCGACCTGGACCTGCTCCTGCAGCACCAGCTCCAGGATCTCCTCGGAGTGGCCGGTGCGCACGGCGGGCTGCACCTTCGGGTGCGTGCGCCGGAACCGGGTGAGGATCCGCGGCAGGACGTAGGTGCTCACGGCCGGGGCCGCGCCGAGCGAGAGCTGGCCGCTCTCGCCCCGCGCCAGCTCGCCGAGGAGCCGGCGCCCGGCCGCGGCGGCGCCGAGCGAGCGCTCGGCGTAGGGCAGGAACGCGCGCCCGGCGTCGGAGAGGCGCATCCCGCGGCCGGTGCGGATGAAGAGCGTCGACCCGAGCTCCTGCTCGAGCCCCTTCAGGCGCGCGGTGAGCGTCGGCTGCGTGACGAAGAGCGCCTCGGCCGCGCGGCTGACGCTGCGGCGCTGGGCCACCTCGATGAACGCCTGCAGCTGTTCCATCCTCATAGAAGACCTCTATCGTTCGAATCGAAAGATCCTCTTTGAGTTTATATCGGGAATCGCCTAGGGTAAGGCGCCTCCGAGGGGGACAAAGGAGGCAGCGGTGACCCTTTTCAAGCGGCTCAAACGGCGGAAGCCGGTCGAGCAGACACCCAAGAACGCACTGTTCCTGCGCAGCGAGCACGCGCCGTGCACGTGCCCTGAGCCCTGTGAGCGTGACCACGGGAACGAGTAGCGCATCGGTTCTCGGGCCGGTCGAGGGAGCCGGCGCCGAGATCCTCACGCCGGAGGCGCTTGCCTTCGTCGCCGAGCTGCACCGGCGCTTCGACCCGGAGCGCGAGCGCCTGCTCGCAGCCAGGGTGGAGCGCCAGCAGCGGCTCGACGCCGGCGAGCGCCCCGACTTCCTCGGCGAGACGCGCGAGGTCCGCCAGGGCGACTGGCGCGTGGCGCCGGCGCCCCTCGAGCTGCAGGACCGCCGCGTCGAGATCACGGGGCCCGTCGACCGGAAGATGGTCATCAACGCGCTCAACTCCGGCGCCCGCGTCTTCATGGCCGACTTCGAGGACGCGAACTCGCCGACCTGGCGCAACAACGTCGAGGGCCAGGTCAACCTCAGGGACGCGAACGCGAGGACGATCTCGCTCGACACGGGCGAGAAGACGTACGAGCTGGGCGAGAGCCCGGCGGTGCTGCTGGTCCGGCCGCGCGGCTGGCACCTCGTCGAGGGCCACGTCCACGTGGACGGGAAGCCGGTGTCCGGCTCGCTCTTCGACTTCGGGCTCTACGTCTTCCACAACCGCGAGCGCCCGTGGTTCTACATCCCGAAGCTCGAGAGTCACCTCGAGGCGCGGCTCTGGAACGGCGTCTTCGACTTCGCCGAGGCCGAGCTCGCGATCCCGACCGGCTCGATCAAGGCGACGGTGCTGATCGAGAACGTCCTGGCGGCGTTCGAGATGGACGAGATCCTCTTCGAGCTCCGCAACCACATCGTCGGCCTGAACGCCGGCCGCTGGGACTACCTCTTCAGCCTGATCAAGAAGCTCCGCTCGTGGGACACCGTGCTGCCGGACCGCGGGCAGCTGACGATGACGACGCCGTTCATGCGGGCGTACACGGAGCTCCTGGTCAAGACCTGCCACCGGCGCGGCGCGCACGCGATGGGCGGGATGGCGGCGTTCATCCCGAGCCGGCGCGACCCCGAGGTCAACGAGACGGCGCTCGCCAAGGTGCGGGAGGACAAGGTCCGCGAGGCCGGCGACGGGTTCGACGGGACCTGGGTTGCACATCCGGACCTCGTGCCGGTGGCGACCGAGGTGTTCGACGGCGTGCTGGGCGACCGGCCGAACCAGGTGGAGCGCCAGCGCGGGGACGTGTCCGTGTCCGCCGACGAGCTGCTCGACCTCCGCGTCGAAGGCGGCGTGGTCACCGAGGCGGGGCTGCGACAGAACGTCAGCGTCGGGATCCGGTACGTCGAGTCGTGGCTCCGCGGCGTCGGGGCGGCGGCCATCGACAATCTGATGGAGGACGCGGCGACCGCCGAGATCTCGCGGTCGCAGGTCTGGCAGTGGGTGCACGCGCGCGAGTTCACCGCGGACCGCGTGCGTGAGGTGATCGGCGAGGAGACGCCCGAGGGCGGGCGGTTCGCCGAGGCGCGGGAGATCTTCGAACGGGTGGCGCTGGGGGACGACTTCGTCGACTTCCTGACGCTGCCGGCCTACGAGTACATCGACTGAGGGGGAGCGGTCATGGGGAGCAACGGCAACGGCAAGCACACGCGCTGGGACGGGATCCGGCGCGACTGGAGCGCGGAGGACGTCGAGCGGCTGCGCGGCTCGGTGCAGATCGAGCACACGCTCGCCCGGCGGGGCGCGGAGCGCCTCTGGGAGCTGCTGCACACGGAGGACTACGTCCCGACGCTGGGCGCGCTGTCCGGCGCGCAGGCGGTGCAGATGGTCAAGGCGGGCGCAAAGGGGATCTACGTCTCCGGCTGGCAGGTGGCGGGCGACGCGAACCTCGCCGGGGACACCTACCCCGACCAGTCGCTGTATCCCGCGAACAGCGTCCCGGCGCTAGTGCGCCGGCTGAACCGGGCGCTCATGCGCGCCGACCAGATCGAGAAGGCCGAGGGCGCCGTCTCGCGGGACTGGTTCGTCCCGATCGTGGCGGACGCCGAGGCGGGCTTCGGCGGGAACCTCAACTCGTTCGAGCTGATGAAGGGGATGATCGAGGCGGGCGCCGCCGGCGTCCATTTCGAGGACCAGCTCGCCTCGGAGAAGAAGTGCGGGCATCTCGGCGGCAAGGTGCTGGTCCCCACGGCGCAGTTCGTCGGGACCCTCAAGGCGGCCCGGCTCGCGTCGGACGTCATGGGCGTGCCGACCCTGGTGATCTCGAGGACGGACGCCGATGCCGCGACCCTGCTCACGAGCGACGTCGACCCGGCCGACCACGAGTTCCTGACCGGCGAGCGGACGCCCGAGGGCTTCTTCAAGGTCCGGGGCGGGGTCGAGCCGTGCATCAAGCGCTCGCTCGCCTACGCGCCCTACGCGGACCTCGTCTGGTTCGAGACGTCCAAGCCGGACCTGGGCGAGGCCCGCGAGTTCGCCTCGGCGATCCACGCGGAGTTCCCGGGCAAGCTCCTCGCCTACAACTGCTCGCCGTCCTTCAACTGGCGGAAGCATCTCGGCGACGAGGAGATCGCGTCCTTCCAGTCCACGCTGGGCGAGCTGGGCTACAAGTTCCAGTTCATCACCCTGGCGGGCTTCCACGCGCTGAACGCGTCGATGTTCGAGCTGGCGCGCGGCTACGTCGACGAGGGGATGTCCGCGTACGTGCGGCTGCAGGAGCGCGAGTTCGAGCTCGAGGGCGACGGCTACACGGCCACCCGCCACCAGCGCGAGGTCGGGGCCGGCTACTTCGACGCCGTCGCCGAGACGATCTCGGGCGGGCAGTCGTCGACGCTGGCCCTCAAGGGGTCGACGGAAGAGGCGCAGTTCGAAGGCGCAGGAGCTCCTGCCTGACGACGTCGAGGGCGCCGGCGAGCCGCTTGCGGTTCGCGGGGTCGTTCAGCCAGCGCGAGGTTCCGGAGGGGTGCGGCAGCGGGATCGCCGTCGCACCCTCCAGCTCGTAGCGCCGGCCGATCGACTCGCCGAGGTGCGCGATCCCGAGCAGTCGTCTGGCGGAGAGGCCGCCCACGGCGAGCACGAGCTCCGGCCGGATCAGGCGCAGCTCCCACTCGCGCCAGAGCCCGCACAGCTCCTGCTCCCGCGGTGTCGGCGTCCGGTCGCCGCTGCCTGACGGCGACCTGCCCGGGTAGCAGCGCGTCACCGAGGCGCAGTAGAAGGTTTCGTAGAACTCGTCCTCGTCCATCTCGAGCCAGCGGCGCAGGGTGCGACCGGCGCGCCCGCGCCACGGAAGCCGCTGCTCGCCCTCGACGGCGCCCGGCGCCTGGCCGTGGATGTACGCGCGCTGCCCGGTGAAGGGCTGGACGATCGGCAGCGAGTAGAGCGGGAACCCCTCCTCGGCACAGGCGCGGCAGACCCGGTTGTCTCGCTGGAGGGAGGCGATCGACCGGTAGGACGACCGGCGCCGGGTCAAGGCGAGGCGACCATCACGAAGAGCCGGCTGCGGTGGAGGACGCGGCCTCCGAGCTCCTCCGCCAGCTCCTCGGGCACGAACACGCGCTTGAAGACCTTCCACCTCGTGCCGTCCTTGAGGACGCGCTCGTCCCAGCGGGCCGGCTCCTCGCCCTCGCCGAGGATCGTGCCGACGACGACGAGCTCGCTCGCGACCCGGCGGGCCTCCGCGAGGAAGCGCACGCGGTCGTCCTCCTCGAGGTGGCAGTAGAAGTACGAGGTGAAGAGCCGGTCGAATGCGCCGTCCTCGAACGGCAGGTCGAGCGCGTCGCCCTGGACGAACCGCGCCTCCGGCGCCTGCTGCGAGGCGACCTCGATCATCGACTCGCTCTGGTCGAGCCCGACGACCTCGCCGCGCAAGTGACGGGTCATGAAGCCCGTGCCGCACGCCACGTCCAGCGTGCGCGCCGGTCGGAGCGCCTGGATCCAGCCGACGAGCCGCTCGCGCTCCTCGTGCCAGTCGGCCGGGCGGTTGCCGGCGTAGAGGCCGCGGCCGAGCCACCAGTCGTCGTACTCGTGCGCCCGCGCCTCGTAGTACGCCTTCATGGGTCCTAGACTAGGGCCGTGCTGCCCCTGGAGTCCGTGCCGAACTTCTCCGAGGGGCGCGACCCGGCGACGATCGACGCGATCGGAGCGGCGTTCGGCGGCGTCCGGCTGCTCGACGTGCACTCGGACGCCGACCACAACCGCTCGGTCTTCACGGTCGTCGGCGCCGACGACCCGCTCGTGGACTCGCTGCTCGCCGCGATTGCCGTGGCGCGGGATCGGATCGACCTCGCGCGGCACGAGGGGGCTCATCCACGGGTCGGCGCCGCCGACGTCGTGCCGCTGGTGCCGCTGGCCGCGGACGACATGGAGCGCGCGAAGGCGGCGGCTCTGCGTGTTGCCGAGCGGGCCGGCGAGCTCGGCCTCCCTGTCTTCCTCTACGGCGAGCTCGCCGGCGGCAGGGGGCCGGCGTTCTTCCGCAGCGGCGGCACCGAGGCGCTCGCGGCACGGATCGCGGACGGCCTCGCGCCCGACTACGGGCCCCGCGAGCTGCATCCGACGGCCGGCTGCGTGCTCGTCGGCGCGAGACGGCCGCTGATCGCGTTCAACGTCGACCTCAGCGGCGCCACGGCCGACGACGCCCGGTCGATCGCGTCGGCGGTGCGGGAGCGAGACGGTGGGTTCCCCGGGGTCCGCGCGCTCGGCCTGGAGCTGCCGGGCGCCGGCCGCGTGCAGGTGAGCATGAACGTCGAGGACTGGGAGGCGGCGGCGCTGCACGAGATCGTCGCGCGGATCGAGTCCGAGGCTGGCGCGCTCGGGGCCGGCGTGGAGCGGGCGGAGCTGGTCGGGCTGATGCCCGCCGGCGCCGCGGCCGCCGCGGCCGGGTCGGCGCTGCGCATCGAGGGGTTCGACCGCTCGCGCCTGATCGAAGTCCGGCTGCTCGAGGATTAGAGTCTCGCGCGTGGTCGAGACCCAGGTCCTGACCGGCGACGATCTCGAAGTCGACCACGTCTGGGCGGTCGCGGTCGACGGCGCCGCGGCCGAGCTCTCCGACTCGGCGCGGGAGCGGATGGCCGCCTCGCGCGAGGTCGTCGAGCGCGCCGCCGCGTCTCCCGAGCGGACGTACGGGGTCAACACGGGGTTCGGGCGCCTCGTCACGCAGACGATCCCGCCGGAGCTCGTCGAGGAGCTGCAGGTCCGCCTCCTTCGGAGCCACGCGTGCGGTGTCGGCGAGCCGTATCCGGACGAGATCGTGCGGGCCGCGCTGCTCCTCCGGGCGAACGCCTTGGCGACGGGCGTCGCGGGCGTTCGCGTCGAGGTGGCGGAGCTGCTGCTCGAGTGTCTCCGGCGGGGGGTGCTGCCGCGGGTCCCGAGCCGCGGCTCGGTCGGCGCGAGCGGGGATCTCGCGCCGCTGGCGCATCTCTCGCTGCCGTTGATCGGCGAGGGGGAGGCGCGGTTCGACGGCGAGCTGCTGGACGGCGCCGAGGCGCTCTCGCGGGCCGGGCTCGAGCCGCTCCGGCTGCAGGCGAAGGAGGGGCTCTCCCTGATCAACGGCACGCAGTTCATGGCCGCGTTCGGGGCGCTCGGCGCCGTCCGGACGAAACGGCTCGCAGTCGCCGCGGACATCGCCTGCTCGCTCTCGGTCGAGGCGCTGCAGGGATCCCGCAAGGCGTTCTCGCCGGCGGTGCAGGCGGTGCGGCCCCTGCGCGGCCAGGCCGAGTCGGCCGGCAACGTCCTGCGCCTGCTCGAGGACTCGGCCGTCATGGACTCGCACCGGTGGTGCGACCGCGTCCAGGACGCGTACTCGCTGCGCTGCGCCCCTCAGGTGCACGGCGCCGCGCGCGACCTGCTCCGGCACGTCGAGGAGACGGTGTCCGTCGAGCTGAACGCCGGCACCGACAACCCGCTCGTCCTGATCGACGAGGGCGAGATCGTCTCCGCCGGGAACTTCCACGGGCAGCCGGTCGCGTTCGCGCTCGACGTCCTCGCGATGGCCGCCTGCGAGCTCGCGAACATCTCGGAGCGCCGGACGGAGCGGCTGGTGAACCCCGCGCTCTCCGACGGGCTGCCGGCGTTCCTTGCCGCCGACGGCGGGCTCAACTCGGGGTTCATGATTCCGCAGTACGTGGCCGCGTCGCTCGTCAGCGAGAACAAGTCCCTCGCCCATCCGGCGAGCGTCGACTCGATCCCGACCAGCGCCGGCCAGGAGGATCACGTCTCGATGGGGAACGCGTCCGGGCTGAAGGCGTGGCAGGTGATCGGCAACGCGGAGCGGGCGGTGGCGATCGAGCTGCTCGCGGGCGCGCAGGCGGTGGAGTTCCTCGCGCCGCTCGGCGCGGGCCGCGGGACGGAGACGGCTCGCCGCTTCGTCCGCTCGATCTCGCCGCGGGTCGTCGAGGACCGGCCGCTGGGCGGCGACATCGAGGCAATGGCAGGTGCGATCCGCGACGGTTCGCTCGCCCGAGCCGTCGAGGCCGAGGTCGGAGCCCTGACGTGACCGAGGGCCAGAACGGGAGACCGCCGAAGCCGAAGGGGCCCGACCGGCCGTTCCGGTCCGCGTTCCTCTTCTACGGGGGGCTCGCCGTCGTCGGCTTCGGCTTCCTGCTGCTGACCGGGCAGGACGCCGGCAGGGCGGCGATCGGCGCGTGCGCCGCCTTCGTGCTCGCCACGGGGTGGACGTGGTGGCGGATGTACAAGGACCAGAAGCGCGAGGCGCGGCGCGAGAGGAGCGGATGACCGCCGTCGACTCGCTCGAGGCGACCGTCGACGCGCTCGTCGGCGATCGGAGCGGGATCCGGGCGCCGCGCGGCACCGAGCTGAACGCGCGGTGCTGGGCGACGGAGGCGCCCTTGCGGATGCTGCTGAACAACCTGGATCCGGAGGTGGCCGAGCGGCCCGAGGAGCTCGTCGTCTACGGCGGGTCGGGAAAGGCGGCGCGGAATCCGGAGGCGCTTCGCGCGCTCGTGCGGTCGCTGCTCGAGCTCGGCGAGGACGAGACGCTGCTCGTGCAGAGCGGCAAGCCGGTCGGCGTCTTCCGGACACACCCCGGCGCGCCGCGGGTGCTGATCGCGAACTCGCTGCTCGTGCCGCGCTGGGCGACCTGGGCCGAGTTCCGCCGCCTGGAGGCGATGGGGCTGACGATGTTCGGCCAGATGACCGCCGGCAGCTGGATCTACATCGGCACGCAGGGGATCCTCCAGGGGACGTACCAGACGTTCGCCGCCGCCGGAGAGACGCACTTCGGCTCGCCCGACCTCGCCGGGCGGACGATCCTCACCGCCGGTCTCGGCGGGATGGGCGGCGCGCAGCCGCTGGCCGGGACGATGGCCGGCGCTGCCGTGCTGTGCGTCGAGGTCGACCCGGAGCGGATCCAGCGGCGACTCGACACGCGCTACCTCGACGAGGCGGTCTCGTCTCTCGATGAGGCGTTGTCGCTCGTCCGGGCGGCGGCGGGAGAAGGACGCGCGGTGTCGGTGGGGCTGCTCGGGAATGCTGCAGATGTCGTGCCCGAGCTTGCCCGCCGCGGAGAGCGCTTCGACCTCGTGACCGACCAGACCGCGGCCCACGATCCGCTCACCGGCTACGTCCCGCAGGGGCTGGACGTCGACGCAGCCGCGGCCCTCCGGCAGAGCGATCCTGAGACATATCTGCGCCGAGCCCGTGACTCGATTGCGACACACGTGCGCGGGATGCTCGAGTTCGTCCGCTCCGGCAGCTACGTTTTCGATTATGGCAACAATCTCAGAGGTGAGGCCCGTGAGGCGGGTGTAGAGGACGCGTTCACATATCCGGGCTTCGTCCCGGCGTATATCCGGCCGCTCTTCTCCCGTGGGATCGGGCCGTTCCGATGGGCCGTCCTCTCCGGCGAGGCTCGGGACATCGAGACGATCGACGCGGCGCTGCGCGAGCTGTTCCCCGACGACGCGCTCCTGCAGCGGTGGCTCGAGCTGGCACCCGAGCGGGTCGCGTTCCAGGGGCTGCCCGCGCGGATCTGCTGGCTCGGGCTCGGCGATCGCGCCAAGGCCGGCCTCGCGATCAACGAGCTCGTGCGGAGCGGCGACGTCGCAGCTCCGGTCGTGATCGGGCGAGACCACCTCGACTCGGGCTCGGTGGCCTCGCCGTATCGCGAGACGGAGGCGATGCGCGACGGCTCCGACGCGATTGCGGACTGGCCGATCCTCAACGCCCTGCTCAACACGGCAGCGGGCGCGACCTGGGTCAGCGTCCACCACGGCGGTGGCGTCGGCATCGGCAACTCGATCCACGCGGGCATGGTCGTGGTCGCGGACGGCACCGACGACGCGGCCGACCGGCTCGAGCGGGTGCTGACCACCGATCCGGGAACCGGTGTCCTGCGTCACGCCGACGCGGGCTACCCCGAGGCGCTCGACGCGGCGGCCGAGCACGGCCTCGAGCTGCCGATGCCGCCTCGGTGACGGACTCGGCTGCCGGCGCCGGCCGGCTCCTCGTCCGCGACCTCGCGCAGCTGGCGACGCCGGCGGGCTCCGACGCGCCGCTCCGGGGAGGTGCGCTCGGCCAGGTCGACGTGCTCGAGGACGCGTACGTCCTCTGCGCGGGCGGTCGTATCGAGAAGGTCGGCCGCATGCGCGACCTCGGCCGGCTCGACGGAGACGTCGAGGAGCTCGACGGCCGCGGCAGGGCGGCGATCCCGGGGCTGGTCGACTGTCACACGCACGCGTGCTTCGCGGGCGACCGTGTCGAGGAGTTCTCGCTGCGGGCCGGTGGCGCGTCGTACGAGGAGCTGCACGCGGCCGGCGGCGGGATCCTGTCGACCGTCCGTGCGACGCGGGCGGCGAGCGAGGACGAGCTTCGCGAAGCGGTGCGACGGCACCGAGGCTGGTTGCTGCGCTGGGGCACGACCACGTTCGAGTCGAAGTCCGGCTACGGGCTCGACCGCGACACCGAGCTCGCGTCGCTGCGCGCCATCGGCGCGGAGGGCGGTGCCGCGACGTTCCTCGGCGCCCACGCCATGCCACCCGAGTTCGACGACGCCGATGCCTACCTCGACTTCGTGATCACCGAGGTCCTGCCCGAGGCCGCGGAGCTCGCGGAGGCTGCGGACGTCTTCCTCGAGCGGGGAGCGTTCGACAAAGACCAGGCCCGGCGGTACCTCGAAGCGGCGCGGGACCGCGGCCTCACGCTGCGCTTGCACGCGGACCAGTTCACGGAGGCCGGAGGCATCGAGCTCGCGATCGAGCTCGGCGCGCGCTCCGTGGATCACCTGGAGGCGACCGGCAAACGGGGCGTGAAGGCGCTCGCCGAGAGCGACGTGACGGCCGTCCTCCTCCCGGCGAGTGCGCTGTTCCTCGCCCGGCCGATGCCACCGGCCCGGGCGCTCGTCGAGAACGGCGGCGCCGTCGCCCTCGCGACCGACTTCAACCCGGGCAGCGCGTTCTGCGAGAGCCTCCCGATCGTGTGCTCGCTCGCCTGCACGCAGCTCGGGCTCGGCCCGAACGAGGCGCTCTCCGCCTCGACGGTGAACGCAGCCCACGTCCTCGGTCGCGCCGACCGCAAGGGACGGCTTGCACCGGGCTACGACGCCGACCTCGTCCTGCTGGACGCGCCCGACTGGCGCCACCTCGCGTACCACCTCGGAGGCGACCTCGTGGCCACCGTCGTCCAGAGCGGTCGCGTGGCTTGGCGGCGCTAGGCTAGATCCCATGCCGAGCCGCAAACAGCGCCGCAGGCGGGCCAAGGACCGCCGTCACGACTGGGAGTACGTCTACGTCGACGACGAGGGCAACGAGGTCGACGCCCCGGACGACGACGAGCCGATCTCTCGCAACGGCAAGCGGGCCCCTCAGCAGGCCCGCAAGAGCCAGACAGGCATGCGCGAGGTGCAGCCGCCGTCGTGGAAGCGCGTGGGCAAGCGCGGCCTGCTGTTCGCGCCGCTGATGTTCCTGACCGTCACGCTGTTCAGCAGCGAGCTGACGATCGCGCAGCGGCTCGTCAACACGCTCTTCCTGCTCGCGTTCTTCCTGCCGTTCAGCTACGCGATGGACGCGCTGATGTACCGGATGTACCGCAAGCGCGCGGGAATCAGCTAGTCGCGCTGCCCCGGTAGTGGCCCGGCCCGGGCCACGGCGCCAGCATCAGCAGGATGCGGGCGCCTTCGCGGCTGGCGACGCGGTGCCGCTCGGCCGCCTCGAAGCGGAAGAGCGTCCCCGGGCCGGCCTCGACCGTCTCCTCGCCGGAGCCGACCTCGACCTGTCCGTCGAGCACGACCATGTAGGCGTTCTCGTGCACCTGGTGGTCGCCGAGCTGCTGCCCCGGGTTGAGCCCGATCAGGACGGCGCGGGCGTCCTCCGTCGAGTGGAGGACGATCGGGCTCCTGCTCCCGTCCGGCATCTCCAGGTCGGGGAGGTTCCAGCTCTGCACGGCGGCGATCCTACCCCGCTTCGAACCGCGGCAGACCCGCCGTTACACTCGCGCGGTGGCGCTGTCGATCGACACCTACGCCCTCGGTCCCACGCAGACGAACTGCTACGTCGTCCGATCCGGACCCGACGCGTCCGAGGCGGTCGTGATCGATCCGGGCTTCGAGGTCGAGCCGCCCGGCTTCGGCGTCGCGGCGATCCTCGTCACTCACTGTCACTGGGACCATCTCGGCGGGATCGCGTCGCTTGCGCAGGCGACCGGGGCGCCGGTGTACATGGCCGAGCGCGAGGCGGCGGTCCTGGAAGATCCCAGCGCGTTCTACCCCGACCAGCAGATCCCGCCGCACAGCCCCGACGTCCGCCTCGAGGGCGGCGACACCGTCGAGGTCGCCGGCCTGTCCTTCGACGTCGTCGACGTCCCCGGCCACTCGCCGGGCCACATCGCCTTCGCCGCGGACGGGGTGTTGTTCTCGGGCGACCTCCTCTTCGCGGGCGGCGTCGGCCGCACGGATCTCCCGTTCGCGGACTGGGACACGCTCGTCGCGTCGATCCGCTCGCTCCTGGACCGCTTCCCGCCGGACACGGTCGTCTACCCGGGACACGGCCCCTCGACCACGCTCGGTGCCGAACGCGACGGGAACCCATTCCTCGCGGAGCTGCGCGCCTCTTGAAGTTCGAGGCGCCGAGGGGAACCCATGACATCGTCCCCTCCGAGCAGCCGCTCTGGCAGCGCGCGCTCGGAGAGGCGGAGCGTCTCTGCGCGCTCTACGGCTACCGGAAGATCGTGACGCCGGGGTTCGAGGACACAGAGCTCTTCGTCCGCACCTCCGGCGCGGGATCCGACGTCGTCCAGAAGGAGATGTACACGTTCGAGGACCGCGGCGCCCGCTCGCTGACGCTCCGCCCGGAGGCGACCGCGCCCATCTGCCGCGCCTACCTCGAGCACGGCATGCACCGCGAGCCGCAGCCCGTGAAGCTCTACACCGTCGGGCCGATGTGGCGCTACGACCGCCCGCAGAAGGGCCGGTATCGCGAGCACTGGCAGCTGTCCGTCGAGGCGATCGGCTCGGACGATCCCGCGGTCGACGCGGAGCTGATCCAGTTCTACGACGCGCTCCTCGCGCGGCTCGGCGTGACCGACTACGTCCTGTACCTGAACTCGATCGGCGACCTGAACTGCCGCCCCGCGTACCTCGCGAAGCTCGAGGCGTGGCTGGACGAGCACGACGCCGAGCTCGACGACGACACGCGCGCGAAGCGGCAGACGTCGCCGCTGCGCGTCTTCGACGTCAAGGGCGAGCGCGTCCAGGCGCTGCTCGCGGACGCACCGACGATCGGCGAGAACCTCTGCGACGAGTGCCGCGAGCACTTCGAGCACGTGCGGGCGTTCCTCGACGCGATCGGGGTCCGGTACGAGCTCCAGCCGACGCTGGTGCGCGGCCTCGACTACTACACCCGCACGACGTTCGAGTTCAAGGACGAGGCCATCGGCGCGCAGGACTCGATCTGCGGCGGCGGGCGGTACGACGGGCTGATCGAGGCAATCGGCGGGCCGCCGACGCCGGGCATCGGGTTCGGCGCCGGGATCGAGCGGCTGCTCCTCTCGCTCGGCGACACCGAACTCGAGCCGGAGGCGGTCGACGTGTTCTTCGTCGCCGAGGAGGGCGCCGACCGGCCCGCCATCGCGAAGGCCCTCGCCGAGCTGCGCCGGCGCGGGATCAGCGCCGACATGGACTACGCGCGGCGCTCGGTCAAGGGCCAGCGGACGCAGGCGGGCCGGCTGAACGCGCGCCAGGTGGTCACCGTCGAGCCGGGCGACACGCCCGATGCCGACGCGATCGCGAAGGAGCTCGGTCGGTGAGCTGGCGCGACCGCTACGCCGGCGAGCTCCGCAAGGACGACGTCGGCCAGAGGCTGACGCTGTCGGGCTGGGCCGCCCGGCGTCGCGACCACGGCGGTCTGATCTTCGTCGACCTGCGCGACCACACCGGACTGACGCAGCTCGTGATCAACCCCGAGCGCAGCCCGCAAGCGGCGCAAGCGGCGCACGAGATCCGCAACGAGTTCGTGCTCAAGGCGACCGGGGAGATCGTCGCCCGGGCACCGGACGCCGTGAATCCGAGCCTGCCGACCGGCGAGGTCGAGCTCCAGGTCGACGAGCTCGAGATCGTGTCGCGCTCGACGCCACTGCCGTTCCAGCTGGACGAGGAGAACGTGGACGAGACGCTCCGGCTCCGCTACCGCTGGCTCGACCTCCGGCGGGACGAGATGCAACGGAACCTGCGGCTCTCGCACACCGTGATCGCGTCCATCCGGCGCACGATGGACGAGCTCGGCTTCGTCGACGTGTGGACGCCGAGCATGACGAAGGGGACGCCCGAGGGCGCGCGCGACTTCCTCGTGCCGGTCCGCCTCCAACCGGGCCGGTTCTTCGCGCTCGCCCAGTCGCCGCAGCTCTTCAAGCAGCTCTGCGTGATCGGCGGGATCGACCGCTACTACCAGATCGCCACGTGCTGGCGGGACGAGGATCTCCGCGCCGACCGGCAGTTCGAGTTCCGCCAGCTCGACCTCGAGATGGCGTTCGTCGAGCGGGAGGAGGTGCTCGACGTCCTCGAGCAGTCCGTGGTGAACGCGTTCCAGGCCGTCGGCCGCGACGCGCCGGCGCGGCCCTTCCCGCGCATGACCTTCGCCGAGGCGATGGCGAAGTACGGCACGGACAAGCCGGATCTGCGCTTCGGTCTCGAGATCCAGGACGCGACCGAGATCACGCGCAGCTCGGAGTTCGGCGTCTTCGCGAAGGCGCCGGTCGTCCGCTTCCTCGTCGCGCCCCGCGCCTTCTCGCGCGCGGAGCTCGGGCGCCTCGAGGAGATCGCGAAGGAGTGGGGCGCGAAAGGCCTCGCGTACCTCGTGAACGAGGACGGCGAGGTCCGCTCGCCGATCGCAAAGTTCCTCTCGGAGCCCGAGCTCGCGGCCTTCCGCTCGGATCCGGGGACGACGGTGCTCTTCGCCGCCGGCGAGCAGGCCGAGGTCGAGCGGGTGCTCGGCGGCCTCCGCATCCATCTCGGCCGGGAGCTCGGGCTCGCGGATCCGGACGAGGAGAACTTCAGCTGGGTGATCGACTTCCCGCTCTTCCAGCGGGACGAGGACACCGGCCGCTGGACGTTCATGCACCACCCGTTCACGTCGCCGATCGCCGGGCACGAGGAGCTCGTCGAGGGCGATCCGGCGGCGGCGCTCAGCCAGCACTACGACCTGATCTGG
This sequence comes from Gaiellaceae bacterium, assembly GCA_036554945.1. Taxonomy (GTDB): domain Bacteria; phylum Actinomycetota; class Thermoleophilia; order Gaiellales; family Gaiellaceae; genus JACDAN01. The sequence continues at coordinate 5,466 of DATBMH010000025.1, read as the reverse complement.
AACGGCTGGGAGCTCGGCTCGGGGTCGATCAGGATCCACGACCCCGAGGTTCAGCGCGCCGTGTTCCGGACGATGAGCCTGCCCGAGGAGGAGATCCAGGACAAGTTCGGGTTCCTGCTCCAGGCGCTCGCGATGGGCGCACCGCCGCACGGCGGGTTCGCGATGGGCATCGACCGGTTCGCCGCGCTGATGGCCGGCGAGCCGAACATCCGCGAGATCACGGCCTTTCCGAAGGTGGCCAGCGGGAGCGATCCGCTGACGGGCGCTCCGACGTCCATGCCCGCGGAGGTGCTCGGTGAGCTCGGCATCGCCGCGATCCAGGAACCCGAGCGCTAAGGCCGAAGTCGAATCACGCCGATTCAGTCGGCATACTTTCGGTTGTCCAGCCGGAGCCCACGAAAGGACCCGATGGCCCAAGAAGAGCGAGCCCAGCCAGCGATCACCTCGCTCCCGCGCGTGGAGGACCTTCCCGTCGCGGAGCAGGGCTACGAGCCCGACCGGGTCAAGGACGCCTTCGACGCGTTCCGGCGCCACGTCGTGCAGCTGCAGGCGCAGCTCCGCGTGCTCCAGGCGGCGGGGCACAGCGCGCACGTCGAGCCGACTGGTCACGCCGTCCGGATGGACGCGCTGCACCTGATCCGCGAGGCGGCGGAGTTCGCGGACGTGCTCGAGCGCGACGCGCAGCGCGCGTCCGCCGCGCAGCTCGGCAAGACCGAGCAGGAGGTCCGGCGCCGCCAGTCGGAGCTGTCCCGGCGCGAGACCGAGATCGAGCGGTACCGGCAGGAGAGCGAGCGCCAGCGCGCGGAGATCGTGAACGCCGCGCGGAACGAGGCGCGTCAGCTCCTCGCCGACGCGAACCGGCAGGCGACGCAGGAGCTGCGGGAGTCCGAGGCCCGCGGCGCGAAGCTGCTCGAGCAGTCCCGCCACCAGGCGACCGAGCTGACGAACGCGGCGCGCGCCGAGGTCGAGCAGACGCTCGAGTGGGCCCGGGCCCAGGCGAACGCGATCATGGTCCGCGCGCAGCAGGGCGCCGAGCAGCTGCTGTCGGCGGCCGGCCTCGGCGACGAGGCGATCTCCGGCGTCTCCGACGCGATCCTCAAGGCGGCCCAGCACGAAACCGAGGTCGCCGCGCCCGCCGAGCTTCCCGAGCGCCCGCCCCCGGTTGCCGCGGCGCCGGAGCCCGAGGAGACCGAGCCCGAGCCGGCTCAGCAGGACGAGCCCGAAGACAGCCCCAAGCCCCAGTAGCCTTTCCCCACTGTGCAGGGAGGACTTGGGCCGCGGTTCGCGCTCGAAGCCGGCTTCCTGATCGCGGTTGCGATCGCAGCCGGGTTCGCCGAGCTCAGCGCGACGGCCATCGTCGTGGTGATGGCGGTCGCCTGGCTGCTCGTGTGCCTCTTCGAGTTGGCCGTGTGGGCGGAGGGGCCGCGCTTCCCGTCCTTCCGCCGAGAGCGCGCGGTCGAGATCGAGGAGCGTGTGGAGCCCGACGAGGCGACCGACCCGGAGCCGGTCGCGGCGGCACTGGACGCGCGGCGCGAGGCAGAGGGAGGCTAGGACATGCCCTCCGCGACCGTTCGGTTCGCCATCGAGGCCGCGTTCCTCGTCCTCGTCGCGCTCGGGGCGGGGCTGGCACAGCTCGACCCGATCGTGATCGTCGCGCTGATGGCCGTGGCCTGGGTGATCGTCGCGCTCGTGGAGCGTGCCTACGCGCGCGAGGCGGCGCGGGCCGCGATCGATGCGACGCCGGCGGAGGAGGCGCCGCCGCCGGAGCCGCCGAGGCACGTCGAGATCGTCGAGGCGGAGCCGCCGACGGCCGAGCCGGAGCCCGAGCCCGAGCCCGAGCCGCAGCCGGCCGTGAGCGAGCGGAGCGCCAGGGCGATCCTCGCCGCCGGCCCGCCGCCGGTCACGGAACGGCCGCCCGAGCCCGAGCCGGAGCCCGAGCCGGAGCCGGAGCCCGAGCCGGAACCAGAACCTGAGCCGGAGCCCGAGCCGGAACCAGAACCAGAACCAGAACCAGAACCTGAGCCGGAGCCCGAGCCCGAGCCGGTCTACAGCGGCCCACCCCGCGAGTGGAGCATCTGGGACCTCCAGCGCCTGGTGCGGGACCATCCGGAGGACCCGCGGCAGGAGGAGTGGGTCGCGGTCATCCTCTCGCTGCGTGAGTTCGCGCGGGCCGACGGCATGCTCGCGGTCGAGTTCGACGATCTCGTGCGCGAGACGTTCGGCGCCCTGCTCCTCGAGCCGGAGACCGCGGCAGCAACGTGAGCCCGGCGCTCGCCCAGCGCGCGGTCCTGCTCGCGGCGGTGACGCTGCTCGGCGGCGTGATCGCGCTCAGCCTCGCCGACCGCTTCGCCAACACGTCGAGCTCGACCGATCTCCCCGAGGCGGTCGCCCCGCCCGGCGGCGGCTGGTACGAGGCGGTCGCCGGGCCCGAGACACGGCGCCTCTACGGCCGTCCGACGTCGTGCGGTCACATCGTCGAACGCACGACGATGGGGTTCGCGCACCCGGTGCTCCCGTGCGGCGCCAAGGTCTACCTCGGCCACGGCGGCAAGGAGGTCCTCACGCAGGTCGTGGCCCGCGGGCCGACGCGGGCGGGCGTCCAGTTCGGCCTGACCGACGCGCTCGCGCAGGAGCTCGGGATCGCCGGCCGCACGACCATTCGCTGGCGTTTCGCAGGCCGCGCCTGAACGCCGAAAGACCGTCTACAGTGAGAGGGCTCGACCCTGTACGTGGCCTCGCGTACAAACGTGAACCAACAGACACGTTAAGGGAGCTCGAGTCCGCGCCGGCCCTCAGAAGCCGGTTCGGCCGGCGCCCACCTGGCTAGTCCAGGTTCGCAATGCGTGGGGCATCACCGGCAGGGTGGGGCACCTTTCGAGCCCCGGCCCAGGCCGGGGCTTTCCTTTGGGTACGGTGACTCGGTGATCGAGGTCGTCGGAGACGCGTCGAGAGACGGCGAGTGGCGCCTCGTTCGGCTTTCGGTCGACCGCGACCGGATCGTGAGCGCCGATGCGGAGGGGCTCGACCGGCCGCTCGAGGGCCTGACGCTGCTCGAGGCGGCCGCGGTCGGCGGCGACGAGCTGGCCGTGGACGCCCTCGCGGGCGCGCTTGGTCCGATCTTCCGCGCGCGGCGCGACCCGGACCGCGTGGCGGTGGCGATGAGCGGCGGGGTCGACAGCGCCGTGGCGCTCCTGCGGGCGGGCCCGAATGCCGTCGGGGTCACGCTGCGGCTCTGGATCGACCCGGAAGGCCCGGACGTCGAGCGGGCCTGCTGCTCGCCCGAAGCCGTCGTCGCGGCCCGCCAGGCATGCCACCGGCTCGGGATCCCGCACGTGACGATCGACGCGCGCGAGGAGTTCCTCCGGGCGATCGTCGAGCCGTTCGTCCGCGGCTACCGGCGGGGCGAGACCCCGAATCCGTGCATCCGCTGCAACGGCTTCTTCCGGTTCGGGCGCCTGCTCCGGTTCGCGCGCCAGGCGGGCGCGGCACGGCTGGCGACCGGCCATTACGCGCGCATCGTCGAGCACGGCGGCCGGCTGCTGCTCGCGCGCGGCGTCGACGCCGCCAAGGACCAGTCGTACATGCTCGCCCGCCTCGACCCGCGCATCCTCGACCGGATCTGGTTCCCTCTCGGCGAGCAGACGAAGGACGAGACCCGAGCCGAGGCGGAGCGCGCAGGCCTCGCGGCGGCTCGCCGTGCCGAGAGCCAGGAGGCCTGCTTCCTCGGCGGCGACGACTACCGGTCGTTCCTCGAGCGGCACGGGCTGCCGGCGGACGAGGGCGTGGTGGAGGACGAGGCGGGACGGGCGGTCGGGACCCACGGCGGGTTCTGGCGGTTCACCCCCGGCCAGCGGAAGGGCCTCGGGATCTCGACCGGTGCGCCGGTCTTCGCGCTGCGCACGGATCCACGGCGGAATGCGGTCGTCGTGGGCCCGAGGGAGTCGCTGGCCCGGACCCGGGTCCGCGCCGACGGACGCCTCTTCGCGGCCGCAGACCGCGTGGACGTCAAGCTCCGGCATCGCTCGCCCGCGGTTCCGGGCCGCGTGGAAGGGCGCTCGCGCGGCTTCGAGACCCGGCTCGACGAGCCCGCGTACGGCGTGGCCCCGGGGCAGGCCGCGGTGCTCTACGACGGCGATGTCGTGGTGGGCGCGGGGCGGGTCGTGTCCTCGTCGGCATAGAGAAGCCGTGACCACTAACCTGCGACGTCCGTTTGAGGGGAAGGGGTGCAGTTCAGCCGATGAGCACTGACGAGATCAGACTCACCATGCCGCGTGAGCGGCCGTACTACGGCGTCGCGCACCTGGTCCTCGGTGGTGTGGCCGCGCGCCTCCATCTCACCGTGGAGCATCTGGAGGAGCTCGAGCTCGCGCTCGACGGGTTGCTCGACCGCCACGACGGCGCGCGCGAGGTGACCCTCACCCTGCGCGTGATCGACGGTGGCCTCGCCGCAGAGCTGGGGCCGTTCGGCGAGCAGCTCCGCTCCGAGCTCGACGACGGGCCGGGCGACGGACTGTCCCTCCGCCGCCTGCTGGACGCGGTCGTGGACGGCTACGAGCTCTCGGACCGCGGCGAAGGCACCTGGATCGAGTTCCGCAAGCTGACCGGGAGCAGCGTCTCCGCCTGATGGCCGCCGACGACAAGATCCTCCTTCGCCGCTACCACGAGGACGGCGACCTCGCCGCCCGTGAGGAGCTGATCGAGCGCTACATGACGCTCGTCCGCTCGCTGGCGCGGCGGTACGCCTATCGCGGCGAGCAGCTCGACGACCTCGTCCAGATCGGGGCCATCGGGCTGATCAAGGCGATCGACCGTTTCGATCTCGAGCGCGGCGTCGAGTTGACGACCTACGCGACGCCGAACATCATCGGCGAGATCAAGCGGCATTTCCGGGACAAGGGCTGGTCGGTTCGCGTCCCTCGCGGGCTCCAGGAGCTGAACGTCCAGGTCTCGAAGCTGATCGAGCAGCTGACCGTCCAGCTCGGCCGGTCGCCGACGATCCCGGAGCTGGCCAAGGCCGCGGGTGTCGAGGAGGAGCTCGTGCTGGAGGCGCTCGAGTCGGGGCGCGCGTACACGTCCCTCTCGTTGTCGGCCGGCGGGTCGGACGAGGACGGCGAGCTCGATCCGCTCGAGTCGCTCGGCACCGAGGAGCACCAGTACTCGGTCTCGGAGGACCGTGCCGTGCTCGCGCCCGGCTTTCGCGCCCTCGACGAGCGCGAGCGGAAGATCCTCCACCTCCGCTTCTTCGACGGGTTGACGCAGAGCCAGATCGCGCAGCAGGTCGGGATCTCGCAGATGCACGTGTCGCGCCTGATCCGCCGCGCGCTCGAGAAGATACGCGACGAGATCGCGACGGACGAGGACTTCGAGGCGCCGGCCCACAAGCGCGCCGCCGGCTAGCGCAGCAGTCTGCGAAGGGCGTCTCGCGCCGCTTTTCGGACCTCTTCAGCCTCATCGTCGAGGACTAGT
>DATBMH010000051.1:0-3410 GCA_036554945.1 Gaiellaceae bacterium | reverse complement strand
CTCGTGCTCGTGCTCTCCGTCGGACTCTCACTGCTGCTCGCCCGTGCAGGCCCGGTCGAGCACGGGCTGCTGATGGCCGGCGTCCTCGCCGCCTACCTCGCCGCGATGGCGATCGACGAGCGCTGGGTCGCGCTGTCGCCTCTGGGCCCGACGCAGAACGCGCGCTTCTACGGTCTCTCGAACCTGCTCGCGACCCTCCTGCTCGTCCCGGCGCTCGCCGGCGCCGCCCTGCTCGGACGGCGCTACGGCATCTGGGCGTTCGTCGGCATCGCGCTCCTCGCGCTCGTCGCGGTCGGTGGGAGCTCGTTCGGCGCCGACGGCGGGGGCGCCGTCGTGCTCCTCGTCGCGTTCGTCGTCCTCTGGGCGCTCGAGTACGGCCTCGACCGGCGATTCGCGATCGGCGCTGCAGCGCTCGCTGCCGTGCTGGCAGTCGCGCTCGCCGTCGGCGGCTCGAGCCACGTCACCGACGCGCTCTCGGACGGCCCGGTGGGCCTCGTCGAGGACCTCGGGCGCCGCGTCGAGCTCTCCGTCGAGCGCGCCACGGCCGGAGTCGGCGTTGCGCTGCTGGTGTTCGGCGGGATCGCCGTCCTCGCCGCACTCGCCCTCCGCGAGCGGCGTCCGGTGCTGCTCGCGCTCCTCGCCGGCCTTGCCGTCTCGCTCCTCGTCAACGACTCGCCGAACGACGTCGTGATCGCCGGCCTGGCGTGCTACCTGGTGCTCAGCAGTGCGCCGGAGCTCGCCCCACGAGCGCCCGAACCAGCTCGCCGGGCCCCTCGGGCACGACCAGAGCGAAGTCCCCAGGCCGCGAGGCCCTGAGGATCGTCATCCCGCCGGCGGCACGCTCGGCGCAGACGGCGCCGGCCTCGACGCGCCAGTACCGCGTGTAGCGGATCTTCAGCCGGTACGTGCCCGCCGCCGGGAGGCGGCCCTCGATCCCGGCGTGGTCGAGCCGGTCGACGATCGGGGTGCCCGGCCCCGTGAGGATCGGCTCCGGCCGCGGCACCTCGTAGATCGTGAGCTGCGGGCTGTGGAAGACCTCCCGCAGCCCGGACGAGCCGGAGCGGAGCAGCGCGGCCTCCCGCTCCTCGCCCTTCTGGCCGAGCCGGGTCTCCGGCAGGACGACGAACCGGACGCCCATGCTGCGGAGCCAGTCGCGGTACGCGGTCGGCGCGAGCGGCTTCTCGTAGAAGAGCTCGTTACGCGCGATGTCGATCTGCCGGTACCAGCCGCGGGCGAGCGGGATCCCCGCGCGAGGCAGCCAGTACGCCTCCCAGTGGTCGAAGGTCGGGACGACCTCGACGCGGTAGTTCGGCGTCCCGCGCTCGCCGAGGAAGGTCACCGCCGGCTGCCAGAACGCGCGGTGCGCCGCGCGGACGTCCGTCCGGTCGAGCGCCGCCCCCGCGTAGGGCGCGACGTTGTAGACGAGCGCGGCGGAGAGTGCGAGCGCCGTGAGCCAGCGCGGCCGGAACCGCGCGACGAACGCGGTCAGGAGCATCACCGGGAAGACGACCGAGCGCAGCCGCGTCAGGTTCTCGCCGACCGGCGTCGAGACGACGAACATCGCGATGCTCGCGGCGCCCCAGACGATGAAGAAGGCGGCGAGGATCGCTCCGTGGCGGGCCCGTCGCGCCAGCTCGGCGCCGAGGATGCTCACCGTCAGCACCGCCGCGAGCTCGAGCGCGCGGAACGGGTACGGCCCGCTGCTCGGGAAGAACACGAGCGCCGCGAGCTGGATCCCGGCGATCACCGCCAGCGCGGCGACGAAGGCGACCGCGTGCGTCCCCACCCGCCGCACCAGCGCCAGGGCGAGCAGGACGATGCACAGGAAGACGAAGGCGAGCGGGCTGAACCCGAGCGTCAGGGCGGCCGCGCCCGCCGCGAGCCACCGGTGCCCGCCCTGGAGCGCCCGGAGCGCGCCGAGCCCGGCTGCGAGACCGAGCGCGTAGCTGTAGGTGCCGACGAAGATCGGGCCGGCGGCGAGGATCGCGAAGGCCCTCGCGGGCCAGATCCCTGCGGCGCCCCACTCCCGCTCCACGATCGACGCGAAGAGCGCAGCCGACACGACGACGGCGGCGAAGACGAGCGGCAGGTTCCCGACCAGCGCGGCCGGGAGGTAGTACAGGAGGCTGTAGGACGCGAGCGGGTAGTGGCCGCCGTACCAGAGGTTGTCCCAGACGTACACGCCCTGTTCCACCAGCAGCGTCCGGTAGAGGTGGGCCGGCGCGTCGCCCGTCGGCGGCGCGAGCACGACGAGCGCGGCGGCGCCGAAGCAGGCGAGCGCGCCTGCGATCAGCACCTCGCGCCGGGGGGCGATGAGGCGAGAGACTGCGGCGGTCATGCCCCGTTAGTCTGACGGCTCCCCCGGGTAGACTCGCGCCCGTGCGCCGCCTGGCCCTGATCGCCGTGTTCGCCGCCCTGCTCGCCGGCTGTGGCGGCGCGGAGGAAACGTCGCCCAGGCCGGAGACCGTCGAGGGCAGCACGACGCAGACCGAGACGACCGAGACCGGTCAGACGGAGACGGGCCAGACCGAGACGGGGGACGTCGTCGAGGGCGATCCCGCAGCGGGCGAGCAGGTCTTCGCGTCGAACGGCTGCGGGAGCTGTCACACCTTCGAGCCGGCCGGGGCATCCGGTACGACCGGCCCTGATCTCGACGAGCTCCAGGACCTCGCCGAGAAGGCGAACCAGCCGCTCGCCGAGTTCACGCACGAGTCGATCGTGAACCCGGACTCGTACGTCGAGGAGGGCTTCCCCCAGGGGGTCATGCCGGCGTACGACCAGCTCAGCGAGACCGAGCTGAACGACCTGGTCGCCTTCCTGACCCAGACCTAGCCGTGATCGACCTCCGGGCTGCGCGGAGCGACCCGGATCGGCTCCGGGCCGGAATCGCGCGAAAGGGCGCCGAGGCGGCGTTCGACGAGCTGCTCGAGGCAGACGCTCGGTGGCGCGAGCTCGTGCCGCAGGTGGACGAGCTGCGCGGCCGCCAGAAGCTGAAGGGCAAGCCGACGCCGGAGCAGGTCGAGGAGCTCAAGCAGGTCAAGGAAGACCTGCGGCGGCTGGAGGGCGAGCTCGCGGCGGCGGAGTCGCGCAGGGACGAGCTGCTCCAGCAGGTGCCCAACCCCGCGCACGAGTCGGTGCCCGACGAAGAGTCCGGGGACGCGGAGGGCGAGGTGGTCAGCTCGGTGGGCGAGCCGCCGGCCCTGACGGAGCCGAAAGACCACCTCGAGCTCGGCGGCTACGACATGGAGCGCGGCGCGCGACTCTCGGGGTCCCGGTTCGGCTATGTCGTGGGCGACGCGGCGCGCCTGTCGCTCGCGCTCTACCGCTGGGCGCTCGAGCGGCTGGTGGCGGAGGGGTTCACGCCCGTGATCCCGCCCGTGCTCGTGCGCGAGGAGGCCATGTACGGCACC
>DATBMH010000020.1:0-14101 GCA_036554945.1 Gaiellaceae bacterium | reverse complement strand
ATCGCCAACGACGCGACGGTCAAGGGAGGGTCGTATTACCCGCTCACGGTAAAAAAACACTTGCGCGCCCAGCGGATCGCCGAACAAAACTACCTGCCTTGCATTTACCTGGTCGATTCAGGCGGCGCGTTTCTCCCGATGCAGGACGAAGTCTTCCCCGATGCGCAGCATTTCGGGCGCATCTTCTACAACCAGGCGCGCATGAGCAGCAAGCGCATCCCGCAGATCGCCGCCGTGATGGGCTCGTGCACCGCCGGCGGCGCGTACGTGCCGGCCATGAGCGACGAGACGATCATCGTGCGCGGCACCGGCACGATCTTCATCGGCGGGCCGCCGCTCGTGAAGGCCGCCACGGGCCAGGAGGTCACGGCGGAGGAGCTCGGCGGCGCCGACGTCCACACCCGGCGCTCGGGCGTCGCGGACCACTACGCGACGAGCGACGAGCACGCGCTGGCGATCGTCCGCTCGGTCGTCCGGAACCTGCACCGCCGGAAGGAGGCGCCGTGGGACGTGGCGCCGGCGGAGGAGCCGGTGGCGGACCCGTCCGAGCTGTACGGCCTCATCCCCGAGGACTTCCGCCAGCAGGTCGACCCGCGCGAGCTGATCGCGCGGATCGTCGACGGCAGCCGCTTCCACGAGTTCAAGGAGAACTATGGCGAGACGCTCGTGTGCGGGTTCGCACGGATCGAGGGCTACCCGGTCGGGATCCTCGCCAACAACGGCGTCCTCTTCGCCGAGTCCTCCCAGAAGGGCGCGCACTTCATCGAGCTCGCGTGCAAGCGGCGCGTCCCGCTCGTCTACCTCCAGAACATCACCGGCTTCATGGTCGGCACCGAGTACGAGACCGGCGGCATCGCCAGGGACGGCGCGAAGCTCGTCATGGCGACCGCGTGCGCCGACGTCCCGAAGTTCACCGTCGTCACCGGCGGGTCGTTCGGAGCGGGGAACTACGCGATGTGCGGCCGGGCGTACGCGCCGCGCCAGCTCTGGATGTGGCCGAACGCCCGGATCTCGGTCATGGGCGGCGAGCAGGCGGCGACGGTGCTCACGATGGTGGGCGACGCGGATCCCGACGAGATCCGCGCCAAGTACGAGGCCGAGGGCAACCCGTACCACTCGACCGCCCGCCTGTGGGACGACGGGATCATCGACCCGCTGGACACGCGACGCGTGCTGGCGCTGGGGATCTCGGCGGCGCTGAACGCCCCGATCCCCGAGACCTCCTTCGGCATCTTCCGGATGTAGGTGGGCTACTCGGTCGTCGACATCGACTCGCTCGAGGGCGAGGGCCCGGGCGGGATGGTCAAGAAGACGCGCCGCGCGACCGGCGCCCGCGCGTTCGGCTTCAACTACTTCGCGATCCCTCCCGGCGTCGAGGGGCGCGAGCACGAGCACGCCGACTCGAACCAGGAGGAGGTCTACTTCGTCGTCAAGGGCAGCGGGAAGATGCGCATCGACGGCGAGGAGATCGACCTCCGGCCCGGCCGCTTCGTCCGGGTCGACCCCGAATCGAGCCGAGTGCCGATCGCCGGGGACGAGGGCATCGAGTTCGTCACGTTCGGCGCGCCGCTCGAAGGCGGCTACACGCCCCCCGACTGGGGTTAGTCTCGCCCCATGCACATGATCGAACTCACCGACGAGGAGCTGCGGCTGCTGCGCAATGCGCTCCAGTCGTTCCTCGAGGACTTCGGCCACGACGAGGCAGACATCCTCCGCAGCATCAAGCAGGTCCTGGCGAAGCTCCCTCAGCCTGCTTAGGCTGCTCCCGTGCGCCTCTTCCGGCGGAGGACCGACACGCGGCTGCACGAGATCGGCGAGGCCGAGGCCTACGGACGCTCGTACGGCGACCACAGCGGCGAGGTCAAGATCGTCAAGGTCGAGCCGCGCCGGCCGCGCTACCAGCTGAAGGTCAGCGGCGAGTCGCTCCGCGACGCGTTCCTCGACCGGCTCAACCGCCGCGAGCCCGCCGACCGGCCCGACTCCGCCGAGTGATCGTCCGCCTCGTCCTCTGGAACCTCGCGGACTCACAGGCGACGATCGAGGAGCTGCGCCGCTACCTCGTCGACGAGTCGGTCGACGAGTTCGAGGGGGTCGAAGGACTGCGGCTCAAGCTCTGGGTCTCGGACGAGGCGACGGAGCGCTGGGGCGCCGTCTACCTCTTCGAGTCCTTCGAGGCCGCTCGGCAGGATCTCCCCGGCCGGGCGCGGGAGATCATCGGGAAGCCGCCCGACATCTCCGAGGACTTCGACCTCGAGGCCACGGCCGAGGGCCGGTTCGACCTCGAGGAGCTCTCCCGGCTCGGCCTCGCCTTCGAGAGCTAGAGGACGAGGGTCTCGGGGAAGACCGGGTCGCCGGCGAACCGGTCGAGGCGGTAGGGCGAGAGGTCGAACGAGGACTCGCCGGCGGTCAACTCCTCCGCCACGGCCGCGCCGACCGCCGGCGCCTGCATGAACCCGTGGCCGGAGAACCCGCACGCGAGGTACACGCCGTCGGAGACCCGGCCGATGATCGGGTGCGCGTCCGGCGTCATGTCGTAGAGCCCCGCCCACGAGCGCGCCACCGGGACGCCCGCCGCCGAGGGATACCGGTGCGCCAGGCGCGCCAGCCAGTCCTCGACGAGCGCCTCGTCCACCCGCGCGTCCTCGCCCCACCGGAGCGTCGGCTCCGCCATCGCCAGACGCATCCCGCCGTCGACGCGCCGGAAGTGGAAGCCGGTCTCGGCCTCGACCACCATCGGCAGGTCCTCCGGCAGCCCGTCGACGCGCCGCGTGTCCGTCAGCTGCCGGACGAGCGACCGGATCGGGACCTCGACGCCGAAGTGCGCGGCGAGCGCAGGCGAGGCGGCGCCGCAGGCGATCACCACCACGTCGGCGTCCAGCTCGCGAGCGTCCGTGTGCTCGCGGAGCTCCACGCCGCCGCTGCGGGCCCGGAACACGAGGTGCCTGGTCACCGCCGTCGGGTCGGCCACGCCGTCCTCCCGGCAGATCACGGCCGCCTCGACATCTCCGACCTCCAGGCCCTGGACGAAGCCGGGGTCGACCGCCTCGACCGGCACGCCGAGCTCGCGCTGGATCGCGGCGCGCTGCTCGAGCTCGGCGGCGCCCTCGCCGGTCGTTGCGAGGAAGAGGTAGCCGACCTGCTCGAAGAGCTCGGGCCCGAGCCCGGCGAAGAACCGCGCGCTCGCCTGCGCGAGCCGAACCTCGGGCGCCGTCGTGAACTGCTGCCGGACGCCGCCCATCGCCTTACCGGTCGCACCCGACGCCACCTCCGAGCGGTCGCAGAGGACGATGCGGTCCTCGGTGCCGCGTTGCGCGAGGTGGTAGGCGATGCTCGCGCCGATCGCCCCTGCACCGGCTACGAGGATTCGAGCCATTGCTCCACCTCGGCGCGCTCGTCGGGGGTCAGACCTCGCAGCGGCGCCCGCACGTCCTCCTGGATCGGCACGCCGCGCAGCGCGATCACGGCCTTCAGCGCCGCCTGGAAGGGAAAGCGCTCGAGGAACGTGCGCCGCGAGGGATCCGCGCCTTCCGGGAAGGCCGCCGCGAGACCGGAAACGCTTCCTGCCGCGCCGCGCTCGAGCCCCGCGTCGACGAGCGACTCTGCGCCGATGAAGACGTCGAGGCCGTCCAGGAGGTACGGCTCGACCGCCTCGAACGGCTGGTTCGACACCTTGAGCCCCGCGACGCGGTCCCCGAGGCGCTCGACCACGGCCAGCGGGATCGAGTAGCCGGCCCGGCCCTTGAACTCGTAGAGGTAGAACGGCAGCGATCCGCTGGCCTCGGCGGCGGCGGCGAAGTGCCGGTAGAGCGCCTCCTCGTCGTACGCGAAGTACGGCGGGCCGATCACGGCGACGGCGTCGGCGCCGATCTGGGCGGCATGGCTCGCAAGCGCGACGGTGTCGGCGGTCGTCTGCGCCCCGCAGTGGACCGCGACCTGGATGCGGCCACCGGCCGCCTCGAGGAACAGCTCGGCGGCGCGCCTCCGCTCGTCCGTCGAGAGCAGGATCCCCTCCCCCGTCGTCCCGAGCGCCAGCAGCCCGTCCAGCCGGCCCGGCGCGGCCAGGAAGTCGACGTACGGGCCGAAGGCGGCCTCGTCGAGCGCGGCCCCATCGTCCTCGAGCGGCGTGACGGCCGCCGCGAGCGCACCTCTCAGCATCCCGCGACTTTAGAGTCCGCGCGCATGGGCGGGCTGCGGGTGGAGCGAGACGGGCCGATCCTCAGGATCACGCTGGCGAAGCCCGAGCGCCGGAACGCGTTCGACGCCGAGCTGATCGCGGAGCTCCGAGAGGCGTTCTCGGACGTCGGAGACGCGCGCGTCGTGCTGCTCGCGGGCGACGGGGAGAGCTTCTGCGCCGGCGCCGACATCGAGTGGCAGCGCTCGGCGATCGACCTCTCCTTCGACGACAACGTCGAGGACGCCATGCGGCTCTTCGCGATGATGCAGGCGATCGACGGCTGCCCCGCGCCGGTCGTCGCGCGCATCCAGGGCTACGCGCTCGGCGGCGGGTCGGGCGTGGCGGCCGCGGTGGACATCGGCATCGCGGCGGAGGACGCGGTCTTCGGCTTCACGGAGGTCAAGCTCGGGATCGTCCCGGCGGTGATCTCGCCCTTCGTGCTGCCGAAGACCGGCGAGAGCGCCGCCCGGCGCTACTTCCTCACGGGCGAGCGCTTCGGAGCCGAGACGGCCCTTCGCATCGGTCTCGTCCACGAGGTCGCCGCCGACCTCGACGACGCGGTCGACCGCATCGTCGGCGAGCTGCTGACCTCCGGCCCGCAGGCGGCCCGCGAGGCGAAGCGCCTCGTCAAGACCCGGCCGCAGGGCGAGGAGACGGCCCAGTGGGCGGCGCGGATGCGCGCAAGCGACGAGGGGCAGGACGGCCTGCGCGCCTTCCTCGAGCGGCGCAAGCCCGGCTGGCTGGACTGACAGCGCGTGCGGCGGCTGCTGCTGCTCGTCGGCGCGATCGTCTTCGTCGACACGATGTTCTTCGCGGCGCTGACGCCGCTGCTGCCCGACTACGCGGAGGAGTTCGACCTGTCGAAGGCCGGCGCTGGGGTGCTCTCGGCGGCCTACCCGGCGGGCGCGCTGCTGGGTGGGATCCCGGCAGGGCTCACGGTGGCGCGAGCCGGCGCCCGGCCGGTCGCGATCGGCGGCTTGCTCACGATCGCCGTCTCGACGTTCGTGTTCGCCACCGGGGACTCGATCTTCGTCCTCGACGTCTCCCGGTTCATCCAGGGGCTCGGCAGCGCATTCGCGTGGACGGCGGGGCTCACCTGGCTCGTCAGCGAGACGCCCGCGAGCCGGCGAGGCCAGACGATCGGGAGCGCGATGGCCGCCGCGATCGTCGGCGCACTCTTCGGGCCGGTGCTGGGCGGGGTGGCAGCGGTGGTCGGCCAGGCGGCTGCCTTCGGCGCGGCGGCGCTCGCGGCGGTCGGACTCGCCGCCTGGGCGGCGACGATCCACGCGCCGGCTCCCTCCGAGCCGCAGCCGCTCGACCTGCTCCTGAAGGCGATACGAAGCCGCCCGGTGGCGCTCGGCATCTGGTTCGTCGTCCTCCCCGGGATCTTCTTCGGGACGCTGTCGGTGCTCGCCCCGCTGCGCCTCGAGGAGCTCGGCTTCACGGCCGTCGCGATCGGGACGCTCTGGCTGTGCACCGCGGGGGCCGAGGCGATCGTCAACCCGTGGGTCGGCCGGATCTCCGACCGGATCGGACGGTTCCGGCCGATGCGCGCCTCGGTCGGCGCCGGCGCCGTGGTGGCGCTGCTCCTGCCCTGGCCGGGCGAGGCGGCGCTGCTCGTCCCGCTCGTCTTCGCCGGCGGGATCGCGTTCGGGAGCTTCTGGACGCCCGCGATGGCGCTGCTCTCGGACGAGGCCGAGCACCGCGGGCTGGAGTACGCGTACGTCTTCGCCCTGATCAACCTCGCCTGGGCTCCCGGGCAGATGACGGGCTCCGCCGGTGCCGGCGCGCTCGCGCACGTCACCTCGGACGCCGTGCCCTACCTGCTCCTCTCGGCGACCTGCCTGCTTACGTTTGCGGTCCTATGGCGATCGACAAGGTCCTCGTAGCCAACCGCGGCGAGATCGCGCTCCGCGTCTTCCGGACGGCGCGCGAGCTCGGCATCGCGACCGTCGCGGTGGCGGCACCCGACGACGGCGGCTCGCTCCACGCCCGCTCGGCGGACGAGACCGTGGAGATCTCCGGGTACCTCGCGTCGGAGGAGCACATCCGCGCGGCGACGGAGACCGGCGCCGACGCGATCCACCCCGGCTACGGGTTCCTCGCGGAGAACGCCGACTTCGCGGCGGCCGTCGAGGCGGCCGGGCTGCACTGGGTCGGCCCGCCGGCCGAGGCGCTGCGGCTCGGCGGGGACAAGCTCGAGGCGAAGCGGATCGCAGCCGAGGCCGGCGTCCCGGTCGTGCCGACCGGCGAGCCGGACGAGGTCGGGTTCCCGCTGATGATCAAGGCGGCCGCCGGCGGCGGCGGGCGCGGCATGCGCATCGTCCACTCCCCCGCCGAGCTCCCGGACGCGCTCGAGGCGGCGAAACGGGAGGCGAAGGCCGCGTTCGGCGACGACCGCGTCTTCTGCGAGCGGTACGTGGAGCGCCCGCGCCACGTCGAGATCCAGCTCCTCGGCGACGGCAAGCGCGTGGTCGCGCTGGGCGAGCGCGAGTGCTCGATCCAGCGGCGGCACCAGAAGGTGCTGGAGGAATCTCCGTCCACGGCCCTCGACCCGGCGCTGCGCAAGGAGATGGGCGACGCCGCCGTCAGGTTCGCCGAGGCGATCGGCTACGCGAGCGCGGGCACGGCCGAGTTCATGCTGTCCGGCCGGGACTACTACCTGCTCGAGCTGAACGGCCGGATCCAGGTCGAGCATCCCGTGACCGAGCTCGTCACCGGGGTCGACCTCGTGGCCGCGCAACTTCGGATCGCGAGCGGCGAGCCTTTGGACACAAGTAACACAGTGTTACTTGACGGCCACGCTGTTGAAGCTCGGCTGTACGCCGAGGACCCGAGGACGTTCCTCCCGCAAGCCGGCCGAGTGGACCGGCTGCGGCTCCCCGGCGGCGTGCGAGTCGATGCGGGCGTCGAGGAGGGCGACGAGGTCGGTGTCGGCTACGACCCGATGATCGCCAAGGTGATCGCCCACGGGCCGACCCGCGACGAGGCGCTCGCGCGGCTTGCCGACGCGCTCGCCGAGACCCAGGTCGACGGCGTCACGACCAACCTGCCGTTCCTCCGCTGGCTGGTCGCGCATCCGGCGGTGCGGGCCGGGCGGACGACCACGGCCTTCCTCACCGACTACCCGCCGCTGTCCGAGCCGCCGCTCCGCCTGCCGAGCGGGCCGTGGGACGGCTCGTGGCGCCTGAACCTGCCCTCGCCGTCACCCCACTCGCCGCCCGACGTCGACGAGGCGTCGCACGCCGGGGGCGTCGGAGGCACAACCGAGAGCGCGCTCACGGCGCCCATGCCGGGCACCGTGATCCGCGTGCTGGCGAAGGAGGGCGACCACGTCGCCCACCGGCAGCCGCTGCTCGTCCTCGAGGCGATGAAGATGGAGACGCCGGTCGTCTCGCCCTACGACGCGGTCGTCAAGGCCGTCCACGTCGCCGAGGGCGACCGGGTGGCCGGGGGCGCGCTGCTGGTCGAGCTCGAGGAGTGAGGCGCTAGTCGGTCGCAGCCGCGGCCGAGGCCAGCCGCGTCGTCATGCCGTTCCGCACGAGGAGGGCGGCGAGCGCCGCGAACGCGAGGACCGCGACCCACAGCGAGGCGTCGCCCCACTCAGGCTTCACGGCCATGTCGAAGACGATCAGGAAGAGCAGCATCAGGTCGGCGCGCGTGAGCGCGAGCAGCCGCTGCAGCTTCGCCATCACGGCGGGCGAGGTCGGCCCCTCGGCCTCCGCGAGCTTCCCGAGCCGGCCGGACTCCGGGCCGAAGAAGAGCGCCCCCGCCAGGGCGGTGACTGCGAACAGGGCGATCCCGATCACGATCCAGTCGTCCCCGAACCCCAGGAAGTCGCTGTCGATCACCAGGAGCACCCCGGAGAGCGCGGCGAGGAGCGACGCCGGCAGGAGGACCCGCGACCCGATCCACTCGATGTCCTGGCCGAGCTGGACGAGGCGCATCGGGTCGGTCGCCTTGATCGTCCGCAGGCCGAAGAACTGGATGATCGTGCCGCCGCCGACCCAGATCACAGCCATGGAGATGTGGAAGAACAGGAGGAACTCGTACCAGGTCATCCGCGGCTCAGAAGAGGCGTGACAGCTTCATCGCCGCGCCCATGTCCCCGCGGACCTTGAGCTTCCCGGTCATGTACGCGGTGGTCGCGTTGAGGTCGCCCGAGGCGATCTGCTGGAACGTGTCCTCCGACGCGGCGATCGTGGCGTCGGCGTCGCCGCCACCCTCGCTCACGGACACCGTGCCGTCGTCCACGTCGACCTTCCACGTCCCGGCGCCGTCGATCTCGAAGACGTAGGAGTTCGTCATCCCGGCCGTCTTGGAGGGGTCGATCCGGGCTTCCAGGCTCTCGAAGAACTCGCGCGCGGTCTCTGCCATGGGCGGCGAGACTACACGACCGGCTCGGGCGTGAGCTTGCGCCTCCGACCGCCGCGCGGCGAGGGCAGGAGCAGCGTCAGCGGGATCGCCAGAGCCGGGACCGCCGCGCTCACGTAGAGCGCCGTCTCGAGGTCGATCGAGTCGGCGATCGCCCCCAGCACCGCGGCCGCGACGCCGCCGAGCCCGATCGCGAACCCGATCGAGATCCCCGACGCGAGCCCGAGACGGGTCGGCATGTACTCCTGCGTCATCACCTGGATCAGGCCGAAGGTCCCGACGACGCACACGCCCACGAGCGCGAGCGCCACGACGCCGACGGTCCCGCCCACGGCGATGAAGACGAGCGTGAGCGGCGGGACGCTGACGACGCTCGCCAGCAGCACCGGACGCCTGCCGATCCGGTCGGCGATCGGCCCCACCGCCAGCGTTCCCGCGCCCCCGGCGAAGAGCATCAGCGAGAGCAGGTTGCTGCCGTAGCTCTCCGAGTGGCCGAGCGAGACCGCCCAGAGCGGCACGAAGGTCAGGAGCCCGAACCAGCCGACGGTGCGGGCCGTCACGACCCCGAGGAGGATCGCGAAAGCGCCGGGCCGATCCTCGCCGGCGAGCCGCCGAGCCGTCCGGCGCTCGGGCGCGAAGGTCTGGAGGTACGGCAGCGACCGGAGCAGGAGGGCTGCGACGACGACGGCCGGCAGCCCGAGGAGCAGGCCTCCCCAGCGCCCGAGCAGCAGCATCACGGGGGCCGTCGAGACGGCGCCGAGGGCGACGCCGAGGTTCCCTCCGATCGAGAACAGCGACATCCCGCTCGCCTTGCGATGGCCACTGACGTAGCTCGCGAACTTCGTGCCCTCCGGGTGATAGGCGGCGGTCCCGAGTCCCGAGACCACCACGAAGAGGACGCAGAGCTCGTACGAGCCCGAGACGGCTGCGAGCGCCATCCCGACGCCCGACAGCAACACGCCGGTCGGCAGCAGCCAGACGGCGCCACGGCGGTCGGACCAGTGCCCGAAGACCGGCTGGACGAGCGACGAGGCCGCGGCCGATGCGAAGACGAGCCCGCCGGCCTGCAGGTAGCTCAGGTCGAAGCGGCCGACGAGGAAGGGAAGCAGCGCCGGGAGGACGCCGTTCGCGAAGTCGGTCGCGAGGTGGCCCCCGGAGAGGGCGGCAATCGCCTTCCTGTCCACTTCCCGCCGCACCGCGGCACGATAGCCGTCCCTCGATCGGGGGACGCTTGCGGCTCAGAACGCCGCTTCAGTGAGCCGAGGACGAAGTACCGCTGAGGAGGCCGATCGAGATGCCGTTGCTCAGCAGGCTGCCGCGCATCAGTCTGCTCTGGAAGTTCGCGCTGGTCAATCTGATCCCGATCCTGCTGCTCGGGCTCGTCCTGCAGCACTACCTCCACAGCACGGTCTCGCAGCGCGCGATCGACGACGCGACGCGGCAGGCGCTCTCGATCTCGCGCTCGGAGGTCGAGCGGTTCCTCTCCGAGCACGACCTGCGCGCCGGCCTGACCACGCCCGAGATGGATGCGCTCGACGAGACGCTGCGCCGCCCGGAGAACCGGCGCCACGTCCAGGGGATCACGGTCTGGAACCGCGCGCTCGAGGTCGTCTACTCGCCCAGGCGGGCCGAGATCAACCGCCGCGTGCCGCTCTCGAACGACGTCCGCCTGGCGCTCAACGGCAGGGTGACCTCCCATCGGTCGGGCAGCAGCCTGGCCGTCTACGTCCCGCTCTGGCTCGAGTCGAGCCGCCGCCCCGCCGGCGCGATCGAGATCTCCGTCGCCTACTCGCAGATCGAGGCCGGCGTCCGCGACCGGACGAACAACTACTCCCTGCTGATCTTCCTCGGCCTCGCCGCGCTCTACGGGATCCTGTTCCGGATCGTGGCCGGCGCGTCGAAGACGCTCCGCCACCAGGCCCAGGTCAACGAGCATCAGGCGCTCCACGACGCGCTGACCGACCTCCCGAACCGGACGCTGTTCCACGACCGCGTCCACCAGGCGCTGTCGTCCGCTCGGCGCGAGCACGTCCCGACCGCGGTGATGATCATGGACCTCGACCGCTTCAAGGAGGTCAACGACACGCTCGGCCACGCGAGCGGCGACGAGCTCCTGAAGCAGGTCGGCCTTCGGCTCTCCCAGAGCCTCCGGGAGAGCGACACGGTCGCGCGGCTCGGCGGCGACGAGTTCGGCGTCCTGCTCCCGAAGGTCGTCGACGCGGAGGCGGCCGTGGCCGTCGCGCGGAAGCTCCGGACGACGCTCGAGGAGCCGTTCACGATCCACGGGCTGGCGCTGCAGATGGAGGCGAGCGTCGGCATCGCGCTCTTCCCCGACCACGGCACGGACGTCCAGAGCCTGCTCCAGCGCGCCGACGTCGCCATGTACGTGGCCAAGGAGCACCCGGCCGGCTGCGAGGTCTACACGCGCGAGCGGGACGAGTACAGCCCCGACCGGCTGACGCTGCTCACCGAGCTCCGGCGGGCGATCGACCGCGGCGAGCTCCTGCTCCACTACCAGCCGAAGGTCGACCTCCGGACGAACGACATCCACGGGGTCGAGGCGCTCGTCCGCTGGCAGCACCCGGAGCGCGGGATGATCCCGCCGGACGAGTTCATCCCGCCGGCGCAGAAGACGGGCGTGATCGCGCCGCTGACGATGTTCGTGCTCGACGAGGCGCTACGCCAGTGCCGGACGTGGTCGCTGCAGGGCCTCGAGCTCTGCGTCGCCGTCAACCTCTCGACGCGGAACCTCCTGGACGTGCACCTTCCGGACACGGTCGGCGAGCTGCTCACGCGGTGGGAGGTCCCTGCGCGGCTGCTCGAGCTCGAGATCACGGAGAGCACGATCCTCGCCGACCCCGTGCGCGCGATGCAGATCCTCTCCCGCCTCGACGAGATGGGGATCCGGCTCGCGATCGACGACTTCGGCACCGGCTACTCGTCGCTCGCGTACCTCAAGCGGCTACCGGTCGACGAGCTGAAGATCGACAAGTCCTTCATCCTCGGGATGGACGAGAACGAGAACGACGCCGTGATCGTCCGGTCGACGATCGACCTCGGGAGGAACCTCGGCCTCCGGGTGGTCGCCGAGGGCGTCGAGACGCCGAAGGCGTGGAGCCGGCTCGCGCAGCTCGGCTGCGACATCGCACAGGGCTACTACCTGAGCCGTCCGGCGCCGGCGTCCGAGATCACCGAGTGGATCCGGGACCGCGCGGCCGGTTCCCGCCGGCGACGGTTGCGCTCGGCTTAGGCGGCGGCCGCGTCCGCCTTCGGCGGACAGTGGCGCGCAATCAGTGCGTGGGAAAGGTCCCAGTGCGCCGCGACGAGCTCGCAGCGGTTCCGCTCGAGGATCAGCTCGTCGGCAAAGCTCGTCCGCAGCGACTGGCGGACGAGGACGAGATCGGCAATCCGACCGATCAGCTCTTCGACGGTCGGAACGTCTGCATCGAGGCGTGCTTGCGCAGGGGGCCGCAGAGGGGTGCTCATGACCTCAGTGTCATCGGCCCGAGTCAGGAATTGGTTAAGCGGTCGAAAAGCTTTTCGAAGTTGTCGCTGAGTTAGCATCGCGCGGCCAATGGAGCTTTCGGTATCGGGCCCCGACTCCCTTGCCGTCGAGGCCCAGGTCGTCGCGCTTGCGGTCCGGGACGGGACGACCCCTCCCGGGCCGGTCGGAGAGCAGGTTCGCTCGCTGCTCGACGCGGACGGGTTCCGCGGCCGCTCCGGTGACGCCGTCCTCCTGCGCCTGCCGCCCGGCGCCGGTGCCGAGCGGGTGGCGGTCGGCGGGCTGGGATCGGAGGTCGACGCGGACGCGCTGCGCACCGCAGCGAGCGGTGTGGCGCGGGTCGCCGGGCCGATCGGCGGGTCGGTGGCGTGGGTGCTGGACGAGTCGCTGCCGCTCTCTCCCGGCGAGCAGGCGCGGGCGGTGGTCGACGGGCTCGTGCTGGGCGGGTACGACCCCGGGCTGCGGAAGACGGACGACCGGCCGAAGGCGGTGGAGGGCGTCGTCTTCGTCGGGGGTGACGACGCGGTGCTCGAGGAGGCCGAGCGCGCCCTCGTCGTCGCCCGCTGGGCCAACCGTGCCCGGGATCTCGCGAACGAGCCGCCGAACGAGCTCAACCCGACCGCGCTCGCCGAGCGGGCGGAGCGGATCGCCGCAGACTCCGGCGGGCGGCTGGTGGCGGAGTCGTTCGGGCCCGGCCGCATGGCCGAGCTGGGCATGGGGTCCTTCCTCGCCGTCGCGCAGGGGAGCGAGCAGGAGCCGCGGACGATCGTCCTCCGGTACGAACCGGCGGAGGCTGCAGGCGACCTGACGCTCGGGCTCGTGGGCAAGGCGGTCACGTTCGACAGTGGCGGGATCTCGATCAAGCCGGCGCTTTACATGGAGGACATGAAGGGCGACATGGCGGGCGGCGCCGCGGTGCTGGCCGGCCTCGGCGCGGTCGCCGAGCTCGGCTTGCCGGTGCGCGCGATCGCCGTCGTCGGCGCCACGGAGAACATGGTCGGCGGCGGCTCGTTCCGTCCCGGCGACATCGTCAAGGCGATGAACGGCAAGACGATCGAGATCGTGAACACCGACGCCGAGGGCCGGCTCGTGCTCGCCGACGTGCTCTGGTACGCACGCGAGCAGGGCGCGACGCACCTCGTCGACTTCGCCACGCTGACGGGCGCGATGGAGAAGGCGCTCGGCGATCTCTACGCCGGCGTCTTCGGCAACGACGACGAGTGGCGCGACCGCGTGGCCGAGGCGGGCAGCCGCAGCGGCGACCACGCGTGGCCGCTGCCGATCCACAGGCGGTTCCGTCGGTACACCGACTCGGCGTTCGCCGACCTCAAGAACTCGTCGGTGCGCGGCCAGGCGATTCCGGCCTATGCGGCGCGGTTCCTGCAGGAGTTCGCCGGCGAGGGGCCGTGGGCCCACGTGGACATGGCCGGGCCGGCCTATCTGCGGTGGCCGAGGCCGGACTATCTCCACGCGGTCGGCGGGACCGGCTACGGCGTGCGGCTGATCGCCGAGCTGGCAGGCTCGCTGGCGTGAACTTCGACCTCACCGACGAGCACGAGCTCCTGCGGCGCACGGTTCGCGACTTCGCCGTGCAGCGGGTCGCGCCGGTCGCCGAGGAGCTCGACCGCGAGAGCCGCTTCCCCGTCGAGCTCGTCCGCGAGATGGCGGAGCTCGGCCTCCTCGGGATCCCGCTTCCCGAGCGATACGAGGGCGCAGGCGGCGACACGGTCTCCTACGCGATCGCGGTCGAGGAGCTGACGCGGATCGACTCGTCCGTCGCGATCACGGTCGCAGCGCACACGTCGCTCGGGACGATGCCGATCTTCCTGTTCGGCTCCGACGAGCAGAAGGAGCGTTGGCTCCCGGACCTCGCCTCGGGACGGCGGCTCGCCGCCTTCGGGCTGACGGAGCCCGACGCGGGCTCCGACGCGGGCGCCACGCGAACGACCGCCGAGCTGCGCGACGGGTCGTGGCGCGTCAACGGCTCGAAGATGTTCATCACCAACGCGGGCACCGAGCTGACCTGGGGCGTGACGATCACCGCCCGGACG
>DATBMH010000002.1:0-2510 GCA_036554945.1 Gaiellaceae bacterium | reverse complement strand
CGGCGTCGCGAACCTCGTGAGCCGTGACGGCCGTCCGCTCGGTCGCTACTTCCCAGAGGTCGTCGGCGCGGTCGAGTCGTCGGGCGGAGGGCCGTTCGTGATGGACGGCGAGATCGTGCGCGTCGCCGACGGATCGATGGAGTTCGACGAGCTGCAGCTCCGCCTGCATCCCGCCGAGTCGCGGGTGCGCAAGCTCGCGGGCGAGATCCCCGCCACGCTCGTCGTGTTCGATCTGCTGCGTGAGGGAGGAGACGACCTGACCGGACTCGAGCTCTCGGAGCGGCGGGAGCGGCTCGACACGGTCGCCTCGACGCTCGGCTGGAAGCAGGCTCCCGGCGACCTCCCGTCGATGCCGCCGGCGCCGGCGGTGCTCGTCGCGCCCTGGACCGGCGACCCGGCCGTCGCCCGGACGTGGTTCGACGACGAGGACGGGCTCGGGCAGGACGGCGTGCTCGCCAAACGCGACGACCAGCCCTATCTCGCGGGAGAGCGCGGCTGGGTCAAGGTGAAGCATCGCCGCACCCTCGACGTCGTGATCGGCGGCTACCGGCTGTCCAAGTCGCGCGACGGGGTCGGGGCGCTGCTCCTTGGCCTGTACGACGACGACGGCACGCTGCACTACGTCGGGCATACCTCGTCGTTCAAGGTCGCCGAGCGCCGCGCGATGCTGGCCGATCTGCGAGCGCTGGAAGGTCCGAGCTTCGAGCACGGGCGAGCGCCGGGCGGACCGAGCCGCTGGACCGCCGGGCGCGATCTCGAGTGGGTCGCGATCGAGCCCGTGCTCGTCGCGGAGGTCACGATCGACCGCATGCAGTACGGCCGGTTCCGGCATGCGGCGACGTTCGTGCGGTGGCGCGATGACCGCGAGCCCACGAGCGTGCGATTCGAGCAACTCGGCGTCGAGCCGCCTGCCTGGCCGGACGGCGATCCGGGCGAATCGACCGGCCGGGACTAGCGGCAGCCGTCAGGCGGACCGGCCCTTGAGCTCGTCCTTCCGGGACTGCATCCGCTCGCCCAGCTCGCCGAGCTCCTCGTCGTCGAAGACCTGCTTCGCCTGGGGGAACATCTCGCCTTCCTCTTCCTCGATGTGATGCTCGAGGTTCTCCTTCATCACCGTGAACTTGGCCATCCATGTTTCGTCGCCGGGCTCCACGCCTTCGATCTCGGCCATCACCATGTCCACGACGTGGTGCTCCTCGTAGCCCTCGAGCGCGAGGTCCTTGGTCTTCGGGTGGTCCTTGAGGGCCGGGTAGAAGATCTCCTCCTCGATCGCCTCGTGGATCTCGAGCTCGGACTTCAGCGTTGCCAGGCCCTCGGTCCGCGTCTTCTCCGCTCGCTCGGTCGTGCTCTCCAGGTCGGTGAGCATCTTCTTCACCTCGTCGTGGTCCTGCTTCAGAAGCTTCAAGGCGTCCATCCGCTCTCCCCGTCTCCCGTCGGCGCCGGGTGCGCCGGATCGGGAGCCTGTTCCCCCTGGGACGGTGGATCCAAACCACCGGGAGCGCCCGCTCATCCCTCTCCGCGAGGCTTCCGCTTGCGCTCCTGCCTCCACGCCTCCCACTCGGCGACCTTCTTCGCTCGCGACGGGTTCACACGCAGCGGCTCGTCGTCGCCCTTCGGGAAGTGTGGCGGCCACGGCGCGTCGCCCAGCCCTCCCTCGGCATCCTTCGCCGCGAGCTCGAGGAGCGAGTCGAGTGCCCCCACGTGGTCGTCGATGCCGGCACCCGGGTCGCCGAGCTCGCGCAGGCGGTCGGGGACGGTGCGCAGCGTGAACCGCTCGGGCTCGACGTCGGCGACCTCGCCCCAGTCCAGCGGCGTCGAGACCCGGGCGTCGGGCATCGGCCGGATCGAGTACGCGCTCGCCACGGTGCGATCGCGCGCGTTCTGGTTGTAGTCGAGGAAGACGCCCCGGCGCTCCTCCTTCCACCAGGCGGTCGTCGCGATCTCGGGCATCCGTCGCTCGACCTCGCGGGCGAACGCCAGCGCGGCCCGACGGGTGTTCGTGAAGCCGTTGCCGCGCTCGACGCGGACGTTGACGTGCATGCCCCGCTTGCCGCTCGTCTTGGGGAAGCCCGTCAACCTGTGCTCCGCGAGCACGTCGCGGGACACGAGCGCGACCCGGCGCACGTCGTCCCAGGGCACGCCGTCGGTCGGGTCCAGGTCGATGCGCAGCTCGTCGGGGTGGTCGACGTCGTCGGCTCGCACGGGCCACGGGTTGCACTCGAGGCAGCCGAGCGTGGCCGCCCACACGAGCGCGGCCTCGTCGTGCATCACCGGCATCGCGGCGCGCCGGCCGCTCGGGAACCGGACCGTCGCGGTGCGCACCCAGTCCGGGGCACCCTTCGGTATGCGCTTCTGGTAGAAGGGCTCGGTGTCCTCGCCGGTCACCCCGCCGGGGAAGCGGTGGAGGATCTCCGGACGGTCGCGACATCCGTTGAGCGCGGCTCCCGCGACGGCCGCCCAGTACTCCACGACCTCGAGCTTCGTGATCGGCCCGCCCACGGCGTCGGGGA
>DATBMH010000096.1:0-12100 GCA_036554945.1 Gaiellaceae bacterium | reverse complement strand
CAGCCGTTTCAGGCTCGCCTCCAGCGCCTGGCGCACGAAGGGCCCGTCCCAGCGCTGGGGCCGCTCGCCCTCCGAGTGCTGTTGGCGGCGTGAATCGAGCACATAGCCGAACTTGGTCGAAAGCTGGATCCGGTCACGGTGCGGGCCGAGCACGCGACCGACCAGCTCCTCGTTCGCCCCTTGCCCATAGGCGTCACCGGTCTCGAAGAAGGTCACGCCGAGCTCGAGCGCCTCGAGCAGAAGCCGCTCGCCGGCCTCCTCGCTCACGTCACCCCACCAGGTGGAGCCAAGCGCCCAGGTCCCGAAGCCGATCTCCGAGGCCTCGAGATCCGTGTCGCCGAACCGACGCGTCCTCACGGGGCGCAGTCTAAGGGGCCGCCCTGCTCTCCGGGCAGCCATCCGACCCCATAGGCTCCCCCGGCGCGATGGCGAGTGGCGGATCAAACGGCCGGCGGGGCCCGGGCTTCCTGCTCACCGCGCAGGGCTGGCCGTACATGCTCGTGCCGTTCATCCCGCTGGCGCTCGCGCTCGAGCTCGCCCACGCCTCGGCGACCGTGATCTTCTTCACCGCGGCGCTGGGGATCATTCCCACCGCGGCGCTCATGGGCCAGGCGACCGAGGAACTTGCGGCGCGCTCCGGCCCGGGCATCGGCGGGCTGCTCAACGTGACCTTCGGCAACGCGCCCGAGCTGATCATCGCGCTGCTCGCGGTGAACGAGGGACTGACGGAGGTCGTGCGCGGCTCGCTGACGGGAAGCGTGGTCGGGAACCTGCTGCTCGTGCTGGGCTTCTCGCTGCTCTTCGGCGGGCGCGGTGAGCTGGACCGCGAGTCGAGCTTCCTGTCGATCGGGCTCGTCGCCCTGGCGACCGTGCTGCTGCTGATCCCGTCCGTGCCGGGCTGGGACGGCGACCCGGAGCGGCACTCGCTCGTCGTCGTGTCGGTGCCGGTGTCGATCGTGCTGCTGCTGATCTACCTCGGCGCGACGTGGATCTCGCTGCGGCGCCACCGGCTGCTGCACATCTCAGACGAGTCGCCGCAGATGGCGGGCTGGAGCTTCAAGATGGCAATGGGCGTGCTCGGCGTCGCCACCGTCGTGACGGCGCTGATCGCGGAGATCGTCGTCGGCTCGATCGAGGTCTTCGCGCACGACGTGGGTCTCACCGAGTTCTTCGTCGCCGCGGTGATCGTCGCCATCGTGGGGAACGCGGCCGAGCACGGGGGTGCGGTGGTGGTCGCCGCGCGCGGGCAGATCAAGCTCGCCGCCGAGATCGCGCTCGCCTCGAGCGCGCAGGTCGCCGTGTTCCTGATCCCCGCGGTGACGCTGCTCGCGCTGCTCATAGATCCGCTCTCGCTGGCGATGCGGCCCGTCGAGATCGCGGCGCTTGCGCTGGGCACCCTCATCACCTTCGTCCTGCTGGTCCAGGGCCGGTCGAGCAGGGCGCGCGGCGTCGTGCTGATCGCGTCCTACGTCGCGGTCGCCGTGGCGTTCTTCCTGAGCGGCGACCGCTAAGTAGGCGCTAGCCCATCGTCTCCGGCTCGCGCGTGACCGGGTAGGTCGCGAAGTAGAGCTTGACCGGAACACCGGCCGCGTCGCGGACGACGCGCAGGAGCTCGCCGCGCTCGTAGCCGTGGACGACCCGGTAGAGGTCCTCGCCCTCCGGCTCGTACACCGACCTGCCGAGGTCGAGCCGCGCCTCCGGGTAGACCGACTCGAGCTTGCCGTCGCGCCACGAGAAGACGACCGGATGCCCCTCCGCCCACCACTGGCCGAGCATCCCCTCGACCTCGGGAGGCGGCGCCTCGCCGGGCCGCCAGACCTCGCGGATCGGCGGGTACGCCGCAGCGACGGCGCGGGAGAGCTGGATGCCGAGCGCGGAGATCGTCACGCCCGCGCCCTCGTTCGTCAGTACCGCCGCGCCGGTCCGCTTGGACGGCATGGCCGACACGTGCGCCAGGTAGCCCGCATGCGCGCCGTCGTGGCCGACGTAGACGTCGTCGCCGTCGCGGTACAGGGCGAAGCCGATCCCGTAGCCGAGCCGCCACTTCGTCAGGTCGACCATCGACTGGAAGACCGACATCTCGCGCACCGTGTCCGGCGAGAGCACGGCCGGGTCGGGGTTCGCGATGAACGCCGCCCAGCGGCAGAGGTCGGACGGGGTGCTCCAGAGCTCGGCCGCGGGTGCCACCGCCCTCCCCTCGATCACCGGCTCGCGGCGGGCGACGCCGCTGTAGGGGTGGACGAGGTAGCCGACCGCCGCCGGCTCCGCGGCGGACCACGTCGTCCGCGTCATGCCGACCGGGCCGAGCACGTGCTCGTCGAGGTACTCCTCGGCCGGCACGCCGCTCACCTGCGCCACCACCTCGCCGAGCAGCGAGTACGCGAGGTTCGAGTAGTGCCAGTACGCGCCGGGCGCGAGCGGCTGCTCGGCCTCCGCGAGCCGCGGCAGCAGCTCCTCGCGCGTCGGCATCTCGAGCGTCTCCCAGACATTGCCCGGGACCTCCCGCTGGAGCCCGGAGAGATGCGAGAGCAGGCCGCGGATCGTCAGGTCGTGCGCGGCGCCGGAAAGGTGCGTGCCGAGCCGGTCGTCCAGCGCGAGGCGGCCCTCGTCCCGCAGCCGCATGACCCCCACGGCTGTGACGGTCTTCGTGACCGAGGCGATGCGGTACTGGTGGTCCGGCGTCGCCTCCTCCCCGCGCTCGACGTCCGCGAGCCCCACCGCTTCGCTCCAGACGATCTCGCCGTCGCGGACCGCCGCCGCGCTGACGCTGGGCAGGCGCCGCTCCGCCTGGGCCTCCCGGATGATCTCGGAGAGCTCGGCGGCGAGTCCCTCAGGCGCGGGCAAGGACCCCCAGCGCCTTGGGCAGGATCGCGATCGCCTGCTCGATGTCCTCGTCGCTGACACCGAGGTGCGTGACGGCGCGGAGCCGCGTCGGATGGATCGTCGCCGAGATGCCGACGCCGGCCTGGTGCGCCCGCTCCAGCGCCTCCGGCTGCGAGAGCCCGAGCGGCGTCAGCTCGATCTGGACGAAGTTCGTCTCCGACTCGTCCGGGTCGACCGGCAGCCCGGCGTCCGCGAGCCCCTGGGCCAGCCGCTTCGCCCGCCCGTGGTCCTCGGCAAGGCGGTCGATGTTGTGCTCGAGCGCGTAGACGCCCGACGCCGCGACGATCCCGGCCTGGCGCATGGCGCCTCCGAACATGTGCTTGAAGCGGCGCGCGCGAAGCATCAGCTCCGAGGATCCGGCGACGACGGCGCCGAGCGGGCAGCCGAGCCCCTTGGAGAGGCAGATCGTCACCGTGTCCGCGCGGGCGGAGAGCCGCGCGGCCGGGACGCCGAGCGCGACCGACGCGTTGAACAGCCGTGCGCCGTCGAGGTGGAGGCGCAGCCCGAGCTCGCTGCAGCAGTCCGCGACCGCGTCCAACTCCTCGAGAGGCCACACCCGGCCGCCGGAGCTGTTGTGCGTGTTCTCGATCGAGACCACCCGCGTCTTCGGCGTGTGGAAGTCCTCGTACAGGCGCGCCTCCGACCGGATCTGCTCGGCGCTGATCACGCCGTTGGTGCCGACGAGCGGGCGGGAGAGGAGCCCGGTGAACACCGCCGGGCCGCCGAGCTCGGCGATCAGGACGTGGGAGTCCTTCTCCGCCAGCAGCTCGTCCCCCGGCTCGCCGTGCAGCCGGAGCGCGATCTCGTTCGCCATCGTCGCGGTCGGGACGTAGACGGCCTCCTCGTGTCCGAGAAGCTCAGCCGCCCGCCGCTCGAGCAGGTTGACCGTCGGGTCCTCCCGCTTCTGCTCGTCGCCGACCTCCGCCGACGCGATCGCCTCGCGCATCGCCTGGCTCGGCTGCGTCTGGGTATCCGACCGGAGATCGATCACGGCGTGATTCTGCCTGCCGCCAGGCGACGAGGTAGAGCGCAGCGCCGGTCACCCCGACTGCCAGCGTCAGCAGCCACATCCCGGCGTCGCCGAAGGCCGCCCGGGTCTGGAGGCCGACGGCCGGCGCGAGCGAGAGCCCCAGCCAGCTCGCCGCGTTCACGGTCCCGAGATAGACGCCGCGCATGCCCGCCGGCGCGAGCTCGGCCACCAGCGCCTCGGACGCCGGCGCCCAGAGCATCTCCCCGAGCACGACCAGCATCAAGACGGCGAGGACGACCGGAAGCGCGGCGCTGGCCTCGAGCGCGAGGTACGGCGACGCCATCAGCAGGACGCCGGCGGCGAGCTTGTGCCCACGCGGGACCCGAGCCGTCCACCGGGTGACCCGGAGCTGGAGGACGACGATCACGATCGGGTTGATCGCGAAGAGCAGGCCCCAGGTCGCCGGCGAGAGGTCACCCGACTGGGTGAGCGAGATGGGCATCAGCAGCTCGAACGCGGCGTAGGAGCACCAGCCGCCGATCGACGCGACGAAGACGGCGAGCAGCGCGCCGTCCCGCAGGAGCGGGCGCAGCGACGGCGCCGCGCCGCCCGTCGACACCCGCCGAGCGGACTCGGGGAGCCGGAGGGCCGCGACGAGCGCGCAGGCGTAGGCGGCGACGATCCCCGCGAAGAGCGGCTCCCAGCGCCAGGAGACGAGCGCGGCGCCGGCGAGCGGCCCGAACGTCGCCCCTGCGTTCAGCACGACCCGGAACGCGCCGAAGGCCTCCTCCCGCCTGTCCTCGCCGATCAGGTCGGCGAGCAGGGCTCGCTGCGAGGTCCCGCGCACCGGCTGGATGAAGCCCATGACGACGAGGACGCCGTACGCGGCCGGCATCGGCAGATCCGGCACGAGGAGCAGGGCAGGCGTGACGATCTGGACGACGGAGGCCGCGACGATCACGGGCTGGCGGCCGATCCGGTCGGAGACGCGGCCGCCGAGCAGGCTCCCCGCGACGGCGGCGAGGGCAGAGCAGGTGTAGGCGAGGCCGACCTCGGTCGCCTCGGCGCCGCGGGCGGTCAGCGCCCAGATCGCGAAGAAGGCGAAGAAGGCGAACTGGCCGAGCGCCCCGAAGCCGACCGATGCGAGCACCGGTCTGAGGGCGGGGTCGACCTCGCCGCCGAACAGCCGTCGGAAGCTGAGCACGCACGAACCTTTGCGATCGCTCCCCATGCGCGCCAATGCCGATTCTGCTGAGAGCTATACGCTTTGGTAATGCTCGACCCTCGGCGACTCGCCTTGCTCCGGGAGGTCGTCCGCCACGGATCCTTCTCCGGCGCCGCCAAGGCGCTCTTCCTCACGCAGCCTGCGGTCTCACGCCAGGTCGCGAAGCTCGAGCGCGAGGCCGGCGTGCGTCTGCTCGAGCGGACGCCGTCGGGCCTACGGCTGACGGACGCGGGCCGCGTGGCGCTCGAGCGCGCCGACGCGATCGCGGGCCACCTGGCCGCGGCGGAGGCGGAGCTCGAGGCGATCGCGACGCTCGGCGCCGGGCGCCTGCGGCTCTGCGCGTTTCCCACCGCCGCCTCGACGCTGGTCCTGGAGGCGATCGGCCTCTTCCGGCAGCGACATCCCGGCGTGGAGCTCTCGTTCGTCGAGGCCGGCACTCGGGCCGGCGTCCAGCGGCTCCGCGTGGGCGACGTCGACCTCGCGATCGTCTTCCGCGAGCGGGGTCAGCCGCCGCCCTCGACCTGGGACGGCCTGCACGCCGAGCACCTGCTCGTCGATCCGCTCTACGCCGCGCTCGCCGAGGACCACCCCCTCGCTGCGAAGGAGACGGTCCGGCTCCGCGACCTGCGCGACGAAGGCTTCATCCAGGCGGTGCAGGCGGGCCCGACCGGCATCACCTACCGAGCCTGCCTCGCAGCCGGGTTCGAGCCGCGCATCGCCCACCTCAGCGACCACGCGCCGATCACGCAGGGCCTCGTCGCGGCCGGGCTCGGCGTGACGCTGATCTCGAGCCTGTCGGTCCCCGGCTCGCGGAAGGACGTGGCGATCCGGCCGTTGAAGCCGGCAGGCCCCCAGCGAGACGTGTTGGCCCTGTCGCTGCCGGGCGCGCTTCGTCCGCCGGCGATCTCGGCGATGGTCGAGATCCTGCGCGAGCTCGCGCCGCGCTACGAGCCGTCGCGGAGATCCGCGGGCGTGCGCCCGTCGGCAGCCCGAGCCTCCTGATCGGCCCCGTGGGCGACGAGGAGCTCGTAGAGCTCGTCGTTGCCCGTCTGGGCCGCGGCATGGACCGGCGCGAACCCTGCCGCGTCGCGAGCGTTCGGGTCGGCGCCGTTGTCGAGCAGCAGCCGTGCCACGTCGGTGTGGCCGCCCGCCGCCGCGCTGTTCAACGGCTGGACCTCGAGCTCGTTCCGCGACACCGCCGCGACGTCCGCGCCGCGCCGGAGGAGCTCGGCGGCGGCCTCGACGTTCCCGAAGAACGCGGCGAGGTGGAGCGCCGAGAAGCCGTCCGGAGACCACAGGTCGACGAATCCCGCTTCGAGCATCAGCAGCTCGTGTACCCGGGCGGTGTCTCCGACCGCGGACGCCTCGAAGAGCGTCAGCTCGGGGCTTGCGCCGAGAAAGGCGTCGACCGCCTCGCGATCGCCGCGGTAGAGCGCGTCCAGCAGGCTGGAGCCCGGGCTCGGCAGCTCGCTCATCCGGCCATTCTCACCGGATGAGGGATGCGCGGCCAGCCGGACCGGCCGATCAGACGATTGACGAAAGGAGAAGCGGCATGAACGAAGCAGCGGCTTCTCTGTGGCAACTCGTGCGGGACGACTACCTCGTCCGCCGCGGCGCCTGGATCTCCCTGGGCATCGTCTGGCTGGCCGCGGCCTGGGCCGACCTGCGGATGCTCATCTTCATCCCCGTCGTCGGCGGCGTCGTGTGGGTGCTCATGCGCCGGCGTGGCGAGCTCCCCGACGATTCGGATCTTCTCTAGCGTCGACGCGGACGGGCCTTGCCCGTTCCGCCGCAGCGGTCCGGGGTGAAGGAACGACGTGACAGCTTCGTCGCCGCGCGGCGCGGAGCGCCGCCCGGCTTCATGGGGTCGCTGAAAGTCGGGAGACTTTCAGCGAGAGGGCGCCGTCAGGCGCCCTTGGGCGCCTCGACCTGGGCCGGAGCTGTGGGCTCCGCCGTCAGGTCCGGGTGGTCCTCGAAGCGGTAGCGAACGATCGCGCGTTTCGCGGCCTTGACCTCGTCCAGCCGCGCGACGGGACGGCCGTGTGGTGCCGTCTTCAGCGTCTCCGGCTCGTCCGCCGCCTCGCGGGCGATGGCGAGCATCGCGTCGACGAAGGCGTCGAGCGTCCCCTTTGTCTCCGTCTCCGTCGGCTCGATCATCAACGCCTCCGGGACGATCAGCGGGAAGTAGATCGTCGGCGGGTGAAAGTCGTAGTCCATGAGCCGCTTGGCGACGTCCAGCGCCGTGATTCCGTGCTCCTTCTTCAGGTTGCGGGCGGAGAGCACGAACTCGTGCATGCAGAGACGGTCGAACGGCAGGTCGTAGGCGTCCTTGAGCCGCGCGAGGAGGTAGTTCGCGTTCAGCACGGCATCCTCGGACATCGTTCGGAGCTCCGCGCCCCACCCGAGGATGAAGGCGTAGGAGCGGACGAAGACGCCGAACGGCCCGGTGAACGCGCGCACCTTGCCGATCGACTTCGGCCGGTCGTAGTCGAGGTGGAACCGGTCGCCCTCGCGCACGACGGCCGGCACCGGCAGGTACGGCTCGAGGTGCTCCCGGACGGCGATCGGGCCGCCGCCGGGGCCGCCGCCGCCGTGGGGCTGCGAGAACGTCTTGTGCAGGTTGATGTGGACGATGTCGAAGCCCATGTCGCCGGGGCGCGAGATGCCGCACACCGCGTTCAGGTTCGCGCCGTCGTAGTAGAGGAGCGCGCCGACGTCGTGGAAGATCCGGGAGATCTCCTCGATGTGCTCGTCGAACAGGCCGAGCGTGGAGGGGTTGGTGAGCATCAGGCCCGCCGTCGAATCGTCGACCTTGCCGCGGAGGTCGTCGAGGTCGATGTTCCCGCGTGCGTCGGTCGCGACCTTGCGCAGCTCGTAGCCGGCCATCGTCACGCTCGCCGGGTTCGTGCCGTGGGCCGTGTCCGCGACGATCACCGTCCGCCGCTGCTCCGACTCGCCGCGGTCGGCGAAGTAGGCACGCATCAGCATGAGCCCCGTCAGCTCGCCCTGGGAGCCCGCGGCCGGCTGCAGCGAGACGGCATAGAGGCCCGTGATCTCCGCGAGCATCTCCTGCAGGTCGTGCATGAGCTCGAGCGCACCCTGCGCGCCGTCCTCGTCCTGATGCGGGTGGAGGTCGCGGAAGCCCGGGAGCGCCGCGACGCGCTCGTTGACGCGCGGGTTGTACTTCATCGTGCAGGAGCCGAGCGGATAGAAGCCAGTGTCGATCCCGAAGTTGCGCGTCGTGAGCTTCGTGAAGTGGCGGACGAGCTCGACCTCCGGGAGCTCCGGCAGGCGCGGCGGCCTCCGGCGGCGGAGCTCGTCGGGCACGGCGGGGACGGAGAGCTCGGGCGGGATCGGGATCCGGCCGGCGCGCGCGCCCGGGCTCGAGTGCTCGAAGACGAGCTTCACTCTGCCAGCGCCTCCGCGAGGAGCTCGACGTCGTCCACCGTCCGACGCTCCGTGACCGCCACGAGGATCGCGTCGTCCATGCCCGGGTAGTCGCGGCCGAGCGGGTACCCCGGGTTGACGCCCTGAGCGCGGGCGTCCTTGATCGCCTCCTGGGCCTGCCGTCCGACGCGGACGCCAAACTCCTTGAACGTTGTCTGCTCCGGAAACAAGAGTGGAAGCTCCAGCCGCTCCTTTGCGTGCTCCGCGAGGGCCATGCAGGTCTCGCCCACCTCCTGCAGCCCCTCGGGCCCCAGCCAGCACAGATAGATGAGCCCGCCGAGGGCCAGCAGGGTCTGGTTGGTCGTGATGTTCGACGTCGCCTTCTCGCGCCGGATGTGCTGCTCCCGCGTCTGCAGCGTCAGCACGTAGCCGCGCTTCCCGTGGACGTCGGTCGTCTCGCCGACGATCCGGCCGGGCATCCGCCGCGTGTACTCCTCGCGCGCGGCGATGAACCCGTAGTGCGGGCCGCCGAAAGACAGCGGGTTCCCGGCCGACTGCCCCTCGCCGATCGCGATCGCGCAGCCGTAGGCGCCCGGGGCCTCGAGCACGCCGAGCGAGATCGGGTCGACGTGGGCGACCGAGAGCGCCCCGGCGTCGTTCGCCGCCGCCGCCAGTTGCGGAGCCGCCTCCAGGCACCCGAAGAAGTTCGGCTGCTGGAAGATCGCGCAGGCAGCGCCCTCCGCGGCTGCCCGGAACTCCTCGGGGTCGACCACGCCGTCCCGGTGCGGGACGTCGACGACCTCCATGCCGAAGCCCGGCGCGTACGTGCGGACGACCTGGCGCACCTGCGGGCTGATCGTCTCGGCGAGGACGATCTTGGACCGACCCGTCGCGTGCTTTGCGATGTAGCAGGCGTCGGCGGCGACCGTCGTGCCGTCGTACCCGGACGCGTTGGACACGTCCATGCCCGTCAGCTCGCAGATCACGGTCTGGTACTCGAAGATCGCCTGGAGAACGCCTTGGCTCAGCTCCGGCTGGTACGGCGTGTACGCCGTGAGGAACTCGCCGCGCTGGAGGATGTAGTCGACGACCGCAGGGACGTAGTGGTCGTAGACGCCGGCGCCGACGAACGAGAGCTCCTCGCCGGCGTGGACGTTGCGCGCCGCCAGCTCCTCGAGGCGGCCGACGATCTCCTGCTCGGTGAGCGGGTCGTCGAGCGCGAGCGGCCGGTCGAACCGGACCCCCGACGGGATGTCGCGGAAGAGCTCGTCGATGCTCGAGAGGCCGATGGCCTCCAGCATCGCCGAGCGGTCGGCGTCGGTCAGCGTGGCGTAGGTCACTGCTCGGCGAGGAACGCCCGGTACGCCTCGGGATCCATCAGGCCGTCGGTCTCGGACTGGTCGGCGAGGCGGATGCGGACGAGCCAGCCGTCGCCGTACGGATCCTCGTTCACGGTCTCCGGCGCGCCGACGACCTTCTGGTTCACCTCGACGACCTCGCCCGAGAGCGGCGAGACCAGGTCGGACACAGCCTTCACGGACTCGACCTCACCGTAGACCCCGTCCTTGTCGACCGACGCCCCGGCCTCGGGCGGCTCGAAGTGGACGAGCTCGCCGAGCGCGTCCTGTGCGTACCAGGTGATCCCGAGCACGGCCTCGCCGTCCCCGAGGCGGGCCCAGTCGTGCTCACGGTGGTACAGCAGGTCGTCCGGGTAGCTCTCGGCTGCCGGCATCAATCCTCCTCGCGCTTGTAGATCGGTTTCTTGACGACGCGCGCTGTTCGCGAACGCCCGCGCACGTCGACGGTCAGCTCGGTCCCCGGCTCGGACTGCTCCGCGGGGACGTAGCCCATGCCGATGCCCTTGTCGAGCATCGGGGAGTGCGTGCCGGAGGTGACCTCGCCGCCGCCGTCGATGGCCATGCCCTGGCGTGGGATCCCGGCCTCCTCCATCACGAAGGCCGCCAGCTTGCGGCCGGGGCCCTCCTCCTTGATCCGCCGGAGCTCGTCGGCGCCGGTGAAGTCCTTGTCGAGCGCCGCCACCCAGCCGAGCCCGGCGGAGATCGCGTCGGTGTCCGGCCCGATGTCGTTGCCGTGGAGCGGGTAGCAGACCTCGAGACGAAGCGTGTCGCGCGCGCCCAGGCCGGCAGGCTTCACGCCACGGGCCAGCACCGCGTCCCAGAGCGCGGCCCCGTCCTCGGCGGGGATCATCAGCTCGACGCCGGTCTCGCCGGTGTACCCGGTCCGGTTGACCATCACCTCGAGCCCGTCGAGCTCGTCCATGGAGAACGTGAACGCCGGCGCGGGCTCCAGCCCGAGGCGCTCGAGCGAGCGCGGCCCCTGCACGGCGAGGAGCGCGTACTCGTCCGAGACGTCGCGGACGTCCGAGCCCCGGATCTCGCGCTCCTTGAGCCACCGGAAGTCGGCCTCGCGGTTCGAGGCGTTGACGATGAGCAGGTAGCGGCCCGCCTCGAGCCGGTAGGCGATCAGGTCGTCGACGATCCCGCCGCGCTCGTTCGTGAGCAGCGTGTACTGGGCCTGCCCGGGCTCGATCCGCTCGAGGTCGTTCGAGAGCACGCCCTGGAGGAACTCGTGCGCCCGCGGGCCCTCCACCTCGAGCTCGCCCATGTGCGACACGTCGAAGACGCCCGCGTCCGTACGGACCGCGCGATGCTCGGGGATGACGCCCTCGTACTGCACGGGCATCTCCCACCCGGCGAAGGGGACGAGGCGCGCGCCGAGGGCGACATGGCGCTCGTGGAGCGGAGTTCGGCGCAGCGTCTGCACGACGCGCCGGATGCTACCGCCGTGGCTTGTGGCGACTCCGCTCGACTAATCGCGGAGGAACGAGGGGACTTCCAGCTCCTCGTCCGTGACCTCGAAGCGCTCGCGCTCCTCGGGCTGCGGCGTCGCCGGCGCCTCCTCGGGCACCGCCGCGCGCCGCCGGCGCCGGTGCGCGGCCGGGCCGAAGCCGGTCGCGATGACCGTGACGCGGACCTCGTCCTTCAGCGAGTCGTCGATGACCGCGCCGAAGATCACGTTCGCATTCTGGTCAGCCGCGCCCGTGACGACCTCGGCCGCCTCGTTCACCTCGAAGAGACCCATCTCCGGCGGGCCGCTGATGTTCAGCAGGATCCCGGTCGCGCCTTCGATCGACGACTCGAGCAGCGGCGACGACACGGCCGTGTGCGCCGCCTCGGCCGCGCGGCTCTCCCCGGACGCGGTCCCGATGCCCATGAGCGCCGAACCGGCGTCGGACATGATCGCGCGGACGTCGGCGAAGTCGAGGTTCACGATCCCCGGCACCGTGATCAGGTCGGTGATGCCCTGGACCCCCTGGCGGAGGATGTCGTCGGCCATGCGGAAGGCGTCGACGATCGACGTCCGCTTCTCCACGACCTGAAGCAGCCGGTCGTTCTCGATCACGATCAGCGTGTCGACGTTGTCGCGGAGCTCCTCGATGCCCATCATCGCCTGGTCTGCCCGCTTGCGGCCCTCGAAGCCGAACGGTCGCGTGACGACGCCGACGGTGAGCGCCTCGAGCTCGCGGGCAAGCTCGGCCACGACCGGCGCCGCGCCCGTCCCCGTCCCGCCGCCCTCCCCGGCCGTGACGAAGACCATGTCCGCGCCCGTCAGCG
>DATBMH010000054.1:0-37351 GCA_036554945.1 Gaiellaceae bacterium | reverse complement strand
ACTCGAGCGTGCCGAGCCGCTGGACGAGGAGGAACAGCGCGAGCGCCATCGTCGCGTCCCCGAACGCGTTCATGATGAACGCCTTCTTCGCGGCCGCGATCGCCTCCGGCCGGTGCTGGTCGTAGCCGATCAGGAAGTACGAGCACAGGCCGACGAGCCCCCAGCCGGCGAGCAGCAGCAGCAGGTCGCCCGCCTGGACGAGCAGGAGCATCGAGAAGACGAAGAGCGACATGTACGCGAAGAAGCGGCGCTCCTCGTCGGAGCCGTCCATGTACCCGATCGCGTAGCCGACGATCAGGAAGCCGACGCCGGAGACGATCAGCATCATGAAGACCGAGAGCGGGTCGACCAGGATGTCGAGCCCGACCCGGAAGTCGCCCGCTGTCAGCCAGGTCCAGAGCGTCGACGGGTGCGAACGGTCCTCCGGCGAGTCGCCGAGGAGCAGGACGAGCGTCGTCAGGGCGGCGACGAACGAGACGAGCACCGACAGCGTCGCGACGTAGGCGGCCGCCTTCCGCGGGACCCGGGTCCCCAGCAGGGTGATCAGCACGGCCGCAGCGAGCGGGGAGAGCAGGCAGATCCAGGCGGCGGCGATCACGTCAGCCTCGTAGCGTGGTGAGCTCGTCGACGTCGAGAGCGACGTCGCTCCGGTGGAGCGCGACGATCAGCCCGAGCCCGACGACGACCTCGGAGGCCGCCACGGCCATGACCGCGAGCGCGAAGATCTGGCCGTCCGCCTGGCCCAGGTGCCGCGCAAAGCCGATCAGGGCGAGGTTCGCCGAGTTGAGCATGATCTCGAGCGAGAGCAGCACGATCAGCGGGCTGCGCCGGAGCAGCACGCCCATCGCGCCGATCGAGAAGAGGAACGCCGAGAGGACGATGTACCAGCTGACGTCCGGGCCCATCACTGCGGCATCGCCCGCTTCCGCGCCTCGCTGCCGAGGATCACGCCGCCGACGGCCGCGACCAGCAGCACGATCGAGGTGATCTCGAAGGCCAGGAGGTGGTCGGTGAGGAAGACGCGGCCGATGTCCGCCGGGCTGCCGAACGCGTCCGCGACGTCGGCCTCGTCCGAAAGCCTGCCGCCCGCCTTCAGGCCGATCGCCACGACGATCTCGACGAGGATCGCGCCGGCGGCGATGACGGCGGCGAGCGTCTGCCAGCTGGGGCCGCCGACGAACGGCGCGTCGGCGTCCCGCCCGATGTACGCGATGACGAAGAGGAACATGACCATGACGGCGCCGGCGTAGACGAGCACCTGCGCGGCCGCGAGGAACTCGGCCGCCAGCAGCAGGTACAGGACGGCGAGCGACGCCAGGTTCCCGATCAGGGCGATGGCCGAGTAGAACGGGTTCGAGAACGAGATCACGGCGATGCCCGAGCCGAGGCACCCGAAGGCGGCGACGAACCAGATGAACCAGACGAGTACGTCGCCCATGCGCTAGGAGCGCGCCTTGTAGGCGGGGATCGGCGTGTCGAAGAGGTCCCGGTCGGCGACCGGCACCCGCTTGACCGGCGGTCGCAGGAGCATGTCCTTCGTGTAGATCAGGTCGTCGCGCGAGTACTCCGAGATCTCGAACTCCGCCTCCAGCGTGATCGCGTCGAACGGGCACGCGAGCTCGCAGTAGCCGCAGAAGATGCAGCGGCTGAGGTTGATCTCGTAGATCCGCGCGTACCGCTCGCCGGCGGAGACGCGGTTGGTCGGCGTGTTCTCCTCGGCCACGACGCGGATGCAGTCCGCGGGGCAGGCGGCCGCGCAGAGCGAGCAGCCGACGCACTTCTCGAGCCCGTTCTCGTGCGTCCAGAGCCGGTGGCGGCCGCGGAACCTCGGGTACATCGGCCGCTTGAACTCGGGGTACTGCTGCGTGATCGGCTTCTTGAAGATGTGCTTCAGCGTGACGCCGAAGCCCTTGATCGTGTCGAACGGCTGCGGGCTCATACGGCGACCACCACCGCGGCGGTGATCAGCGCGTTCAGCGTCGCCACCGGGAGCAGCACCTTCCACCCGAACGCCATCAGCTGGTCGTAGCGGAGGCGCGGCAGCGTCGTCCGCAGCCAGATGAAGATGAAGATGACGACCGCGAGCTTCAGCAGGAACCAGAGCGGGCCGAGGTCGTCCGAGTTCCAGGGGCCGAGCCAGCCGCCGAAGAAGAGCGTCACGCAGAGGGCGGAGAGCACGATCATGTTGATGTACTCGGCCATCTGGAAGAGGCCGAAGCGCATGCCGCTGTACTCGGTGTGGTAGCCCGCGACGAGCTCCTGCTCCGCCTCGGGCAGGTCGAAGGGCGCCCGGTTCGTCTCGGCCACCCCGGCGACGAAGAACGTCAGGAGCCCGATGAACTGCGGCACCGCGTACCACCAGTCGTTCTCCTGCGCGTGGACGATGTCCACGAGGGACAGCGACCCGGCCATGACGATCACGCCGAGAACGGACAGGGCGAGCGAGACCTCGTACGAAACGAGCTGTGCGCAGGTCCGCATCGAGCCGAGCAGCGAGTACTTCGAGTCGGACGCCCAGCCGCCGATGATGAAGCCGTAGACGCCGAGCGAGCCGAGCGCGAACAGCAGGATCAGCGCGATCGGGACGTTGGCGATCTGGCCCGTGATGTCGTAGCCGGCGACCTCCCAGCCCGGGCCGAACGGGATCACCGCGAAGGCGGCGAGCGCCGTGAACGCGGAGATGATCGGCGCCGTGATGTAGAGCGTCTCGACCGCGCTACCGGGGTAGAAGGCCTCCTTGCGGATCAGCTTCACCAGGTCGGCGATCGGCTGGAGCAGCCCGAAGGGACCGGCCCGGTTGGGGCCGTAGCGGAGCTGCATCCGCCCGATCACCTTGCGCTCGACCCAGGTCATGTAGGCGAACACGCCCATGACGAGGTTGATGATCACGAAGGCCTTGATGAAGTCGATCCACCACGGCTCGTTCGGCGTCATGCGCTCACCTCGACGTGCCCTTCGAGCCCGCCCGCGTGCTCGTCCGGGATCCGGACGACGCCCTCGGCGAGGTCGCGCGCGAGCCGCGCGCGCAGCTCGAGCGACGTTCCGTTCGAGCGCACGGTGACCGTCTGGCCGTTCGCGATGCCGAGCCGCTTCGCATCCTCACGGGCCAGCTCGACCTCCGGGCCGGGGCGCTGGAACTGCAGCTCCGGCACCCGCTCGACCGCCGGCCCGGAGAACAACGAGCGGTAGGTCACCAGCCGCAGGCCAGGTCCCTCGGAGCCACGACCGGTGTCTGACACCTTCTCCCCGGCGGGCTGGCTCGACGGGACGCGTACCGGCAGGCCCGCCTGCTCCCCGACCTCGCCGTACGGACGGCCGCCGTAAGCGATCGCCGAGACCTCGTCGAAGACCTGCGACGGGTGCGGCGACAGCTCGACGCCGAAGCGGGCGGCGAGGCGCGAGAGCACGGCGAGCTCGTCGGGCGCCGGCGGGATCGCCGCGCGGCGGAGCCGCTGGATCCGGCCCTCGAGGTTGATGTACGTGCCGTCGCGCTCGAGGTAGCTGGTTCCGGGAAGGACGAGATCGGCCCACGGCGTCACGAGCCGCCGGAACATGGCGATGACGAGGACCTTCTCCGCCTGCTCCGCCATGGCCCGGACGTCGGGGTTCGCGGCCGCCTCGTCCCCGGAGACGATCAGCAGCCCGATCGGCTCGGGGTTCTCGGCCTCGGCGTCGGCCGCCGCCGACCAGCCGTCCGAGACGCCGCGTCCGTTCGCCGTCTCCGGCAGGTGGAACGCCGAGCAGCCCTCGCGGTCGAGGCCGGCGGCCCGCGCGAGCCCGCCGCCGTCCGCGCCGGAGACGACCAGCACGGCGCGTCCGGCCTCGCGCAGCCTCGCCTCGACGTCCTTCGTCGCCGAGCTGGCCCGGACGACCTCCGCGCCGTTCCGCGCTGCGGCCTTGATCCAGAGCTCGACGATCGGCGCCCGCTCGGCGACCGGCGAGTCGCCCAGGACGACGACCAGCTCCGCCTCGCCGATCGACGAGAGCGGGGCGCAGAAGGCGTCGTACGGCTCGGCCACCGGCTCGGGCAGGAGCGCCGAGTGGGCCCCGAGGCCCTGGCGCATCAGCTTCCCGAGCGCGTAGGCCAGCTCGACCGTCTCCGACCCCGACAGCGCCGTGACGATCCGGCCCTCGGCGCCGCGGATCAGCGCCTCCGCCTCGTCCAGCGCGTCGTCCCACGAGAGCTCCTCGTAGCGCGGCGCGGCCTTGCGCAGGGGATCGACGACGCGGTCGGACGCCTCGAGGTGCCCGTACGCGAACCGCCCCTTGTCGCACAGCCACCCGCCGTCGACCTCGGGATGGTTCCGGGAGAGGACGCGCTTGACCTTGCCCTCGCGCGTCGTCGCGGAGATGTTGCAGCCGACGGGGCACATGCCGCAGACCGACGGCACGTTCTGGATCTCCCAGGGGCGCGCCTCGAACCGGTACGGCGTCGAGGTCAGCGCCCCGACCGGGCAGAGCTCGATCACGTTCCCGGTGAACTGCCCGCGGTACGGCTCGTCCTCGAACGTCGCGATCACGGACTGCGCGCCGCGGTTCCGCGCGATCAGCTGGCCGTCCTCCGCGACCTCGCCGGAGAACCGCGTGCAGCGGTAGCAGAGGATGCAGCGCTCGCGGTCGAGTGCGATCAGCGGGCTGATCGGGATCGGCTTGTCGAACGTCCGCTTCGGGAAGGTCATGCGCGTGTTGCCGGGGCCGTAGCGGAAGGTCAGGTCCTGCAGCGGGCACTCGCCGCCCTTGTCGCAGACCGGGCAGTCGAGCGGGTGGTTGACGAGGATGAACTCGAGCGTGGACTCCTGGCCGTCCGCCGCCCGCTCCGAGCTCTGCGCGGTGCGCACGACCATCCCGTCCTGCGCGGTCAGCGTGCAGCCCGCCTGGAGCTTGCCCTGGCCCTCGATCTCGACGAGGCACATCCGGCAGGCGCCGATCGGCGGCCCGATCCGCGGCTCGTAGCAGAAGACCGGGATCTCGATCCCCGCCGCCGCCGCCGTCTCCACGAGGCCGAGCCCCTTCGGGACCCGGACCTCGACCCCGTCCACGGTGACCGTGACGAGCTCGGCGCTCACGCGGGCACCGTCGCGACGGGCGAGTGGGTGTGCTGGTCGCTCGGCGCGAGCACGCCGTCGATCGACGAGGCCCCGTGGAAGGGGCAGCCGCCCTCGTCCACGTGACGCTTGAACTCGTCGTAGTACTTGTCCACGTAGCTCGCGACGCAGTACACGGCGAAGTCGCCTAACGCGCAGAGCGACTTGCCGAGGATCCGGTCGCAGACGTTGCGCAGCAGGTCGAGGTCGGACTGGCGTCCCTCGCCGCTCTCGATCCGCTCGAGCAGCTGGACGAGCCAGCGGGTGCCCTCGCGGCAGGGCGTGCACTTGCCGCAGGACTCGTGCATGTAGAACTTCTCCGCCCGCAGGCCGAGCTGCACCATGCAGGCGCGCTCGTCGACGACGATGATCGCCGCCGAGCCGAGGAACGACCCCGCCGCCTGCACCGAGTCGAAGTCGAGCGGGATGTCGAGCTGGTCCGGCGTGAAGACCGGAACCGACGAGCCGCCGGGGATGATCGCCTTGAGCGCGCGGCCGTCGGGGATCCCGTGGCCGTAGTCGTAGATCAGCTCGCGCAGCGTCGTCCCGAGCGGGAGCTCGTAGTTCCCGGGCCGGTTGACGTTGCCGGAGAGCGAGAAGACGACGGTGCCGGGTGCCGACTCGACCCCGATCTCCGCGTACCGCTCGACGCCGAGCTCGAGGATCGCGGGCAGCGAAGCGATCGTCTGGACGTTGTTGACGAGCGTCGGGCCGGCGTAGAGGCCGGTCACGGGCGGGAACGGCGGCCGCGGCCGCGGCTGGCCGCGCTTCCCCTCGAGCGAGTCGAGCAGCGCGGTCTCCTCGCCGCAGATGTACGCGCCGGCGCCGCGGTGGACGACGACGTCCACGTCGCCGAGGACGCCGTCTGCACGCGCCTGCTCGACCGCGGCCGCCAGCACCTCGTACTCCGTGAGGTACTCGCCGCGGATGTAGATGAAGACGCTGGTGGACTGGATCGCGTGCGCGGCGATCAGGCAGCCCTCGATGAACCGGTGCGGCGCCTCGCGCATGATCTCGCGGTCCTTGAACGCGCCCGGCTCGGACTCGTCCGCGTTCGCGACCACGTACGACGGGCCGCTCCGCCGCTCCGGCGGCGGGAGGAGGCTCATCTTCACGCCCATCGCGAAGCCGGCGCCGCCGCGGCCGCGGAGCTTCGCGCCCTTGACGAGCTCGATCAGGTCGGCCGGGGCCAGCTTCCGCGCGCTCTCGAGCTGGCCGTAGGGCTTGCTGTCGCGGTAGATCGTCGGCTCAGCGGCCACGGATCTCCTCCACGATCGCCGGGACGTCCTCCGGCCGCACGGGCTCGCGGTAGCGCTGGTCGACGACCACGACCGGCGCGTACCCGCATCCGCCGGCGCACTCGACCAGCCGGAAGGTGATCGCCCCGTCCTCGGTCGTCTCGCCCGGCGGGATCCCGAGCTCCTGCTCGAAGGCGTCGACGACCTGCTGCGCGCCGAGGAGGGCGCACGAGAGGTTCGTGCAGACCTCGATCGCGTGCCGGCCGACGGGCGCCAGGTGGTACATGTCGTAGAACGACGCGACCGACTGCACGTAGGCCGGCGTCAGCTCCATCGCCTCGGCGACCTCCTCGAGCGCCTCGACCGGGAGCCAGCCGCCGTGCCGCGCCTGCGCCAGGTGCAGCGCGCCCATGACGGCGGAGCGGCCGTCCGGGTAGCGCTCGCGCAGCTTCTGCACCTGCTCGTTGAACTCGCCGACGGTCACCGGTCGGTGTCTCCCATGACGGAGTCGAGCGAGCCGACGATCGCGATCAGGTCGGCGACGAGCGCGTCGTGCATGCAGGTCGCGGTCGCCTCGAGGGCGACGAACGACGGTGCGCGGAACTTCACGCGCCACGGACGCGGGCCGCCGTCGGAGACGACGTAGCACCCCTTCTCCCCACGCGGGGACTCGATCGCCACGTAGACCTCGCCCTCGGGAACCCGGTACCCCTCGGTGACGATCTTGAAGTGGTGGATCAGCGACTCCATCGAGGTGTGGAGCTCGTGGCGCGGCGGGAGGACCACCTTGCGGTCGTCCGCGATCCACGGCTCGCCGTCCATGCCCTCGAGCCGGTCGAGGCACTGCTCGACGATCCGCACCGACTGCCGCATCTCGTCGATGCGCACGCGGTACCGGTCGTAGACGTCGCCGTTCGGGTGGACCGGGACGTCGAAGTCGACCTC
The DNA here is from genome assembly GCA_036554945.1 of Gaiellaceae bacterium. Classification (GTDB taxonomy): domain Bacteria; phylum Actinomycetota; class Thermoleophilia; order Gaiellales; family Gaiellaceae; genus JACDAN01. Next base: position 30,084 of record DATBMH010000054.1, on the reverse strand, counting down.
GTCGTAGGCGAGGTACGGCTCCGTCTTCCGCAGGTCCCAGTCGACGCCGGACGCGCGCAGCACCGGTCCGGACTGGCCGAGCGCGATCGCATCCTCCGCCGACAACAGGCCGATGCCCTGCGTGCGCTCGAGCCAGATCTCGTTGCGCCCGATCAGCGCCTCGTAGTCGTCGACCGCCTTCGGCATCCACTCGCAGAACTTGCGGGCCTCGGGGTAGAAGCCGCGCGGGATGTCCTCGGCGAGGCCCCCGGTCTGGAAGTAGCGCGTGTGCATGCGGACCCCGGTGACCAGCTCGAAGAGGTCGAGGATCAGGTCCCGCTCGCGGAAGCAGTACCAGAACATCGAGATCGCACCCAGCTCGAGGGCCCCGGTCCCGAGGAAGACGAGATGCGAGTGGATCCGGTTGAGCTCGCAGAGCAGCATCCGCATCCAGGTGGCCTTCGCGGGGACCTCGAGGTCGAGCAGCTTCTCGATCGCAAGGACGAACACGAGCTCGTCGTTCTGGAAGCCGACGTAGTCGATCCGCTCCGGATACGTGATCGCCTTCCACCACGTCTTCTGCTCCATCGTCTTCTCGAAGCCGGTGTGGAGGTAGCCGATCACCGCCTCCGTCCCGACGACGCGCTCCCCGGCGAGGTCGATGATCAGCCGGAGGACGCCGTGCATGGACGGGTGGTTCGGCCCGAAGTTGATCCGGAGGACGTCCTCGCTGCCCTCGAGCTCCTCGGGCATGCGGAGGACGGTCGGGATCGGGGACGGGATCCGGGAGCCCTCGTAGATCCTCGGGCGCTCGACGATGGCCATTCCTACTCCTCCCCGGAGAAGCGCACCGGCTCGCCGCCGATCGGATAGTCCTTCCGCAGCGGATGGCCCTCCCAGTCGTCCTCCATGAGGATGCGCCGGAGGTTCGGATGGCCCTCGAAGCGGATGCCCATCATGTCCCAGGCCTCTCGCTCGTGCCAGTCGGCGGTCGGCCACACGGAGACGACGCTGTCGAGCGTCTCGCCGTCGTCGATCCAGACCTGGACCCGGACCCGCGGCGCGCCTTCGCGCAGCGCCAGCAGGTGGTAGTTGACCGAGAACCGCTTCGCCTTCGGCCTGGGGACCCGGGCGTAGGCCTGCGAGGCGACCGAGGCGCCGAAGCCGGAGGGCGCGTTGAGGTCGCGGCCCTGCTCGGTGCCGTAGTACCCGGCGACGCCGTGCCGGCCCCAGCCGAGGTAGTCGGCCGGCGTGATGTCGGAGAGGAAGTTGAAGCCCTCGGAGTCGCGGAGGTGGAGGCAGGCCTCGACGAGGCGGGCGGGATCGACGACCAGCGTCGTCTCGCCGTGCTCCTCCTTCCGCTCCACGAGGCCCGGGACGCCCTCGAACGTCACGACGCGACCCCGCGGATCTCGTACGCGGGCGGGACACCGGCCTTGATCTTCTCCTGGAGTCGGACGATGCCCTCGACGAGCGCCTCCGGGCGGGGCGGGCAGCCCGGCACGTGGATGTCGACGGCGACGACCTTGTCCACGCCTTGGAGCACGGTGTAGTTGTTGAACATCCCGCCGGAGCTCGCGCAGGCGCCCATCGCGATCACCCACTTCGGCTCGAGCATCTGGTCGTAGATCTGGCGCAGCGGCGCGGCCATCTTGTGCGCCACGCGGCCGGAGACGATCAGCAGGTCGGCCTGGCGCGGAGACGAGCGGAAGACCTCGGCGCCGAAGCGCGCGATGTCGTAGCGGGACGAGACGATCGACATCATCTCGATCGCGCAGCACGCGAGCCCGAAGGTCGCGGGCCAGATCGAGTTCCCCTGCGACCAGGCCACGGCCTTCTCGACCGTCGTGAGCAGCAGCTTGTCCTGGAGGTCCTCCGGGCCGAGCTCGCGCTCGAAGACGCCTGGACCCCTGTCCTGCATGAGCACTCGCTCGGAGTGGATCCCGTAGTCGCGCAGCCGCTTCGGCTCGCCGTTCACCGCCACTCGAGCGCCCCCTTCCGCCAGATGTAGACGTAGGCGACGGCCAGGATCCCGATGAAGAACGCGAGCTCCCAGAACGCGAACCAGCCGAGCTCCTCGAGCACGACCGCGAGCGGGTAGAGGAACACGATCTCGATGTCGAAGACGATGAAGAGCAGCGCCGTCAGGTAGAAGCTGATCGTGAAGCGCTGCAGGTGCGGCGAGCCCTGCGAGACCCCGGACTCGAAGGGCAGCGCACGCGTCCGGGTGCGGTGCGACGGCCGCGTCGCGAAGGCGAAGGACATGGCGATCATCGAGGCTGGGATGGCGAGCGCCAGCAGCCCGTAGATCAGGAAAGGCAGCCAGTTATCGAGCATGGCTCCGTGGCGCGGTGGCCCCCACTCCGGCGCGGAGTCTACAGCGGCACGAGAGCGCGGGAAAACCGCTCAACGAAGCGTGAATCAGGTGTTACAAAGTCCGCCGTCCGCGGCCCTCCGCCGGGGGACGACGGCGCCCGGGGGCGTTGCTACGATGGGCTCAGTCGTGGAGATCACCGAGCGCCCCGTCACTCTCGTCTCGCTCACCGAGCGGGCCGCCGCCAAGGTCAAGGAGCTGATGACCCTGGAGCCGGCCGGCGAGGCCGAGGTCCTGCGCGTCGCCGTGCAGGGCGGCGGGTGCTCCGGCTTCGAGTACGCACTCGGTTTCGACCGCGGCTCCATGGAGGGCGACCACGAGCTCGACGCCCACGGCGTCCGCGTCGTCGTCGACCCCTTCAGCGCCCCGTACCTGACCGGGACGGAGATCGACTTCGTGGACGGCCTGCAGGGCGGCTTCGCGATCAACAACCCGAACGCGACGTCCGGCTGCGGGTGCGGCCATTCGTTCCAGGTCGAGGACGAGGCTGCCGGCGAGATGCACGGCGGCGGCTGCGGCTCCGGCTGCTCGCACTAGTCGGACTAGATTTCCCTCTGTGAGCGACGACGTCGTCGACGTCACGATCCTGGGCGCCGGGCCCACCGGCCTGTCGGCCGCGTACTACGTGGGCCACCGCGACGGCAGCGTCCGGATCGTCGAGTCGCTGGAGCAGATCGGCGGCCAGGTCGCGGCCACCTACCCGGAGAAGCACGTCTACGACGTCGCCGGCTTCCCGAAGATCCTCGGCCAGAAGCTGGTCGACATGTGCGCGGAGCAGGGCCTCCAGTACGGCGCGGACGTCCGGCTCGGCGAGGAGGCGAAGACGCTCGAGCGGATCAGCCAGAACGGCGAGGAGATTCTGGCCCTGACGACGGACGAGGGGAACACGTACCTCTCGCGGGCGATGATCATCACCGCGGGCCACGGGGCGTTCGAGCCGCGGAGGCTCGGGATCGACGGGATCGACGAGTGGCTGGGCCGGGGGCTCCACTACGTCGTCCGCGAGAAGGCGCAGTTCGCGGGCAAGCGGTGCGTCATCGTCGGCGGCGGGGACTCGGCGCTCGACTGGACGCTGGGGCTGCAGGACACGGCCGAGCTGCCGATCACGCTCGTCCACCGCCGGGACCGGTTCCGCGCGCTCGAGTCGTCGCTGAACGAGGCGCGGAAGCTCGAGTCCGAAGGCGCCGTCCGGATCCTTACCCCGCACGAGGTGCGGGAGGTGCACGGCGACGGGACGATCGAGGCGGTGACGATCGAGAACACCTCCACGGGCGAGATGGACCGCTACGACTGCACGGCGCTGATCACGCTGCTGGGGTTCGTCTCCCACCTGGGATCGATTGCCGAGTGGGGCCTGGAGCTCGAGGGGAAGCGCCAGATCAGGATCGACCCGATGACGTGCGCGACGTCCATGCCCGGCGTCTATGCGGCCGGTGACGTCGCCGGCTACCCCGGGAAGATCACGCTGATCACGGTCGGCATGGGCGAGGCGGCCATCGCTGCGAACAACGCGATCGCGGCGATTCGCGGCGAGAAGGTCCAGCCGAAGTACTCGACCGACTGACGTCCCTCACGCGGGGCTAGCGCCGGGCGGGCGCATCTCGACGGCGTCCCTCGAACGAGTGATGCCGTTCAAGCTCGTTTGCGCCGACTTCCGCACGTGGTGGAGAAGCATCGGAATCGGATCGAATGCCTTTCGTGCGGCGCCCGGCGGTCGGTGGTCGGCGACGATCGCCATCTCGACCCCGGCGAGTGCCCGCGCTGCGCGTACGTCGGCTGGGCGTGGGTCGAGGACCTGACCGAGGTTGCGCGCAAGCTGATCCGCGAGCGGCCGCTCGAGCGCCGCAGCCTCCGCGTCGTCTAGCCGAGCCAGGTCCGAGTGACAGTCACTCGGACACGCCCTGACTAGACTCCGGACGTGGCCGACGTCGAGACGCGGACCGAGCTCTGGGGCGCCGAGACCCGCAAGGCGGTCGAGAACTTCACGGTCTCCGGAGAGCCGATTCCGGCCCCCGTCGCCCACTGGCTCGGGCGGATCAAGGGCGCTGCGGCGCGGGTGAACGCCGACCTCGGCCTGCTCGACCGGGACAAGGCCGACCGCATCGCAGCCGCCGCCGAGCGCGTCGCCTCCGGGGACCTGGACGACCAGTTCCCGATCGACGTCTTCCAGACCGGCTCCGGCACCTCGTCGAACATGAACGCGAACGAGGTGCTCGCGACGCTCGCGGGCGACGACGTCCACGCGAACGACGACGTGAACATGGGCCAGTCGTCCAACGACGTCTTCCCGTCCGCGGTCCACCTCGCGGCGCTCGAGCACCTGACACATGACCTGCTCCCGGCGCTCGACGGGCTCGCCGAGGCGCTCGCCGCCAAGGCGGTGGAGTTCGACGACGTCGTCAAGTCCGGCCGGACCCACCTGATGGACGCCGTGCCGGTGACGCTGGGCCAGGAGTTCGCCGGCTACGCCGCGCAGGTGCGCCAGGGCGCGGCGCGCGTCCGGGACACGCTCGAGCGCGTGGGCCAGATCCCGCTCGGCGGAACCGCGGTCGGTACCGGCCTCAACACCCATCCCGAGTTCGCCGAGCGCGTCCGCGCCCTCCTGGCCGACGAGACCGGGCTTCCGATCTCGGCGCCCGCGGACCCGTTCGAGGCACAGGCCGCCCGCGACGCGCTCGTCGAGGCGTCCGGCGCGCTGAAGACCGTCGCCGTCTCGCTGACGAAGATCGCGAACGACCTCCGCCTGCTCGGCTCCGGCCCCCGCGCCGGCCTCGCCGAGATCTCCCTCCCCGAGCTCCAGAAGGGCAGCTCGATCATGCCGGGGAAGGTCAACCCGGTCATCCCCGAGGTCGTGACCCAGGTCGCGGCGCAGGCGATCGGCAACGACGCCGCGATCACCGTCGGCGGCATGCAGGGCCACCTCGAGCTGAACGTCTTCGTGCCGCTCCTGGCCCGGAACCTCCTCGAGTCGATCCGGCTCCTCTCCGCCGCCTCCCGCCTCCTCGGCGAGAAGTGCGTTGCCGGCATCGAGGCGAACCGCGAGAACGCGGAGCGCTACGCCGAGCTGACCCTGTCGGCGGCCACCGCGCTCAACCCGTACATCGGCTACGACAAGGCGACGGAGATCGTGAAGACGGCGGCCGCGACCGGCCGTCCGCTGCGCGAGGTCGCCCGTGAGGCCGGTGTCGACGAGGAAACGCTGGACAAGGCGCTGGACTACCGCGCCATGGCCAAGCCCCACGACTAGCCGCGAATCCCTCGCCCTAGGGTCGAAGAGACCCCGGCTCCGAGCCGACAAGGCAGGTGAGCGGGTCTCGTCCCTGGCCGCCCCATGTGCCGGGACCCAAGCAGCAGGGACGACCCATGCCCAACCGACGACCGCTCATAATCGCCGCAGCGCTTCTCGCCCTCCTCTCTGGGGTCGCGGGGTCGACCGCGCTGGCCGCGAGCGACGGCGGCCGGGCGAAGGTCTCCCAGCGGAATGACGGCGGGGCCGCGCTTCACGTGCCGCAGTCGGTGCGGAGCTCGCTGCGGCTGCGCGGGGCGCGGCTCCTGCCGAAGAGACAGCGCGGCCGGCTCCGGCTGCTGAGCCGGCAGCCGTCCGGCCCGAAGCAGGGCGAGATGCGCCTCTGGCTCGCGCTCGACGCCGTGCACGGCGCGATCTACCCGAAGCAGTTCTTCTTCCGAGGCTCGGGACGCCGGATCGAGGTCTGGGTCGCCGGCGACCTCAACTTCCTGCCCGGCGACTGCCGCAACGGCGACCGCACCCAGGTGTCGGACGGACAGGTCCAGGACCTGGTCCGCGCCTTCGACAAGGTCATCTACCCGCGCGAGACCAAGGTCTTCAGCGCGATGCCCTCCCGGGACGGGACGAACGCCATGGTCGGCCCGCCCTTCCAGCCTCAGGGCGCCGGCGAGAAGGTCGTCGTGCTCGTGGACAACATCCGCGACGAGTCCTTCTTCGACCTGAACGACTCACACCAGCTCGGCTACGGCGTCGGCCTCTACGTCTCGCAGCTGGACGACATCTTCGACCGCAACGTGATGACGATCGACGGCTTCGACTGGCTGCACCGGACCGGCAGGCGCCCGCCGCACCAGCCGTCCGCCGACCCGTGCGGCAACTCGCCGGCCTGGCCGCACCTGATCGAGGGCGTGTTCGCCCACGAGTACCAGCACCTGCTCGAGCACCACGAGGACGCGGACGAGGCCACCTGGCTCGACGAAGGGCTCGCCGACTGGGCGCGCAGCCTGACCGGCTACGCGGATCCGGACCGGCCGCCGACCAAGGTCGGCTACGACAAGCACATGCAGTGCTTCCTCGGCAACCTCCTGGACTCGCCGGGCGGGCCCGAGAACTCCCTGACGCTCTTCCCGGACAGCCCGGACGTGAACTGCGACTACGGCGCCGCCTACTCGTTCATGGAGTACCTCCACGACCGGTACGGGCGGAAGCTGATGACGAAGCTCCACCGCGGCGACGCGAACGGCCTGGCCGGCGTCGACGAGGCGCTCGGGCGGCGCGGTGACGCCGTCCGCGCGCTCCACGCCTGGGCCGCACACGTCGCGCGCAAGGTGAACTGGGACAACCCCAACGCGTACGCCGCCCGGGGCGCGGCGCCAAACGGCGCGGACTACGTCCGCCTCCGTGACGGCGCCGGCCGCCCGCTCCGGGTGAAGGAGATCCGGTCGCTCAGCTTCGACGGCGCGACCGTGATCCCCGGCCGGCCGGTCGAGTGGTCGGTCGACGAGGCGCCGCCGAACGGCGGTCCCGCGGCGCTCTACTCGGGCGGCGGGAACGACCTCGACCGGACGATCGTCAGGCCGCTGACGGTCCCCGCCGGCGGCGGCGCCCTGACCTTCGACGCCCAGTGGAACCTCGAGGAGGACCCGACCGGCGGCTGGGACTTCACCTTCGTGCAGGTCTCGGAGGACGGAGGCGCCACGTTCGCGAGCGTCCCGTGCACGAGGTCCCGCATCGACGCCAGCCCGCACGCGCGGCCCGTGATGGCGGCGAACGTCCCCGGCTACACGGCCTACTCGGGCGGCTGGCGCGCAGAGTCCTGCGACCTCGGTGCCTTCGCCGGAAAGTCCGTCCACGTCGCCTTCCGGAACCTCACCGACGGCTCGGTGCCGGGCGACCCGGACGATCCGGCAGCGACGATCCCGCCCGGGTTCTGGCTCCGGGACGTCATGTTCGCCGGCTCCACGCTCTCGGACGGCTCCTCGCTCGCCGGCTGGCTCTCCCCCTCGGAGCTGCGGCCGGCGTCGGTGCACGGCTTCACGCTCCAGCTCGTCGAGCTCCGCGGCAGGCACTCGGACGTCGTCCGGATCCCGCTCGACCGGCGCTACGACACGACCGTCTCCGGCTCGCTCCTCCGCCGTCTCTTCGACGACAGGGCCGAGCTCGGGGCCGTCGTCATGCACGACGACCCGACGGAGTCGCTCGTCGAGTCCGCGCCGTACGCGCTCCGCGTGAACGGCGTCCTCCAACCCGGCGGCTGACAGTCGATTACCCTCGCCGCGGATGCGCGTGGCCTCCCTCCTGGTGGTGCTCCTCGTCGCAGCCGGCTGCAGCCTCTCGGACGACAGCGGCGCGACGATCGACTTCGCCCAGCTGCAGCGGCTCGTCCTGCAGCCCGGAGACGTCGGGCCGGCGTTCACGCGCTTCGACGAGGGACGGCAAGGTGGCGTCGATCTCCCGGCGGGGGTGCCGCCGGGCGGCGAGGGCTGGAAGGCGCGCTACCGGCGGCCCGGCACGCCGGCGACCGAGGGACCGCTCGTGATCGCCTCGCTCGTGAACCGCTTCCCGTCGGCCGAAGACGCCGACGAGCAGCTCGAGGCTCGGCGGTCCGACCTCGAGGGCAGCGACATCGCCTGGCGCGAGGAGCCCGCGACCGGGCTCGGGGAGGAGGCGGTCGCGTTCACACACGAGGAGGGATCGGGTGCGGCGCGCGTGGGATTCGCCGTCGTGGCCTGGCGGAGAGCCAATATCACCGCCTCGATCGAGGTCAACGGCTTCGCCGGGAACCTCGGCCTGGAGGACGCGCTCGAGCTCGCCCGCAAGCAGGCAGCGAGGATCGACGAAGCCGCTTCCTGAGTCGCTCCTGCTTGACAGCATCCAGCCGAGCGGAGATAAATAAACCTCTATCAACGAGGTGATATCAGCGTGCGCCAGGCGCGCTGAACTCCGAGACAGGGGAGAGCATGCGAAAGAAGAGACGTGTCTTCGTTGGCGTCGCGACGCTTGTCGTCGTCGGCGCCGCGGTCGCTGCAGCCCTCGCGCTCGGCCCGGCCGGATCGCCCACCGCCGCGAGCAGCGCGGCCGTGAGCGACGCCAAGGGCCGCGAGGCGCTCAACTACCTCTACGCCGGCGGGAACCGCCGGCACGGCATTCCCGTGCCGGTCGCGCGCGAGAAGGCGGGACGCGAGGCCTCTCGCGAGATCGTCGCCGGCTTCGCCCAGCAGTCCTACGAGGATCTCGCCTATCCGCACAAGACCGTCGCCACGGCGCAGCTCGAAGGGGCGCTGGAGGCCATGCGGCGCCACGACGACGACCACGACGGTCGCGGCGGCGCCAAGTGGAGCGAGGTCGGGCCGTTCACGCTCGACGTCGCGCAGGAGGCGACCCAGAACAACGGCCTGACGACCGAGTGGTCGGGCCGCATGACGGCGATCGCCGTCGACCCGAAGTGCGACGAGCGTGACTGCCGCGTCTACATCGGCGCCGCCGGCGGCGGCGTGTGGCGGACCGACGACGCGCTGTCCCGCGACCCGGACTGGGAGCCGCTCGACCGCGGGCTTCCGACCACCTCGATCGGCGCGCTGCTGATCGACCCGACCGACAAGAGCGGCAGGACGATCTACGTCGGCACCGGCGAGCCCAGCGGCTCGAGCGACAGCGAGGCCGGGCTCGGCCTCTACAAGTCGACCGACCGCGGCGAGCACTGGAAGCTCGTCCCGGGGAGCTACGCCGTGGCGAAGGACCGCGGGATCGGGGAGATCGCGATCGACCCGAGGAACTCGCGGCACATCCTGATCGGGACGACCGTCGCACGGCACTCGCTCTCCGGGGTGTCCGGCGGTCGCTTCACACCGCCGGGAGCGCCGCCCATCGGCCTCTACGAGTCGAAGGACGGCGGGGCGAGCTTCCAGCTGCGGTTCAACCAGCCGCAGGATCCCGTCGACCCGACCAGCGCCACCGGCAACGACTTCTTCCGCGGCGGCGTGACCGACATCGAGTACGACCCCGCCGACTCGAGGACGTTCTACTTCACGATGTTCGAGTACGGCGTCTTCCGGTCGCGGGACAACGGCGCCACGTTCCAGAACATCTACTTCGGCGTTCCGGACGACGGCTCCACGAACCCGGGCGGCACGCCGCTCGGCATCCGGTACGAGGTCGCTGCGGCGAAGCTCGGCAACGGCAGGACGCGGCTGTACGTCTACGACGGCCGCAACCAGGTGCCGGGGCCGTCCGGCCTTCTCGACGCGTCGCGCGTGCTCCGCACGGACGACGCGAGGGCGGCGACGCCGGCCTTCCAGATGCTCTCGAGCCCGACCCGGAACACCCCGGGCTACAGCTCGTTCGACATCTGCGGCGGCCAGTGCTCGTACGACATGCCGATCGCCGTCTCGCCGAAGAACCCGGACGTGGTGATGATCGGCGGCCAGACGCAGTACGGCGAGCTGCCCCCGTACGCCGGGGCGGACAAGTCGAACGGCCGCAACATCGTGCTGTCGCGCAACGCCGGCGTGCTCTTCACCGACATGTCGGGTGAGGCCAAGGATCCGTTCGAGGCCAACCATCCCGACGTCCAGATCCTCGCCTTCCACCCGAAGAACCCGAACATCCTGTTCATCGGGAGCGACGGCGGGATCGTCCGGACGAGTGGCCGCTACGTCAACGACTCGTCCGACTGCTCCGAGCCCGACCGGAACCTCTCCGGCCTCGACCTCTCCGAGTGCCAGATGTTCCTGTCGTTCATCCCGGACAACCTGATCACCATGAACGAGGGCCTGCGGACGCTGCAGTTCCAGGACCTCTCGCCGGACCCGAGCGACCCTCTCCGCACGGTGATCGGCGGGACTCAGGACAACGGGACGCTCGGGTACAGCGGGTCGAAGACCTGGCTGAACTTCGTGTCGGGAGACGGTGGCCAGTCCGGCATCGACGCGAAGCAGGGGAACATCCGCTACCACACGTACTTCGCCCAGCAGGGCGACGTGAACTTCCGCGGCAACGACCCGCAGTGGTGGTCGTGGATCTTCGACCCGATTCTCTTCTCGCCGGAGGGCTCCGGCTTCTACATCCCGTTCACGGCCGACCCGGTCGTCTCGAAGACGGCATTTGCCGGCTCCGAGAGCGTCTGGCGGACGCAGAGCGCGGGTGGGGACCGGACCTTCCTCGAGAACAACTGCAACGTGCTCGGCGGCCCGCGCTCGGGCGCGCTCAACGCGGGCGTGGACTCCGGGTGCGGTGACTGGGAGAAGCTCGGCCAGGGCAGCCTGATCACGGGCCCCTCGGCCGACAAGGGCACGGGCTACGTGGTCGCGATCGAGCGGGCGAAGACGAACACCGGCACGATCTGGGCCGGGACGCGCCGCGGCCGCATCTTCGTGGCGAAGAACGCGGACTCCAACAATCCGGCGACGCAGGTGCAGGAGCCGGACTGCTGCGGCACGGGCTTCAACGAGCGGCAGACGGAGGTCGTGTTCACCCGCATCGACACCCCGGCGCAGCCGCGCCGCTTCCCGAGCGGGATCTCGGTCGACCCCAGGGATCCCTCGGGCAACACCGCCTACATCTCGTTCTCCGGCTACGAGGCCTACACGCCCGGCCAGCCGGGCCATGTGTTCAAGGCCGTCTACAACCCGGCGACCGGGACGGCGACCTGGACCGACCTGAGCCACGACCTCGGCGACCTGCCGATCACCGACGTCGAGCTCGACGCACCGACCGGTGACCTCTACGCCTCCTTCGACTGGGGCGTCCTCCGGCTTCCCGCCGGCGGCACGCACTGGGTCGAGGGCGCCAGGGGGCTGCCGAAGGTCGCGACCTACGAGCTGTCCCAGGCGAAGATCCCGGGCACCTCGAAGCGCGTGATCTACGCCGCGACGCACGGACGGGGCGCCTGGCGCCTCATCCTCGGCGGAAGCGGCGGGCACGACGATGACGACGACTAGGTCGTCGAGCTAGCTCGTCTCGGGAGAGGCCGCCGAGAGGCGGCCTCTCTCGTGGCTCAGAGCGGCGGCGGGCAGAGCGGCTGCGGCAGCTTCATCCCGGCGCGGGAGCCACGGCTCCCCGTCGCCCGGACGATCAGGCCGTTGCAGCGCTCGAAGGGGACGGCGAAGGCGAGCACCCACCCGCCCGTTCGCGTTGCCGTCACCTTCTTGCGGATCGAGGTCCCGCGCCCCGTCACCCGGACGGTGATCTGCTCGCGCGAGAGGAAGCCCGTGCCCTTCACCTTGAGCGGCTTCATGCTCACGAGCCGGACCTTCGCGTTGCCCGTTGCCGTACCTTCGGCGGCGGCGCCCAGCGGGGCCAGCACGAGAGCGAGAGCCGCGAGTGTCAGCACGCGGATCATGGCTCCAGTATGCCCCCGGAGCGCAGGTTCAACCCGAGATATCACCCTGCGCTCTGATATCCGTTGCCATATTTGCTTACGGCGATCGTGCGTCCTATAGTCGGCGCCGGGGGGAGAAAGGGGAAGGGCATGAGCAGGTTTCTTGCCCTGGTAGGGGCATTGACCGCCCTTGCCACGTTCTTCCTCCTGACGACCGGCGCGGCCGCCGACGAGGGCGACGATCTGAAGTCGACCCCGAGGTCGCTGAAGATCGAGCAGGTCGCGACGCCGTCAGGAGCGTTCGACTTCCGGGACATCGTGCTCGGGTCGAACATCACCGAGTGTCCACAGGCCGGCATGAACACCGAGCCGAACCCGGAGGATCTCGACCGCCGTGAGGTGGACGCCGCCGAGGAGAAGAGCGAGCGGGGCGACGAGACCCGGGCGAACACGGAGTACAGCTGCTTCCCGCAGAACGAGACGAGCCTGGACGTCAACCCGCACGACGACGACAACATCGTCACGGGGGCAAACGACTACCGGCTCGGCTGGGCGTCGTCGGGCTTCTACACGACGAGGGACGGCGGGGAACACTGGTACGACGGGTGGATCCCGTTCCCGTCGCTGCCGAGCGGCGACAACCTCGACGGCGGCGGCGACCCCGCGATCGTGTTCGACCGCGCGGGAACCGTCTACTACGTGGACATCAACTTCAACCGGACGGACGACACGAACGGCATCTGGGTCTCCCGCTCCACGAACGGCGGGTTCACCTGGAGCCGGCCGTGCGTCGTCCTGACCGACACAGCCCCGTGCGGCGGGCCCGGCGATCCGCGCCAGCCCGGCGACGGGACGGTGACGTTCACGCCGGAGAACGTCATGACGCCGCCGGCGCCTGACTTCAGCGTGACCTTCAACGACAAGGAGTACGTCGCCGCAGGACCGCGGCCCGAGGGTGTCGCTCCGACGTGCTACACGCCGGCGACCCACACGCCGCGGCCGTGCGATCCGGCCCAGGTCGGGCCCGACCGGATCTACGTGACCTGGACACGGTTCACGAACCCGGTCGGAACTCCGAACTTCATCACCGACTCCAAGATCGTCGAGAGCCACTCCGACGACATGGGTCGGTCGTGGTCGCCCGTCCAGGTCATCAACGGCAGCGCGCCCTTCTGCGTGGGCTCGTTCGCCGGTGGGACGGCCTGCGACGACAACCAGTTCTCGGTCCCGACGGTGAGCCCGAAGACGGGCCACGTCTACGTCGCGTTCGAGAACTTCGACACCGAAGACGAGAACCAGTGGCTCGTCGTCCGCTCGGCGGACGGCGGGGCGACCTGGCAGGGCCCGTTCTACGTCACGACCGCGTACGACGTGAACCTCCGGCTGAGGCCGGACTGCACTGCGCGCGGCGCGACGCGGGTCCATCTCACCAACAGCTGCTTCCGCATCCCGATGACGGGCGCGATCGTCGCCGACAAGCGCGGCGGGGCGTTCGCGGACGACCTCTATCTCGTGATGGAGGACAACCGCAACGGGACGCGTGACAGCACGAACAGCGACGTGTTCTTCTTCAAGTCGACGGACGGCGGCTCGTCGTGGTACGGCCCGACCCGGGTCAACGACGACAGCTCGACCTCGCCGGCCAACCGCGACTGCGGTCGGAATCCGGGTGGCCCGGAACCGACGCAGCCGGCGTGCCCGGCAGGCGTCAACACCGGCAACGACCAGTTCTGGCCCTGGGTCGACATCAACGAGCAGGGTCACATGACGGTCGTGATGAAGGACCGGCGTCTCGACGTCGACTCCGTCGCGCACGAGTGGCCGACGAGCCGGCACCGGCCCGGCAACTACCTGGTCTGGACTTGGGGTGCGAACTGCCGCATCACCACGAGCAACCCGACCCAGTGCGTTGCCGCGGCGGCGGGCCTCATCCCGCAGCCCACGGCGCCCGTGAACCCGGGTGTGGCCCCCGCTCCTCCGGGAGCAGGGCCGACCTACACCGGGCCGTTCCGCAACTACGGCGTCTCGAGCGTTCCGTCCAACTACGACTACTCGTTCCGCGCGGGCCTGTTCGCCGGCGACTACGAGTCGGTCGCGCTGACGGACACGCGGGTGAACACCCTGATGACCGACGCACGCAACGGCCGGTCTTCAGGCGGCCCGGCGGGCGGGGCGACCTTCCCGTCCCAGCCTGGCCGGAACCCGGCCTGCGAGCAGTCGGACGTGTTCTTCGACTCCTGGCGCTCCAACAGCCCGGACGCGGAGGCGCAGAACAGCCCGAACGCGAGCGACTCGCTCTTCCTCGTCACGCCCTGTCCGCGCGACGAGTAGCGAACGAGCCGGATCAGCGACGAACGAGGGCCGCCCAGTGCGGCCCTCGTCTTGTTCGTCACGAGTGAATATCGGGAGAGATATCCGCCGGCGGATATTCGAATCGCTATGCACACCGATATTACGTCGAGGAGACTTGATATCGGTCCGTAAATGCACGATGATCGCGCGGCTCAAGTGGCAGGGGAGATCTACCGCTTCTTGCTCCGGATGCCCACGCATCTTCGGGAGCAGCTCAAAGCCGCTGCGGCGCGGTCCGGCAGAAGCATCAACGCCGAGCTCGTGCACAGGCTGGAGCGGAGCTTCGCCGACGAGCGGGGCGCGCTCGAGCGCCTGAAAGAGCGACTTGGGGAGGGCAGAATGCGACGAAGAACGGTTTGGCGCTGGTCCGCCGCGGCCGGCGTCCTGGCCTCGGCCACGGCGGTCGCCGTTGCGGCGGTGGCGCTGAACGGCGCCGCGCCGGCGGCACCGGTGGGCGAGGCGGAGATGCCGACGGCGTTGGCCGCGCATCTCGCGAAGCTGAAGCAGGCGGCCCCGCCGGGCAACGCCGGCATGTCGAACGAGGGCCCGGGCGGCGCGGCCGACGCATGGTTCGCCGCGCGCGCCTATCCCGACACGACCGTGTCGGTGGGCGACATGAACCACGCCCGCGAATCGTTCGCCGACATCGCCGGCGAGCCGTACGAGCCGGGCGAGAAGGGGAAGTGGGAGATGATCGGTCCGAGCCGGGCGGTCTACCCCTTCACCGAGTTCCGGAACGCGTTCAACTACGTTCCGAACGAGTACATCGCCGGCGGGCGCACGACCTCCATCGACATCGAGGACGACTGCAACCACGGCAACGACAACTGCAACGCCTACATCACCCCCGCGGGCGGCGGCGTCTGGAAGACGGGCAACATCTTCCAGGACCACGTCAAGTGGGAGTACCTCGGCGGGCCGCTCGGGATCAACGCGGCCGGCGCGGTGCACATCGACTCGAACGACAAGAAGTCGCGGACCGTCTACGTCGGGACGGGCGAGGCCAACATCTGCGGCAGCGGCTGCGTCGCGGGCACCGGCCTCTACCGGTCGACCGACGGCGGCAAGCACTGGACCCAGCTCGGCAAGACCGAGTTCCAGGGCAAGGGCATCGGCGAGATCATCGTCAAGCCCGGCGACCCGAAGACCATCTACGTCGCCTCGACGACGGCCCTGCGTGGCATGTCGTCGGTGTGCTGCACGGGCGTCACGCGGCCGGTTCCCGGCATCGCGAAGTGGGGCCTGTACAAGACGACCGACGGCGGCGCCAACTGGAGCTTCATCCACAACGGCGCGGCCACCACCGGCGTCTGCACGGGTGACCTGAACGAGTTCAACAACCTCGGTGTCTGCTCGCCGCGCGGCGTGCGGAGCATCGAGCTCGACCCCTCGAACCCCGACATCGTCTACGCGTCGTCGTACGCACGCGGTGTCTGGCGGTCGAACGACGGCGGCGCCACGTGGGTGCAGATCAAGCCGTCGCTCAACGCCGGTGCCATCCAGACGCGGGCGGCCATCTCGGTCAACAAGCTGCCGAGCGGCGCGACGCGGATGTACGTGTACGAGGGCAACATCGGCACGCCGTACTCGCGGCTCTTCCGCAGCGACGACGTCTCGACCGGCGCACCGGTCTTCACGGACCTGACGAGCCCCGACCCGGCACAGCCGGGCTTCGGCACGTTCAACATGTGCACCGGCCAGTGCTGGTACGACGTCTTCGTCTACTCGCCGAAGGGCAAGCCGGACATGGTCTACTCGGGCGGCTCGTACTCGTACGGGGAGACGATCGCGAACAAGCGCGCGGTCGTGCTCTCGTTCGACGCGGGCGTCACCTCGTACGACATGACGTACGACGGGACCGATGAGCTGCACCCGAACGGTCTCCATCCCGACCAGCACGACATCGCCGTCGATCCGAGGAACCCGCTGAGGTTCGTCGAGACGAACGACGGCGGGGTCATGCGCTCCAGCGGGAAGCTCGTCGACCGCTCGGCGTGGTGCTCCGACCCGAACCGCGGCCTGAACCCCGTGAACAAGGCTCGGTGCGAGCAGATGCTGTCGAAGATCCCCTCGGAGCTCGAGGGCATCAACTCGGGCCTGAACACGCTCCAGTTCCAGAGCCTGTCCATCAGCCCGCACGACCGGCGCATCCGGCAGGGCGGGACGCAGGACAACGGCACCTGGGAGGTCCGTCGGAGCGAGCGGACGTGGAGCAACACGATGATCGGCGACGGCGGCCAGTCCGGCTTCGACGTCGAGATCGAGGAGTTCCGCTTCCACACGTTCTTCGACGCCAGCCCGGACGTGAACTTCGACTCGGGCGACATCGCCGACTGGATCTGGATCGCCGATCCGATCTTCGGCCACGCCGGCACGCAGTTCTACGCGCCGATCATCAGCGACCCGAAGGTCAGCGGGACGATGTTCGCCGGCACGGGCCGCACGGCCTACCGGACGAAGACCCACGGCCTCGGGACGATGACGCTGGCCGAGGCGAACCAGCACTGCAACGAGTGGACCGGCGACTTCGCGGTCGTCTGCGGTGACTGGGCCGAGCTCGGGCCGAACCGGCTGACCGCCGCCTTCTGGGGCGACCGGGCCGGCGGAGCCGTCGCAGCGATCGAGCGTGTCGCGACCGACACGTCGACCGCCTGGGCGGCGAACACGACGGGCCGGCTCTTCATCTCGAAGAACGTCGACGCCGATCCGGCCGGCGCGGTCGCGTGGACCCGCCTGGACGACGACTCGGCGATCGATCCGAACCGGTTCGTGAGCAGCATCCACGTCGACCCGGCGAACCCGAACCACGCGTACGTGTCGTACAGCGGGTACACGTCGAACACCCCGGCCACTCCGGGCCACGTGTTCGAGGTGACGTACGACCCGGCGACCGGCACGTCGTCCTGGGTGAACCGGTCGAACAACCTCGCCGACCTGCCGATCACGGACCTCGTGCGTGACGACAGGAACGGCGACCTGTTCGCGGCCACCGACTTCGGTGTCCTCCGGCTCGAGGCGGGCTCGTCCACCTGGACGCTCGCCGCACGCGGGATGCCGAACGTCGAGGTCGCCGGCCTGACCGTCCGGAAGAACCAGCTCTATGCAGCCTCCCACGGCCTCAGCGCCTGGCTGCTCGAGCTGGACAAGCTGGACGACTAGCCTCGAACCCGAACAGCAACACCGAAGGGCCGCCTCCGGGCGGCCCTTCTCGTTCCGGCGCGGATATCACGGTAAAGAAGACTTGATATCGGGCCCTAGATACAGCATGATCCCCGCGCCGAGCTACAGGGGAGGGTCGTGTGACAGGGGACATCTATCGGTTCTTGCTCCGGATGCCGACGCAGCTCCGGGAGCGTCTCAGGGAGGCCGCCGCCAAGTCCGGCCGCAGCCTCAACGCGGAGATCGTGAGCCGGCTGGACGAGAGTCTCGCGAAGAAGCCGGGCACCGTCGACCGCGTGAGCACGAAGATCTCAGGCGCCTGGAGCGCGATGGCGCCGAAGGGCGGTCCACAGCGGGTGCGGCGGCGCCGCGTCGCGGTCGGGCTGGCCGGCGCAGCCGTGGTCGTGTCGGCAGCGCTTGCCGGCGCCGTCCTGCTCGACGGGGCGTCCCAGACCGCCGCGCCGGCGGCGGGCGAGCAGGAGATGGAGCTCTCGCCGGCGCTCCGCAACAAGCTCGCGGCCGCGGCGAGGTTCTCGCCCGCGGAGCCGCAGTACGAGGCCGGCGAAGCGGTCGAGAGCGGCGACGGCGACCTGGAGTGGCAGATGCACGCGACGCCGCGCACGGACATCCCGCTGGCCGCGATCAGCGGCAGCCGCTCCGACTGGCGCGAGCTGAAGTCGCGCGGCGGCGGGAGCCTCGGCGACAGCGGCCGCTGGACCAACCTGGGTCCGGACAACGCGGTCTATCCGCTGAATCCCTTCCGCAACCGGTACGTCTACGTGCCGAACGAGTACGTCGCGGCGGGCCGCACCGCGCACGGCGTCATCGACCCGAACTGCAGCCGCTGGAGCTGCCGGTACTGGATCGCGAACGCCGGCGGCGGCGTCTGGCGGACGGACAACGTGTTCGCCTCCAAGCCCAAGTGGGAGTACCTGTCCTCCGAGTTCCAGCACAACAACACGGCCGCACTCGAGCTCGACCCGAACGACCGGAAGAGCAAGACGCTCTACGCCGGGACGGGCGAGCCCAACACCTGCAGGAGCGGCTGCATCGCCGGCGTCGGCCTCTACAAGTCGAAGGACGGCGGCGACGACTGGAGCGGCCCGATCGGCGCGCAGTACTTCAGCGGTCGCGGGATCGGCTCGATCCAGGTCAAGCCCGGCGACCCGAAGACGATCTTCGTCGGGGCCGGCGCCCAGGGCTCGCGCGGGATCAGCAGCACGTGCTGCACCGGCGTCGATCGCGGCGCGAACATCCCCGGCGCGCCGCACTTCGGCCTCTACCGCTCGAAGGACGGCGGGAAGACGTTCGAGCTCGTCAGCCAGGGCAACGTCACGAACTGCACGACGAACACGCCGACCGAGGTCTTCCTCGGCCTGACGGCGTGCTCGCCGCGTGGCGCCCGGCGGGTCTACATCGACCCGGTCGACCGGAACACCGTCTACGCGTCGTTCATGGCGAAGGGCATCTGGCGGTCGAACGCGAACGGCGACCCGGGCACGTGGGTGCAGATCTTCGCCCCGCGCGGGCCGTCGACGAGCCCGGCCACCGGCGCCGACGTCGAGCGGGCCGAGTTCGACGTGGTCGCCCTGCCGAACGGCTCCACGCGGATGTACGTGGGCGTCGGCAGCGGCGCTGGCCAGACCGCGAAGTTCTTCCGCAGCGACAGCGTCCGCACGGGCGCGCCGACGTTCACGGAGCTGACGAACAACACGAGCGCCGGCTACTGCGACCCGCAGTGCAACTACGACAACTACGTGTACGTCCCGCGGAAGGCCGACGGGTCCGCGCACAGCCCGGACACCGTCTACCTGCTCGGCGACAACGACTACAACCAGGCGGCGCAGGGGACCTCGAACGGGCGCGCAGTCCTGCTGTCGACGGATGCCGGCGTGTCCTTCACGGACATGACGTACGACGCGACCGACGACCTGCAGCCGCACGGCATCCACCCCGACCAGCACTCGATCGTGACGGATCCCAAGGACTGGAAGCGGTTCGTCGAGACGGGTGACGGCGGCGTCGTCCGCTCGAACGGCGGGCTCGTCGACGACTCGGGCGACTGCGTCGCGGTGCACCAGCTGACGGGTGCGAACCTCGCGACCTGTCAGGCGGTGACGAGGCGGATCCCCGAGCGCATCGAGTCCATCAACCGGGGGCTCAACACGCTCCACTTCTACCAGGTGACCTACAACCCGAACCGCCCCGGCGAGCTCGCCGGCGGCACGCAGGACAACGGCTCGTGGATGCGGGTCCCGGGGACGAAGACGTGGATCGAGACGTTCGTCGCGGACGGCGCCTACAACGGCTTCGACGCGGAGGATGCGGACTACTCGATGTTCTCGTGGCAGAACGGCGCGCTCGCCGCGCTGGACGAGCCGAGGAACCAGGAAGCGGGCTTCTGGATCGCCGACACGACCGCGACGCTCGGCGCGAACCCGTTCCGCTACCCGCGCGAGGCGGTGGCGTTCATCGCTCCGACGGTCTTCCACCCGAAGGTCGGCAAGCTGATGTTCACCGGCCGCGAGCACGTCTTCCGCTCGCTGAACGGCGGCGCCAACCCGGCCTTCCCGTACGAGGACGTCAAGGAGCACTGCAACGTCTGGTCCGGGAACGGCGACATCGACGAGAACGGGACCTACCAGCCGGCGATCGACGTGTGCGACGACTGGAAGGCGATGGGGAACCCGGAGCATCCCGGCCGGCTCACCTACGGGCCGCTGGCGCTGTGCCCGAACCCGGCGAACCCGAACCCGAACCAGGTCTGGACGGTTGCGTGCCCGGGGCCGTACCCGTGGGGCGAGGACCGCTCGGGCGGCCACATCTCGTTCAACCAGCCCGCGCCCTCCGACGCGAACGTGGTGTGGGCGGCGACCAGCGGTGGGCGGATCTTCGTGACCACGAACGCCGCGGCCACCGATCCGGCGACGATCGTCTGGAACCGGATCGACCCGAGCTCCACCGTCGATCCGGCTCGGTACCCCTCGGACGTCTACATCGACCCGAAGGATCCCTACCACGCCTACATCACGTACAGCGGGTACAACCACGTGACGCCGACGACTCCGGGCCACATCTTCGAGGTCCGGTACGACCGCGGCAGCAACACGGCGACGTTCACCAGCCTGGACGGCACCGGCCCGCGCGCGCTCGGCGATCTCCCGGTGGGCACCGTCCAGCGGGACGAGCGGCGAGGGACCCTGTACCTGGGCACCGACTTCGGCGTCGTCAGCCGGAGCGGGTGGAGCGGCTGGACGCAGGCCTCACGCGGTCTGCCGACGACCGTGATCCCGCATCTGGAGATCGACCAGAAGAAGCGTGTCATGTACGTGACGACCCACGGCTTCGGCGCCTGGACGCTGGAGCTGTCGGGCGGCGGCGGGCATGACGACGATGACGACGACTAGCCCACGCGGCTAGGACGAGCTACGCGAGAGGCCGCCTCCGGGCGGCTTCTCGCTCTCTACGGAACGGCGCAGTAGAGCTGCGAGTAGTTGACAGCGGCCCGGCTGCCCTTGTTGCCGACGGCCGTGACCGTGAGCCCCTGGCACGGATCCACGCTGCGCAGGCGGATCGTGAACCTCCCCTGCGCCGAGGCGCGCACCTGGCGGACCGGGATGCCGGTGAGCCGGACGAGCTCGCCACTCTTGAAGCCGGCGCCCGTGACGATCGTCCTCGGGATCGTCGGCCTGACCATGAGCGTCGCCCTGCCCCGAGCCGTCGGCGTCTTCGTGGCCGGCGGAGCCTGGACGACGGTGCCCATCCCCGTGCCCGGCACCCATCCGCCGACGTTGAAGAGCGTCTGCCCCGAGACGAAGAAGAGGCCGAGGAAGAGGGCGAGGAGCAACATCTCGTCTCTAGTACGCCACCGCCCCGCGTCCCGTCACAGCGGCGTGTCGCTGCTCGTCCGCCCGGTAGCTCGAGCGGACGAGCGGGCCGGCGAACACCGAGCCGAAGCCGAGGGCCTCGCCCTGGTCGCGGAACCAGCGGAACTCGTCCGGGTGCACCCAGCGGTCGATCCTCGCGTGCTTCTCGGAGGGCTGGAGGTACTGGCCGATCGTGACCACGTCGGCGCCGTTCTCGCGCAGGTCGCGCATCGTGTCGACGACCTCGTCGTTGGTCTCACCGAGGCCGACGATGATCCCGGACTTCGTCATCACGGGGTAGTCGGCGACCTCCTTGGCGCGCCGGAGCAACCAGAGCGCCGTGTCATAGGACGCCTTGGCGCCACGCATCCTCCGGTGCAGGCGGCGAACCGTCTCGATGTTGTGGTTGAAGACCTCCGGGCGTGCGGCGAGCACGGTGCGGAGCGCCTCCTCCTCGACGCCGAGGAAGTCCGGCGTCAGGACCTCGACGCCGGCGGCCGGCAGCTTGTGCTTCAGCGCGCGGATCGTGGCGGCGAAGTGGCCGGCGCCTCGGTCGGGCAGATCGTCCCGGTCGACCGAGGTGACGACCACGTGCTGGAGCTTCATCTGCGCGGCGGCGTTCGCGAGGCGCAGGGGCTCGAGCGGGTCCGGCGGATGCTCCGGCTTGCCGGACTGGACGTAGCAGTACCGGCAGGCGCGCGTGCAGGTGTCGCCGAGGATCTGGAACGTCGCGGTGCCGCGCCCCCAGCACTCGGAGATGTTGGGGCAGCGCGCCTCCTCGCAGACGGTGTGGAGGCTCGCCCCGTGGATGAGCTTCTTCACGTCGAGGTACTGCGAGTCCGCGCTCGGGGCGCGAACCTTCATCCACGGGGGCCGGCGGGGCCGGTCGGCGACGGGCAGCGACTTCACGCCCAAAGTGTACGGGGACGCCGCGGAGCGGGCTCTGCCCGCTCCGCCGAAGCGGCAACGAGAGCGAGGGCGTGTCGGGAGGCTCTAGGCCGCGCGGCGCGAAGCGGCGCCCGGCTTCGAAGAGAGCCTGCGAAGCGGGCTCAGAAGTCCTTCCAGGGATCGATGTAGACGTCATCGATCTGGAAGGCCGCGTTGACTGCGCGGAAGCGGAGCGATACCGCCTTGGTGCCCAGGAGGCTGGTGACGTTGCAGATCAGCATCCCGATGCGAGGTGAGGGCCGCCACTCGCCGGACGGGGAGACCGCGCCGCCGTCCAGCACGGTCAGCAGGCCGCCGAGCAGGCTCTTGACGACGACGTCCACCTCGAGCCGGCCGCCGCGGAGGCCGACCCCGCGGACGAAGAAGCGCGCGTGCCAGTCGCCGAGCTTGAAGCAGGCCGTCGGCGAGGTCGCTGTGCTCCCGGGGAGCATGTAGAGCGAGCGGTGGCCGGAGCCCTCGGTGTGGAAGGGCTCGTTGCCCGGGCCGACGTACGCGCCCGGGCCGAGCTTCCACGCAGGCTCCCCCGCCTCGAACGAACCGCCTGGAACCAGGAGGTAGTTCGCGTTGTCGCCCCAGGCCTCGAAGGGGTGCGACGCCGCCG
Source organism: Gaiellaceae bacterium (assembly GCA_036554945.1). Classification (GTDB taxonomy): domain Bacteria; phylum Actinomycetota; class Thermoleophilia; order Gaiellales; family Gaiellaceae; genus JACDAN01. The sequence goes on along the minus strand of DATBMH010000054.1, from coordinate 7,239 downwards.
TGTCGCACCCCGAGGCCGCCCCTGTGCCGATCAGTCCACCCTCAGCCGACTGCGCGGTCGCGGCCGCCAGTGCGGCGAACGCCGCCAGCGCCGAGACCAAGAGGATTGCCACCCATCGCCGCGTCATGAATCACTCAGAGGTTTGTGCAGAAATCGGCGGTCTGCATGCTCCGTTCGAGGGACTTGAGGGCAGACTCGATCCCTCGCACGAGTGATTTCCGCGCCCTGCGCCGTCAAGTGCAAGTCCGGCGAGGCCGATTTTCGACCCATGTCCACCGCGGCCGGGACAGCCACCCTCGACCCACGCGCGCAGCGCGTGATCGAGGAGCAGCGCGCGCGCCGGCTCGACCGGCTCGCGGCGCGCGAGCGGCGCTCACTTGTCATCTCCGTCGGCGGCTTTCTCGCGACGGCGGTCGCGATGGGCGCGGCGATGCCCTCGGACCGGACGCCGAGCGCGGCCACGATCCTCGTCCTGATCGGGGTCTACGCGCTTGCGTTCAGGCTCGATTTCGAGATCGGAACCGGCTCGGCCGTCCCGACCCAGCTCGTGCTCGTCCCGATGCTCTTCGTCCTCCCCACCGGCCTGGTCCCGATCGCGGTCGCCTCGGGCGTGATCCTCGGCAGCCTCACCGAATACGCGCGTGGAGGCCTGCATCTCGAGCGCGTCTTCATGCGGCTCGGGAACTGCTGGCATGCGGTCGGCCCTGCGCTCGTCCTCGGGTTCGCCGGAGAGCCCGCGCCCGACCTGGGCGACTGGCCGCTCTACCTCGCCGCGCTCGGCGCGCAGTTCGCGCTCGACTACGGCAGCTCGGCGCTCCGCGGCTGGACGGCGCTCGGCGTCCCGCCCAGGGTGCAGCTGCGGACGATGGGGCTCGTCTACCTCATCGACTTCGGGCTCGCGGCGGTCGGGCTGGCTGTGGCGTTCGCGACCCTGGACTCGCCGTACGGCGTGCTGCTCGTCGTGCCGCTCGTCGGCCTGCTGTCCGTGTTCGCGAAGGAGCGCCGGGTTCGGATCGACCACGAGCTCGAGCTGCGCGACGCCTACCGCGGGACGGCGTTCCTGCTCGGGGACGTCGTGGAGGCGGATGACGGCTACACGGGCGAGCACAGCCGGGACGTCGTGGCTCTGACGCTGGGCGTCGTCGACGAGCTCGGCCTCGACGAGAGCTTCCGGCGGGATGCGGAGTTCGTCGCGCTGCTCCACGACGTCGGGAAGCTTCGCGTGCCGAACGAGATCATCAACAAGGCGGGGCCGCTGAACGACGAGGAGTGGGCTCTCGTCAAGCGCCACACGATCGAGGGCGAGCAGCTCCTGCACCGCGTGGGCGGGCTCCTCGGCAAGGTCGGCCGGATCGTCCGCTCGTGCCACGAGCGGTACGACGGCACCGGCTACCCCGACGGGCTCGCCGGCGAGGACATTCCGCCGATCGCGCGGATCGTCTACTGCTGCGACGCCTACAACGCGATGACGAGCGACCGCTCGTACCGCGCGGCGATGCCGCGCGACGAGGCGGTCGCCGAGCTGCGCCGCGGCGCCGGGACGCAGTTCGACCCGGAAGTCGTCGACGCGCTGGTCGCGGTCGTCGAGCGCGCGTAACGCGAGGGACTGTCCCTCGGCCACGGCCCGTTGGGCCGTGGCCTTCGTGCCGGAACTGTGACGTCTGAGGCGCCGGGGCGCGGTTTCGGCGTACGTTTCCGGCGTGTCGTGCCACCCGCGCCCGTTCGGGACCGCACACGGAGCACGTAAGGGCAGCGGTCGCGCGCGGCCCTAGACCGAGACGCTCGCGTGCGAGGGCGGTGCCGGGACGCCTGCAGGAACCGGCTCGAAGGCGAGATCGAAGACCTCCTCGAGCGCCCGGGCGGCGTGCGGCTTCACCTCGTCGACCGTGACCGGACGGCCGAGCTCCCGCGCGAGCGTCGTGAACGCCGTGTCCTCGAGGCCGCAGGCGGTGATCCACTCCGTGAACGGCGCGGGGTCGAGGTCGACGTTGAGCGCGTAGCCGTGCGTCGTGACCCACTTCGAGATGTGGACGCCGATCGAGGCGATCTTGCGCGGCGGGCGGTCGAGCCAGATCCCGGTCAGGCCCTCGATTCTCGTCGCCTCGACACCCACGGCGCCGATCGTCCGGATCAGCGCCTCCTCGAGGTCACGGCAGTAGCGCTTCACGTCCTGCCCGTGGCGCCCCAGGTCGAGGATCGGGTAGCAGACGAGCTGCCCCGGCGCGTGGTAGGTCGACTTCCCGCCGCGGTCGGTCTCGACGACCTCCACCTCGGCCGTGTCCGGGAGATGGAGCTCGCCGTCCGCGGTGCGCCGGCCGAGCGTGACCACCGGCGGGTGCTCCAGCAGGATCACGGTGTCCGGTATCGAGCCCTGCAGGACCTGTGCGGCGAGCGACCGCTGCAGGTCCCACGCCTCGAGGTACGGCACGCGGCCGGGCTCCAGGAGGTGCGCGGGCCGGCTCACGTCGCGCGCACGTCGTAACGCGGCAGGCCGTCGTCGGGCAGCGTCTCCCACTCGGCGACGGAGCGGACGAAGATGTGGCTCTCGGGCCGCCGATCGAGGCCCTCGTCGATCGCGCTGAGGCGGACGCTGCACTCCTCGGATTCCGGCCACCCGCCGCCGAAGAGGTTGGAGCCGCAGCGGGAGCAGAACGTCTTCGCGCTGCCCTCGTCCGGCCGGTACGTCGTCAGGAGCTCGCGGCCCTGCGTGATCTCGATCGACTCGGTGGGGACGCGGCCGTTCGCGGTCCCGACCCCGCCGGAGATCCGCTTGCACGACGTGCAGTGGCAGAACGACGCGTGGACGAACGGCTCCGCGACCTCGAAGCGGACGCTTCCGCACCAGCAGCTGCCACGCATCGACACGGGCGCAGCGTAGCTACCGGCCCCAGCGCGGATGCGGCTCGCGGCCGCCTTCCAGCTCGTGCCAGTAGTCCCGCTGCTCGACCACGAGGCCGTCGGCGTCGAAGCGGAGGAGCGCTACGCCGGCGATCGTCGTCTCCGCCCCGTCGGCGTCCCGCACTACCGCCCAGTACTCGACGGCGGCCCGGTCGGGCTCGACGAGCAGGGGCTCGCCGAACCGCACGTCGGCGCCGGGCGCCTCGCTCTCGAACGCCCAGGCCGCGTAGTCGCCGGCCTCACGAGGCTCGCGGAAGGGCGAGGACCGGAAGTCGGCCCCGGGCGTGTAGAGCGCGGCCACGCGGGCGGCATCGTGCTCGCGCCAGGCGGCGGCCCACTCGTCCGCCCAGCGACGGGCGGCGTCTAGTAGTCCGACTCGCCCCAGCTCTCGAGCTTCTGCCTGAGCGACTGCAGGAACCGCCCGGCGAGCGCGCCGTCCACGAGCCGGTGGTCGTACGTCAGCGTCACGTTCATGATCGGACGGATCGCGATCACGTCCTTGCCGAGCTCGTCCTGGACGACCCACGGCCGCTTCACGAGCGCGTAGGTGCCGAGGATCGCCGCCTGCGGCTGGCTGATCACCGGTGTGCCGTGGAAGGTCCCGTAGCCGCCGGGGTTGGTGATCGTGAACGTGCCGCCCTGCACCTCGTCCGGCGAGAGCTGCTTGTTGCGCGCCCGCTCGGCGATGTCCGTGACGGACTGGGCCATCCCGAGCAGGTTCAGGCCCTCGGAGTGCTTGACGACCGGGACGATCAGCCCCTTGCCGTCCGCCAGCTCGACCGCGAAGCCGAGGTTGACGTAGTTCCGCGTCACGATCTTGTCGCCCCGGATCTCGCCGTTGATCCACGGGTACTCGCGCAGCGTCTCGGTCACGGCGCGCGCGACGAAGATCAGGTACGTCGGGTTGACTCCGTAGCTCTTCTGGTACTCGGGCTTGAGCTTGTTGCGGATCTCCACGACCCGCGACATGTCGACCTCGATCGCGCTCGTGACGTGCGCCGAGGTGTCCAGCGAGCGCCGCATGTGCTCGGCGATGCCCTTGCGCATCGCCGTCATCGGCTCCTCGCTCTCGCCCGCCTCGAGCTCCTCGCTCGGCTGGGCTGCGGCCGGGGCCGGGGCCGGCGGTGCCGCGGGCGGCGGAGGGGCGGGCTGCGCGGGTGCGGGCGTCTCGGGCGGTGCTGCGGGCGCGGCGGCGGCCGGCTGCGGCTCGGGCTCGGCCGGCGCCTCGGCGGGCGCAGGCGCCGGTGCCGCCTGGCCGCCGGACTCGACGAAGCCGAGGATGTCCTTCTTCGTCACGCGGCCGCCGCGGCCGGTACCCGGAACCTGGGAGACGTCGACGCCGTGCTCGGAGGCGATCCGCGCGACGACGGGCGACACGAAGCTCTTGCCGTCGCCGTTCGCGGCCGGCTCGGTCGTCGGTGCGGGCGCGGGCTCGGCCGGGGCCGGCGGCTCCGGAACGCTCTCCTCGGCCTGCGGCGCAGGCGTCTCCCCGCTCGCCGCCGCCTCGGACTCTGCCGCGGCCTCCGCGGTCGCCGGCTCGGGCGGTGCCTCGTCCGCGGCGGGGGCGGCACCGTCGCCCGAAGGCTGCTCAGCGGGCGCCGCACCGGGTGCGCCGATCACGGCGATGCGCTGTCCGACCGGCACCGTCTCGCCTTCCTGGGCGAGGATCTGCTGGACGACGCCGGAGCCGGGGCTCGGCACCTCGGTGTCCACCTTGTCGGTCGAGATCTCGAGCAGCGGCTCGTCGGCCTGGATCTCCTCGCCCTCCTGCTTGAGCCACTTCGTGATCGTCCCCTCGGAGACGGACACGCCCATCTGGGGCATCACGACGTCGACGGCGGTGGGCGTGGACATCAGGGCCTAGTACTCAGCCAGATCGCGCAGTCCTGCGACCACGTCGTCGACCTGGGGGATGAACGCCTTCTCGAGCGGCGGCGAGAACGGGACGGGCGTGTCCGGCGCGGCCACGCGCTTGATCGGCGCGTCGAGGTACTCGAACGCGTCCTCCGCGATGGTCGCCGCGATCTCGCCGCCGAAGCCGCCCGTGCGCGTGTCCTCGTGGAGAACGAGCACCTTCGACGTCTTCTTCGCGCTCTCGAGCACGGCCTCGCGGTCCCACGGGATGATGGTTCGCAGGTCGAGGATCTCCACCGAAACGCCGTCGCCGTCGAGCTGCTGCGCCGCCTCCTCGGCCGTGTAGACCATCGCGCCCCACGTCACGACGGTGATGTCGTCGCCCTCGCGGTGGACGCGGGCCTTCCCGAACGGCGTCGTGTAGCGCTCCTCCGGCACGTCCGCCTTGACCCGCCGGTACAGGTGCTTGTGCTCGAAGTAGAGGACGGGGTTCGGATCCTCGATGGCGCTGATGAGCAGCCCCTTCGCGTCCTCGGGCGTTGCCGGGCAGACGACCTTCAGGCCCGCGATGTGCGCGAAGGAGCTCTCCGGGTTCTGCGAGTGGAACGGCCCGCCGGAGAAGCCGCCGCCCGACGGGAGCCGGACGACGATCGGGACCGGCGTCCCGGCCCGGTAGAACTGCTTCGCCGCGACAGTCACGAGGTGGTCCCAGGCGCAGGAGACGAAGTCGGCGAACTGCATCTCGGCGACCGGCCGCATGCCCATGATCGCCGCGCCGGTGCACCCTCCGACGATCGCGGTCTCGGAGAGCGGCGCGTCGATCACGCGCCAGGGCCCGAACTCCTCCTGGAAGCCGAGCGTGACCTTGAAGGCGCCGCCGTAGACGCCGACGTCCTCGCCGATCACGAAGACGCGGTTGTCGCGCCGCATCTCCTGCCGGAGGCCGTCGCTGATCGCCTGGAGGTAGGTGAGCTCGGCCACTATTTGTGGTGGGGGGTGTCGAGGTCTTCCGGCCGCGCGAACACCTTGTCCGTCACGGTCGAGGGATCGGGCAGCGGCGAGCTCTCGGCCCGCTCGATCGCCTGGTTCAGCGTCCGCTTGACGCCGGCCGCGATCTCGTCCTCCTCCTCGTCCGTCATCTCGGCGTTCTCGCGGAGCCAGCTGCGGAACCGCTCCAGCGGATCGCGCTTGGCCCACTCCTCGAAGAGGTCCTTCGGGACGTAGAACGCGTCGTCGTGGACCGCGTGGCCCTCCATGCGGAGCGTCATCGACTCGATCAGCGTCGGCCCGCCGCCGTCGCGCGCCTTCTCGATCGCGCGCCTGGCCTCGCGGTACACGGCCAGCACGTCGGTGCCGTCGACGACCACGCCCTCGAAGCCGTAGGCGGCGGCGCGGTCGGCGAGCGTCTCGCACGCGTACTCGAGGTGCGTCGGCGTCGAGTAGGCCCACTGGTTGTTGTCGCAGATGAACACGATCGGCAGGCGGCGGACGCCCGCCATGTTCATCCCCTCGTGCGCGTCGCCGCGGGCCGAGGCGCCTTCCCCGTACCAGGAGACGGCGACGCGGCGTTCTTCCCGGATCCGGAACGCGAGCGCGCAGCCCACGCCGACCGGCAGCATCGCCGGCAGGTGGCTGACCATCGCCAGGAGGCCGAGCTGCGAGTCGGCCATGTGGACGTTGCCGTCGCGCCCACGGGTGGGACCGTCCTCGCGGCCCATGTACTGCGCGAAGATCCGCCAGGGCTCGACGCCCCGCGTGACGTGGACGCCCATGTCGCGGTGCAACGGCGTCCCGACGTCCTCGCCGCCCATCGCCGTCGCGACGCCGACGGACGAGGCTTCGTTTCCACGCCCGGTGTAGAACGAGCCGGGGATCTTCCCCTGCTTGTAGAGGATGTGGCCGCGCTCCTCGATCCCGCGGGTCAGCAGCATGTTGCGGTAGATCCCGAACAGGTCCTCGCGGTCGAGACCCGCCTCACGGATCTCGCGCAGCGACGAGACGGGCTCGGCTTCGCGGGCGATCGCCATCCGCCTGGACTTTAACGATCGGAATGGCGGGCTAGAGTCGTTCCGTGGGCAAGGCGGGGAACTGGCTCAAGGAAGAGCGGCGGAAGACCCTCGGCGACTGGGTCTCCGTCTGCTTGACCTGCGGCTTCGCCCAGCGCTACTTCGAGCAGTGGGAGGCCGAGCTCCCGACGGAGTGCCCCCAGTGCGAGGGCGAGATGCGCTGGCGCTGCCCCTCCTGCGACGCGCGGTTCACGTCGGCCTTCACGGTCGACTGCGAGGCGTGCGGCGCCGAGATCCGGCCCCGCGAGCTCTTCGGGACGCAGATCCGGAAGCCGGGCCGCTAGCCGCGGATCTCGCTGAAGCGGATGACGGTCACCGTGTCCTCGTCGGTGACCTCGCGGTTGTAGAGCTGCCCGAGGAAGTCGCGCATCTCCTCCGGGCGCCGGTTCTCCGGGTTGTCGTGCTCGATCTCGCGCGGCGA